>CAUUJL010000097.1:0-7873 GCA_963545375.1 uncultured Oribacterium sp.
AAAAAAAGAGGCTACTGCCTCTTTTTCTTTCGCTCAAAGCACTATGCAATAAGATTATTCCTCTTCCAGATAATCTTCATCCTCTAAATCATCGTAGTCCTCGTAATCCTCCAGATAATCCGGAGCAAGCAAACGATATACGCCGTAAGCCAATCCGCAAAAAGCGATGATTCCACCGATGATGGCCAGTACGGTACAAATCTTTTTCTTCATATCTTCTCCTTCTTTCTGCTTCTCTCTTAAGCCAATGGCATATTGAAAATCATTGCTCAATGCTCTTGCATCTTCTGTGAACTTCTTAGCTCTATCTCTGAAAGCTTCTACATTCCACTGTTCCATATTTTTATCCTTTCCCCAAAAACTTTCTCTTAAGTATAAAGATTCTTGGGTAAAAAAGCAAGTCTTCTCTAAGGATACGAGGCTTTTTCTCTTCAACGATACAAAACTATTTCTGTAGGATACAGCACTTTTTCTTTATGGGCACAGGGCTTTTCCACCTTACTTCAGTACCCAGTTTCCATCCGCCATAACGAAGTTCTTCTCCACACCCAGCTTATTCATCCAGAATTTGGTCAAAGCCACGGTATAGCTTTCCTGGTCTTCAGTGAAGGCATCCTTACGTTTGTTCCAAAGTTCCTGAGAGCTGGGCCATAAAGCGTATCTGGGATGTACCGCACTATAGAAGGCAAAGGATCCGCCGTGCTGTCCGTGATGAGCCATCTGCACGATATCCGCCTTAAGCTTATCGGCACCTCTTTCTTCCATCAGTTTCCCTGCCGCTTCATAGGGAAGGTCTCCGGTAATCAGAAGCTTCTTTCCGTTAATGGTAATCATATAGCAAACGGAGCTATTGTTTCCTGTGTCGATAGGAATGGAATAAGGGGTGTTCAAAACCTCTACTGCCACATTGCCATAGGTGAAGCTAGTTCCTGCAGGGGAGCTTTCATGGCGCTTTGCACTGTCGTACTGGGCCAGGTCTTCCATAATTTCCTTCATCATGGGAATACGGTGAGCAGGCTCATACTGCTCATAGTAAGCCAATGGCAGAAAACCGTAGTAAATCTGTCCCGGGTCAATGTTGTAATAATCCGGATGACCTTCCTTCTTCTGCTGCTCAAGGATTACCGCAAGAGCACCTACATGGTCTTCATGGGGATGGGTAAGGAGCCAAGCAGCCACCTTTCCGCCTCTGTCTTTAATGTATTTTGCAAGGTAAGGAGCATTGGTCTTTAAACCGCCGTCCACTACGATTAAGCTGCCGTCATTGCTTTCCACCACAATGGAAATCTGCTGTCCGCTTTGCTCTCCCTTAATCATGGTAATGCTGGCACCGCCCAAACCGATGGTACTGTCGGTGTAAGTCGGGGTAGAGCTGCCGTTTTGCACATTTAAAGGAGCATTGCTTGTAGTAGCGCCCTGGGTACTGCTCTCTGAGGAGCTTCCTGCATTAGCAGAGCTATTGCTTGCTGTACCGTTACTTGCAGTACTGTTGCTAACTGTAGAGCCGTTGTTCGCCGCCTGGGTTAAGCTCGCATCCTGCCAGGGTGCCTTGGGGCTTCCGGAAGCCTGCTGATTTACGCCATGAACCACATTGGGCAGTGCTTCTCCCTGAATGGTTCCGTTACTGTACTCATCCGCAAAAGCCTGTCCGTGGAAAGCCAAAGTTCCACTTAATAATAACGCCATCGCTAAAGCTTTTTTCTTCATTTTAACTCCTTTGCCATGCAAAAACTTGAATTCTCCTTTGCTGCCACAGTCAAGCTATACTCTTTTGCAATAAGGGCCGCAAACATATCGAAAATAGTCTCTTTTACGAAGACAGATTATCTCTCCCAAAGGTTACAAATCCTTCCTCATAGAAAGCAAGAATTTTCCCTATCTGTCTCAAACAGCATACTTCTAAAACCGCTTTGTTTACTGCCGAACACCTTCTGCGTTGATAGTGTAGCCATCCTGCACGGTATCCTTCAGCATAGCGCCTGCAGGAACACCTTCCTTATTCACATTCAGGAAATACCACTTATCTCCGATATTCTGCCATCCGCTAAGCATTGCACCGTTCTCCAGCTGGAAATAGTACCACTGTCCATTGATTTCCTGCCAGCCGGTGAGCATCTTTCCCTGTCCCTCGGCCTTTGGCTCCAAGTAGTACCACTGATTATTTAAAAATGCCCATCCGCTAAGCATCGCACCGGCGCTTGCTGCATTTTGATCCAAATAATACCACTGCTCACCAATCTTTCTCCAACCGGTAAGCATTTTTCCATCCTCATCGAAGAAATACCACTGGTCTTTAATCTGCTTCCAGCCCTTGGAAAGCTGACCGTTCTCCTCAAAATACCAGTCTTCTCCGTTCTGTCTCCAGCCTAAAACATTGCCGGAGGGGCCGCCGGAAGCATTACTGCCATCCTCAGTATTTCCATAGTAATCATTGGAAGGTCTCTTCTTATTATCCTTAGCCTTCTCTGCTGCAGTCTTCTTCTTTTTCTTGGCACTGTATTCCTTAAAGCTTCCCTTGCTGATGCCCTTTGCCTTCAAGGTAATCAGGTTGAAAATGTAGCCGTCATCGGAATACTCTCCGTCCACATCACCGGAGGGCTCCACATACTGTGAATCCGCAATATACTGGGCCAAATCGTCCTTCTTGTCATACTTGGCTCTTACGGCGATATGGTCAAATTCTTTTCCGTTTTCGGAGTAGGACTTCACGTTAATGCTGGTACCGTTCACGGACTTCTTCGCTACCTTGTCGTCTCCGTTTTTGGTGGTGTAGTAAATCACTACATCATAGCCGGAAGCGTAATCCACTTTTCCCCAGCGAATCAGAGTTCCGTCCTGGGTAAAGTTTGTCGGCTCCTTCAAAATGGTGAAGGGATAGGCATTTGCCTTAAGCTTAATGCTTGTCTTGGACTTCTCGGTTACCGCCATTTCATAAGCGCCTCGAACCTCTACCACGGTATTGTCGTCAAAGACATTTCCCCCCTCCGCCTTCACGGAAATGGTGTAGGTATAGGGCTTCTTGGGAGAGCCCTGATTCTTTCCGTCAATGGAAAATCCGGAAACCTCGTAGCCGCTGTCCATAGCCACCGCCTCCGGCTTGGCATAGGTCTTACCGGACTCCAGCTCCAAATCCTCACTGGGGCTGATGTCGATCTGCACACGGCTTACCGGCTTATCTTCTGCAAATGCAGGAATGCTCCATAGAGCACACATTGCCAGCCCCAAAACCAGAGCCTTCTTTCCTGCTGTTTTGAAAATGCTTTCTTTTTTCTTTAGCATAGTATTCTCCTCTTTCTTTTTTTTCATTCTCTTTCGGATTTTACGCTTTTTCTTCCAGCATCTTTATTCCCTTTAGGATGATACACTCTTTCTTTCAGCATCTTAATGCCTTTTCGGATGATACACCCTTTCTCCAAGCGTCTTATTTCCTTTAGAGAAGCCTTACTTTCCCTTATCTTCATCGGCGATAGTAGGACATTGTATTATCTTTAGAAAAACCGCCCATTGGAAGCTTTATTCTATCCTTCGTGAACTGCTCACCGAAAAATTTGTCTTCTTAAGGAAGCCATGCACCGGAGGCGTCAAAACGATAGTCTACTCCGTTAATGTTTCTCGTGGTATCCGCTACCATCGTGCCGGAATCTTCCATATAATACCATACATTATTGAGATTTCTCCAGCCTGTTCGCATTGCGCCGTCCTCGGAAAGCCAATACCATTTTCCGGAGACCTTCTGCCAGTTCTTGGCCATTGCCCCGCTGTCCTTCAGGAAGTACCAGTTTCCGTTATCTTTGATCCAGCCGCTTCGCATTGCCCCCTGGTCATCTAAGAAATACCAACTGTTTTGATCCTTCACCCAGCCGGTCTGCATATTGCCGTCGGAATTCATAAAGTACCACTTATCCGATACCTTTTTCCAGCCGGTGACAGCCTTTCCATTTTCCTTATACTGCCACTTTCCGGGAGTGCTTTGTACCCAGCCGTTTTCCACAGCGGCCTGAGACTCTGCTGTGGGCCCGCCGGTACTGATGGTACTGTTTTCTTCTTTATTCAGGCTTGTGTTTCCCCCATTGGAAGAGTTGTTTCCGGAAGAGTTATTTCCGGAAGCACCGCCGGAATTGTTGCCGCTCTTATTGCCGCCATTCTTTCCGGAATTTCCGTTATTGGAATTATTGCTGTTTTTTCCGTTATCGGAGGAATTATTAGAAGAATTTCCGCCATTGTTGGAGCTGTTTCCGGAAGCACTGCCGGACTTACCGGCATTTTTCTCGGAAGGATTGCCTCCGCCATAAGCCTTCCAGGAAAATTCCGTGGTAACCAGTCCTTTGATTCCTCGCACCACACCCTTCTCACTGGACTGCCAAATGGTGGTGGTACTTCCCTCTACCGGACGATACACCCGATCCAAGGGATAGGCCGCAAACCACACATCATAGGGCAAGTCCGATAAATTCATGTGCTTGGTCAGCCAGGTTTTATTGGCATAGACCATAGGAATAAATCCCGCATCCTTCACCCTCTTACAGTAGGCGTTGGTCATGGCGGTAAGCCCTTCCTTCGTAAGGCCGTCGGAAAGCATGGAGCCGACCTCCAGGTCATAGGCTACCGGATATTCAAACTTATAGGGCTTAATCTTCTTTACGGTAAGCTTGGCCTCTGCCAAGGCATCGTCCATATTTTTCGCGGTGGAGCAAAGGTAGGCTCCCACCTTAATACCGGCCTTCTGGGCACCCTTTACGTTCTCATCGAAATAGGCGTCTTCCTTGGTACCGTAAGCGATACGAATCATGACAAAGTCCAATCCGTCCTTCTTCGCCGCATCCCAGTCAATGGGGCCGTTTTCATTCTGGAACTTGGAAACCTCGGTTCCCTTCTCCAGATACTTTAAATCGGAGCCGTCCGCGTTGGTATAACCGTACCAGCCGGAGTAATCTAAAGCTCCCGAAGAGGAGCTGTTACTCTGGCTCGAATTGTTGGTACTGCTTGACGTACTGCTTTCTGTGCTGTTCCCTGCATTTTTTCCCAGACTGTCCCCGGGGCCTGCGGCATAGCTTACGCTTTGTCCAAAAAGCAGGCTTAACGACAGGACGGTCAGGACGGCGACTCTTCGCCCTTTCTTCTGAAATTCCATACTTCCTCCATCATCTTTAACCCCGCTAGCTTATCAGCTTTTCGAGGGCAAATGCAATACCGTCCATAGAACTGTAAGAGTTTTTCAGAATTCAGTAAGACTTTCCGAAAATATCCGGATACAAAAAGCCCCGGGACGCTGATAAGCTCAGCATTCCGGGGCTTTTTGCCGCATTTGCCACTTTCGTGGACTTTTTTATCACACACATTCTACTAGGAGAACTTGATAACTATTTGAGGGATAATTTTCTTAGGAATTTTATCCTTGTGATAGTAATATCGGCGGTATGATATAGAGTATAAGCGATTTTCTTATTTTTTAAAGAAAAATATTTTTATACGAACCTTCTAATGGATTTTATAGGCTTGTAGGTTGCAGATTCAATGGTTACACCGGAGCGGGAATTCAATGCGGAAAGCATTCTTCCGTTTCCTAAATAGATTCCTACATGACCTGCATAAGCCAAAACATCACCGGGAATCGCATTTGCCAAAGAGCCCACATTGGTTCCCAAGGTTCCAATCTCCGCAGAGGAATGGGGAAGACCGATGCCGAAGTGTCCGAAGATTCCCATTAAGAAGCCGGAACAGTCCGATCCGTGAAGAAGGCTTACTCCGCCGTAGCGATAAGGTCTGCCGATATACTGGGTTGCATAATCTACAATCTGCTGACTTCTGCTGACAGTGTCTCCCACCAAAACATCGTCGGAAAATAAAGTAGTGCTCTGATCCTCCTGAGAAATGATAGCACCCTCCTCGGAAAATACCAAAAGCTCCTCTTCCTTTGGACTTGCGGAAGCTGTAAAAGCAGTACTCATGCTCAAACTCATCAGAGCAAGGGCAAGGGCTAAGCCTTTCTTCCCAAATTTAAGAGCGCTTCTTCTCATTAATTTCCGATTCGCTTTTCCTAAATTCCCGTTTACGGAATTTCCCTCTTCTGTTCTATTGTTCTTTACTGTAAAATTCGCGTCCTGCATAAACTCTCCTTTATGGTTTGTGTTACAGTTTGCCATTTTAGGGAGAAAATGTGGCGAAAATAAAAACACAAGATGAAGATTCACTAACGCATTCTTACAAAACTGCCTAGTGTTTTTACATTTTCATCCCGTGTTTTTTACGAAATTCTGACATTTCCTTATTTTGGAAGCAATTTTACGCTTCTTTGGTAAAATAGTTCTATTTTTTTAGTCATAAGAAAATTCTCTTCTTAACATTTTTCTTTTCTTTGATTCCATGCTTTTCTCTTTTTGAGTCCTGACTTTTTATCTCTCTTATACTTCGCTTTTCTTCTCCAAATCCCGCTCTTCTTCCGCCTTTTCACCGCCGGGAGTATAGCCAATCCACTTCTCGGAAAAATGCACGTCGAAGAAATGAATAATCGGCCCCAGGAAAAGGGCGGAAACCAAGGTTCCGATTCCTACCAGTCCTCCGGTAAGAAAAGTGCCAAGAGCCGCCAAACCGTCTGTTAACATTCTGCATCCGTAATAATGCTTCTTCGTCTTATCTCTTAAGCCCAACGAAAGGTAATCGTAGGGTGCAACTCCCAGATCCGCTGTCTGGTATAGAGAAACGCCGAAGGAGGTCACCACCACTGCAAGACTTACCCAAATCAACTGTACCACCAAGCCGTGCTCCTCCGCATAGCCGAAGTGCTTTGTAAATATTTCATAGAAGAAAGTCACGATATAGCCTACCAGGATGCCGTTGGCAAAGGTTCCCGCACCGATATACTTTCGTCCGAAAGCAAGCTGAACCATGAAAAACAGCACATTGGCTATCATATTCTGCTGTCCCAATGAAATCCCGAAGATTTCTGCCAAACGCATATTCAAGGCGGAAATCGGGTCATTTCCCAAATGAGACTCCTTAAACAGGGCAATACCGATGGAAATCACCAGCACCCCCAAAAGCATTCCGATATACCTTCTCACCATAATATTCTTTGTTTGCATAGCCACCCCTTTTCTATACTACTTTTATGCTCTACTCTACTACATAAACCTTGTCTACTCCCTAAGTTCTGTACTTTCTTTCCAAAGCATAGGTCTTTTCATTTTTTCTATATTCTGTATTTCATACTGCACTGAACTTTCTCGTAAGGACATTATCTTAACGAATTTTCCTTTTTTTATCCAGCTTTTTTATCATTATTTTTCTTATGACCCGGGAGGAAAAAATAATGATACAGACACCCCTCGGAAAAAATACGGTTTCTAAAAATGCAAAAAAGTGTAGTTAACGAAAGCCTTAAGCCTCCGATAACTACACTCTTACTCACTTTCTTACTGACTTACTTTCTTACTGACTTACTTTCTTACTTGTCTTTCTTTTATGGATGAACCACTACCGGGCATCCCTTCTGGATTTTGGCAAAAAGCTCTGCCGCCTTGTTCTTCGGCAGATTGATACAGCCGTGGGAACCATTCTTCACATAAATGTTTCCACCGAACTTAGAACGCCAAGTCGCATCATGTAAACCGATGTTTCCGTTAAAGGGCATCCAATAGGACACAGGAGCCTCATATTCCGGCTTTCCGTCCACCATCTTTCCCTTCAGAGTTCTGTTGGTTTCCTTTCCTTTTAGGAAGAATACACCGCTAGGGGTAGCACGATCCGCGGTAAGCATCCCGGTTACCGTAGGGCTCTCCCAGGTCAATGCGCCATTTTCATAGTAATACACATGCTGCAATCCCAGATCAATCTCCAGGAAAGTATTTCCAAACTGGGGCTGGGCATACTGTGC
>CAUUJL010000098.1:0-7819 GCA_963545375.1 uncultured Oribacterium sp.
TCCGTTTTACCCAGGCAGGTTCAGAGGTATCCGCACTTCTCGGAAGAATGCCTTCTGCGGTAGGATATCAGCCAACACTGGCAACAGACATGGGTGCTTTGCAGGAGCGTATTACTTCCACAAAGCAGGGATCTATCACCTCCGTTCAGGCGGTTTATGTGCCTGCGGATGACCTTACCGACCCGGCACCTGCAACAACATTTACCCACTTGGATGCGACCACCGTATTGTCCAGAGATATCGCAAGTAAGGGAATTTACCCTGCGGTAGATCCTTTGGATTCCACCAGCCGTATTCTTACTCCGGAAATCGTAGGAGAGGAGCACTACCAGGTGGCAAGAGGTGTACAGCAGGTACTCCAGAGATATAAGGAATTACAGGATATCATCGCCATCATGGGTATGGATGAATTATCTGAGGAAGATAAGATTAGCGTTTTCCGTGCCAGAAAGATTCAGAACTTCCTGTCTCAGAGCTTCTCTGTAGCAGAGCAGTTTACCGGTCTTGCAGGAAAGTATGTTCCTTTAAAGGAAACTATCCGCGGCTTTAAGATGATTTTGAACGGAGAATGTGACGAGCTTCCTGAGTCTGCTTTCCTCTTAGTAGGAAACATCGATGAAGTTTTTGAAAAAGCTAAGAAACAGTAAGGAGGGACCTTTATGGCAAACTTCCATTTAGAGATTGTTTCTATGGATGGGCAAAAATTTGACGATGAAGTGGAACGTGTCAGCTTAAGAACCATTACAGGAGACCTGGCTATCATGGCGCACCATATCAACTACTGCACAGCGGTAGGTATGGGTACAGCCAAGGTGATTATGAAGGATGGTAGCGAAAGAAAGGCAGCCTGTATCGGAGGAATGCTTTCCATGATGGACAACCATTGTCGATTGATTCCCACCACCTTTGAGTGGAGTGAGGAGATTGATGTTGATCGTGCCGAGAGAGCCAAGGAGCGAGCTGAGAAGAAGATTCAGGATGAAAAGCTTTCCGAAGAACAAAGACTTCGGAATCAGGCAAAGCTTTATCGTGCGCTTATCCGTTTACAAACAGCGGGAAAAAACAGTAGCTTATAAAAGTATTGCAGCAAATTTAGAGCTTAGAATGAAGGCTGGGGGGATGCCCCTTTGAAGCATTTCTTCTAAGCTCTTTCTTTATACATAAAATTCGGATGGAAATACCGGAGTTTTTCTCTCAATGTAGCTGTCCTTTAGTGAATTTATGGTACAATAGATTCTAAAGAAAGTATAAACACAAGAGAAAAGGAAGAAGACCATGGATAGAAATGCATTTTTTAGAAGAATTCCCAAAATTGACAACATATTGGAGGAGGAGCAGATTCTCTCCTTTATTCAGGATTACGGATTATCCTATGTAACGGACTGCATAAGACTTGAAGTGGAAAATCTCCGAAAATGCGTTCGAGAGGAAGAAGAGGAAAGTCGGATAGAACAGGCCTTTTCTTCTCTTTACAGTCGGATTACGGAGCGCATCGAGGGCGATGTAAAGCCGAAGCTCAGGAAGGTGATTAATGCCACAGGCACCATTTTACATACCAACCTTGGTCGTGCTTTGCTTTCTCCGAAGATCGGACAGGAGCTTGCCAAGATGCTTTCTTCCTACTCTAATCTGGAATATGACTTGGAAAAGGGAGAGCGGGGGGAGCGCTATAGTCATATTAAGGACAGCATTTGCAAAATTACCGGTGCAGAGGATGCTATGGTGGTCAATAACAATGCTTCTGCCGTTTTACTGATTCTTTCTACCCTGGCTAAGGGGGGAGAGGTTGTGGTATCCCGGGGAGAACTGGTGGAGATCGGGGGAAAATTCCGTATTCCCGATGTTTGTGCCGCCTCCGGGGCGGAGATGCGGGAAGTGGGAACCACCAACAAGACTCACTATCAGGATTATGTGGAAGTTGTCAATGAAAATACAAAAGCCTTCTTAAAGGTGCATACCAGCAATTACAAAATTTGCGGTTTTACGGAATCTGTAGAGGCCAGAGAATTAAAGCCACTTTCTCTGGAAACCGGAATTCCTATTATTGAGGATTTAGGCTCCGGCGTGCTTCTTCCTTTGGAAAAATACGGACTTCCCCACGAACCAACGGTACAGGAAGCCATCGAAGCCGGTGTGGATGTGGTTTGTTTCAGCGGAGACAAGCTTTTGGGAGGCCCTCAGGCCGGAATTATTATCGGAAAAAAAGAATATATTGATCAAATGAAGAAAAATCCTCTTACCAGAGCCCTTCGGGTAGATAAGCTTACCATTACCGCCTTGGAGCTATGCTTTTTAGAGTATTTAAAGGAGGAAGGAATTGAAGAAAGAATCCCGGTACTTCGTATGCTGTCTGAAGAGCAGAGCGTGGTCAAAAGACGGGGGGAAGCATTGCTTCATTTGTTCCAAAAGGAATCTATCCCCGGAGAATATTCTTTACAGCCCTCCAAGGCTCAGGTGGGTGGAGGTTCTCTGCCGGATACCTATATGGACAGCTATGCAGTGGTTTACCATCCGGAAAAGCTTTCCGTATCTCAGTTGGAAGCCAGACTTCGAAAAGGAATAACGCCGATTATCGGAAGAATCTGGGAAGATGATTACTGGATGGACTTAAGAACCATACAGGAGGAGGAGCTGGAAGAAATAGTGGAGACCTTTCAGGAAGCTCTGTACTAGAATGCTATAAAGTAGCTGTAAATTTTCTAAGCAATATAGGTCTGAAATGGGGCACGCTCTCGCTAGCTTCGCCACGTATCGGATACTAAGCGAAAAACTGCATTTCACTTGTTTTTCGCAAGTACCGACGGGCTCAGACTACCCCGTATTCAGACCTATATTGCCGAAAATTTCGTTCTTTATTGTGACCCCTTTTTTTGAAAACAAAACGGATAATAAAAGCATGAATTTACAGTACAGGTCTAAAGGAGGGGGTAAACTGAGCCTGTCAGTGCTTATGGAAAGCCTGAAGAAATTTACTAGTGTAAGCGACTGATGCGGTATAGGTCTGTATGAGGGGCAATCTGAGCCCGCCGGTACTTACTGAAAGCGAGCAAAGCGAAGCTTGAAGTTAGTATCGCTGCGAAGGCGAGGTTAGCGGGAGCGTGCCCTGAATGCAGACCCATACTGCATCAGAGCGTCTATCGATATTGAATACAGACCTTTTCTACGCAAGATTAAGTTTAGCGGGAGCGGCCCCGAATAAAGACCAATACTGCATCAAAAACGCCCCCCTTATTCCTGCTCATAATACTCCGGAAAGGCTATGGAATTTTCCTTAAAGATATGCATGAAAATATCCTCCACCAAGGCTTCCATCTGGCTGAAGCATCTTCTGTAGGTTGGGCAAACGTCTTCCGGGGCTGTAAAGAAATTCGTCTCTCTCTGTAAAAGCTTAATCAGTTCCCCGGCGGTGCTGTGTTCCTCCTCCAAACTTTTCACATAGGCGATATCTTCAGAACTTGGCTTTCCTGCCTTTTTCATAATCGGGAAGACCAGTTTTTCTTCTTTCGCAAAATGTTCTTCCAAGTCCGCCTTTAAAAGGGCAAAGTGGTGATGGATGGAACTTAGCTCCTTTCCATGGTGCTCGTAGTGCACCACCAGAATCTTATTCAAAAGGGCTTCCACATCAGCCAGTAATTCTCTTTCTTTGACATGGTGACTACGCTCTAAATCCGCCAGCATTTCCGGTACAGATAGAGAACGGAAACGATTCAATTCTCCCTCGTAATCTAAATCGTTCTTCTTTGGAAGGGCTGCCAATCTTTCCAGTTCTTGCATGAAAGGTTTCAAATCAATATTTTTCTCCTTGGCAATCTGTGCAATAGGATCATGTCCTCCACAACAATAATCCAAACGATATTCATTTAAATAAGGAATGGTACTTGGATATTCCTTTACCACATCCGCCAATGTCATTTCTTTCGTAATCATATAGACTCCTCTCCTGATAGTATTTCTCTTTACGACTTCAGGATATCAGAGAAAAAGAAAGAGATATGTTGCAAATGTAACAAAAATATCAATCGAAATGAAAGATATGAATTTTCTTGACAAAAGAATGAAATAGAGTAAAATTAAATTGCAAACAATCTATATAACAAAAAGCTATTATAAAAGTTAAGAGTTCAAGGAAAAGTAGAGTATAGGAGGGAAATATGGGAATTTACGATTATAGTGTAGAGAAGAGAAATGGGGAAATGCTATCTCTTAAAGAGTATGAGGGAAAGGTGCTTTTGATTGTCAACACGGCAACAGGCTGTGGCTTTACACCTCAATACGAGGACTTGCAGAAGCTCTACGAGAATTTCCATGAAAAGGGTTTGGAGATTTTGGATATTCCCTGTAATCAGTTTGCAGGACAGACTCCGGGAACGGATGAGGAAGTCCACGAGTTCTGTACTCTACAGTACAAAACAGAATTCGATCAGATGAAAAAGGCAGAGGTCAATGGTGCCAATGCTCTTCCTTTATACGGCTATCTTAAAGAGCAAAAAGGCTTTGAGGGATTTGGAAAGGGCGTAAAGGCTATGGCTATGGGGGCAATGTGCTTTGCCAAAGATCCGAAATACAAAAAGAATCCGGACATCAAGTGGAACTTTACCAAGTTCTTGGTGGATAGAAAGGGAAATGTGGTACGGCGTTTTGAACCAACCCATTCTATGGAGGAAGTGAAGAAGGCAGTAGAGGCACTCTTATAATCTGCTAGACTGAGCTATATAATTTTTATTTAAAACGAGTATCCTGTAAAAGGCGGGATACTCGTTTTAAATCTTATGCAATTCTGAATATCCTATTGTGCCTTTTCCTGTTAGAATGAGCATATAGTAGAAAGAATCATTCTGACATTGGGGGGCTGCTATGGCAAAGAGAAGGAATCAAAAGTGGAAGTGGTATCATTTGCGAGAAATATTACTGCACAAGGCTGATGAAGAGCATCCTCTAAGTATGGCGGAAATCCAAAATTATCTTAGGGAGATGGACATTGAAACAGACCGGAAAAGTGTCTATGACGACATAGAGTGCCTTCGCCAAATGGGCTACGATGTGGTGATGGAGAAACAGGGCAGGAACTATGTCTATTATCTTGGCAGTAAGGAATTTGAACTGGCGGAATGTAAGCTACTGGCAGATGCGGTACAGGCCTCCCGTTTTATTACGGAGAAAAAATCCAAGGAATTAATCAAGAAGCTCACCACCTTTGTCAGTGAATATGAAGCCAGACAACTAAACCGGCAGCTGATGCTCCCCGGAAGAATCAAGAGCATGAACGAATCCATCTACTATGTGGTGGACGAATTGCATAGAGCTATTGCGGAAAACAGGCAAATCAGTTTTTCCTACCTGCAATGGAATATGAATAAGGAACTGGTGGAGAAAAAGAAAAAGCCCTACCTGGTCAGTCCCTGGAATCTGATTCTGGAAAATGAAAATTACTATCTACTGGGCTATGATGGAGAGGAGGAGAAGTTTAAACACTACCGGGTGGATAAAATGAAGAATATCCGGATTCTGGAAGAGAAGAGACAGGGGGAAGATGCCTTTCAGAACTTGGATATGGAGCATTTTCGGCAAAGAACCTTCTCCATGTTTGCCGGAGAACGGAAGAAGGTAAGCCTTATCTTTAAGGAGGAAATGGTGGGAATTCTTCTGGACCGCTTCGGAAAAGAAATTTCCCTTTTTCCTGCGGAAGAGCCCGGCTATGCCATTTGTCATGTGGATGTGGCAGTGAGTGAAATGTTTTTTGCTTGGGTGTTTTCTTTGGGAGGAGCCGCAAAAATTCAAGGGCCGGAGGATGTTAAGGAAGCGTATATTCATGCTATGAAGAAGGGCTTGGATGAATACTGTTAAATCCTCTCAGGAAAGAAAAGTCCTTGCCAAAAAGAAAATAGCTGTTACAATAGGGAAAAGCACATTGTGCTTTTTCTTTTACACTCAATGCTTTAACGCATAAAAGCATAAACGCGTAAAAGTGAAAAAGTGTAAAGGAACAGAGACGAATTCGCAGAAAATAGTATCAGTGAAAACTATATTGAAGGAATGGCTGAAATTTGTGATTAAGTCAAGAAGGGGAGGAAATTATGGCACTTATTGTATCGATGATTGAAGCGGTAACCGGATTTTTATGGGGAGACTTGGTAAAGATTCCACTACCCGGAGGAAGCAGTCTGGGGCTGTCCTTGATGGTAATTCTATTAATTCCCGCCGGCATTTATTACACGATTCGCACGAAATTCCTTCCCGTCCGTTTATTTTCAGAGATGGTGGCGGTGATTTTGGAAAAGCCTCAAGGAAAAGAAAAGGGAGATCTGAAGAAAGGAAAGCTGTCCGGCTTACAGACCCTGATAGTTTCCACGGCCACAAGAGTAGGAATGGGAAACCTTGTGGGAGTGGTTGCCGCCATCTCCGCTGGGGGAGCAGGTGCGGTATTTTGGATGTGGATTACTGCTTTAATCGGTTCTTCCACTGCTTTTGTAGAGGCGACATTAGCCCAGCTGCATAAGAGAAAAGATCCCTTATACGGGGGATTCCGTGGCGGTCCTGCCTACTACATCCATGACTTCTTTTTTAAGAAGGCTCCGGGAGAGGAGTTGAACGGAGAAATTCCTAAAAAGAAGAACATTATTGCGATTCTTTTTGCCCTTTCCGGTTTGATCTGTTGGGGAGGAATCAGTCAGGTTATTGGCAATTCCGTGTCCTCCGCTTTTGAAAATGCCTTTTCCGTTAAACCGATTATTTCCACAGTGATTCTTGTGCTTCTGGCAGCGGTAATAGTCTTAAGAAAACACGCTACAGCAAGGGTTTTGGATGTGATTGTACCGGTGATGGCCGGCTTATACTTTGCTCTTACTGTTTTTGTAATCCTGAGAAATATTACATCTCTGCCAAGCGTATTTCAGAGAATTTTCTCCGAAGCCTTCGGCCTTCGGCAAATGGTGGCAGGCGGTTTCGGTGCGGTAGTTATGAACGGTGTAAAGCGCGGACTTTTCTCCAATGAGGCAGGATCCGGCTCTGCGCCCTGTGCGGCAGCTGCGGCAGATACGGATCACCCGGCGAAAATCGGATTATTCCAGGCCATGGGCGTGTTTATTGATACCATTGTAATCTGTTCCTGTACCGCTTTTATCATGCTTTTGGTACCGGAAGCACAGATTGTAAATCTGCAGGGAATGGATATTTTGCAAACTGCTATGGCATACCACTTCGGCTCCTTCGGAAAGATATTTATTGCGATTATTTTGTGGCTCTTCAGCTTTTCCACTTTTTTGGGAATCCTGTTCTATGCCCGTTCCAATATTTCCTACATTTTCGGAGACAACTGGGCGTCCCAAACCGGCTATAAGATTTTTGCTTTGATTATGCTCTTTGTGGGAGGCTTGGCGCAATACACCGTAGTGTGGGATATGGGAGATATGGGCGTTGGATTGATGACCATTTTCAATCTCATTGTCATGTATCCATTAAGTAGAGAAGCTCTGGCAGCCTTAAAGGATTACGAAGAGCGCTTGAAGGAAGAACGTAAAGAAAAGAATTAAACACAGAATCTATCTAGGGGAGAAACCGGCTGTAAAGATGCGGTTTCTCCCTTATTACCGGGAAATAAAATAGAGTAAAGATTTTGTCAGTTGATAAAGAAATAAAAAGAGAGTAATCATTAATCCTTTGATACAATGGTTTCGACTAAAAAACTATGCAAAGGAGACTACTCTCATGGATATTGTAGCACTATTAGAGGTTTTGGTAAAAGGTTTACTTGATGCAGAGAACAAATTTCAAAAATGAAAAAGTAAATTCTACTCATCTATTCCCCAGTAGATTTTACTTC
>CAUUJL010000099.1:0-7771 GCA_963545375.1 uncultured Oribacterium sp.
AGTAGACTTCCTGACCCATAAACGTGTCGCTAACAATGGCCAGCTTAAGCAGTACTATGTAGAAGATCATCATGAGGGTATTATTGATAACAAGACTTTTGATCTTGCTCAAGCAGAGATGCGTAGGCGTAGGAAGAATAAAGGCGGATACAGTGGAAAGAGTATTTTCTCATCAAAGCTTATCTGCGGTGATTGTGGTAGTTTCTTTGGTCCTAAGGTTTGGCATTCAACAGATAAATACCGAAAGACTGTATGGAGGTGTAACCACAAGTATAATGATGGCCATAAGTGCGACACTTCGTATGTCACCGAGAATGAGATAAAGACTATGTTCCTGCAAGCTTTGAATAAGGTATTAAAAGATAAGGAAGGTTTTCTCGAGGATTTACAGCTTCTCAGACAGATGTCCGGAGATATTAATTCTTTGCAAGCAGAGGCGGATGCCATGAATGCCGAGATGGAGTCAATTTACCAGGCTTCGATGGAAATGATTTCCGATAACGCAAAGGGAGTACAAGACCAAGAAACCTACAATAAAAAGTACGATAAGCTCTTGAGTCGAAACGAGGAACTTCAAAAGCAGCATAAAGACTTGACAGAAAAGATTGAAATGGCAAAGGCTTCAAATGAAAGTATCGGTAACTTTATCAGTATGCTTGAGAGCATGAACGGTGAAATAACTGGTTTTCGAGATAGCATCTGGTCTGGCACAGTAGAAAGCATGACCATTCATGGTAAAGGCAAAGCTACGGTGACATTCAAGGGTGGAATTGAGATTGAGGTGAAATGAGCGGATTTATACAAAAACATATCATATTAAAAGATAAAAGCTCTGAAGTATTCTTCAGGGCTTTTTCAATGTCGTTAATCAAATAAGTGTGTGCATAAAGGGGGTTCATCGTTAAATTGTATCAAAATCATTGTCCAAATGAACCCCTGTCCCTGCGGATATTTTCCGGATCGAAATCGATGTCATTGTACGCCGGGACAGATTCGAGCTTATCAACGGGGGATTTCCAAACCGATTCTGGAAAGAATGGATTTATGCGTATCCTTGCCGCCGATTACTTTGCAGGATGCATTGACCAAGGAAAAAGGAATTTCTTCGGCGGTTTTAAGAAAACAGGTGGAAAAGGCAAGGAAAATGCAGGAAAGACGCTTCTTTCAAGAAGAGAAGATACGATGGAATGGAGATATGAATGTTACGGCAGTAAATAAATACTGTGAACTGGGAAAAGAAGAAGCGGAATACATGGAGAACATTTTTAAGCTCAAAAATCTCTCCATGAGAACCTATCATAAAATATTAAAGCTTGCCAGAACCATTGCGGATTTGGAAGAAGAGGAGAAAATTAATATGAATCATCTGGCGGAAGCAGTTTCTTACCGAGGCCTGGAGGAGGTATTGTTTTCTTTTGAGGGATAAGTATGGAAAAGAAAAATATAGAACTGTCAATTAGAGAATTATTGCCTTTTCAAGAGGATTTTCCGAAACGATTAAGGGAAATTCCGGATAGTCCGGAATGTCTTTATTTAAAGGGATTTCTTCCTAAAGAAGGAGAGCTTACTGTGGGTATTATTGGAGCCAGAGATGGAACGGAATATGGAAAGGATATTGCAAGATCTATCGCAAAAACACTGGCAAAAAAGGGGATAGGCATTGTGAGCGGAATGGCTTACGGTATTGATTCCGCAGCGCATGAAGGGGCATTGGAAGGAAAGGGCAAAACCTATGCGGTTTTAGGCTGCGGAGTAAATATCTGTTATCCAAGCTGCAATTTTAGACTGTATGAAAATATTGAGAAGAATGGAGGAATTCTCAGTGAGTATCCTTTACATTCCCCTCCTTTGCCCCATCATTTTGTGGAAAGAAACCGCCTGATTTCAGGACTCTCCGATGTGCTCCTGGTGGTGGAAGCGAAGGAAAAATCCGGTACCTTTATTACGGTGGATAGAGCGTTGGAACAGGGAAAGCAGGTATTTGCCGTTCCCGGAAGAATCGTGGATCGTTTATCCCAGGGCTGTAACAGATTAATTCGGGAGGGTGCATCGGTGTGTACCTCTGCCGGAGACATATTATCCTACTTTTCTTTAGAAGCGGAAAAGGAGGAAAGCAAAGAAGATGAGATTAAAAATTTTCCAAAGGAAAAACAAAGGATTTATCTTGCTTTGGGCTTTGAAAGTAAGCATTTTCAAAGTCTTCAAGAGGAATTAAAGCTTCCGAATTACATGCTGCATCGTTATCTTATTGAGCTGGAAGTGGAAGGTTATTGTGAATGTGTACAAGCTGCATACTATAGAAGAAAAAACCGGAACAGTTACTTTAACTAGAAACTTAATTTCCTATAAAAATTATCATGATTTATGTTTCTGCTTTGTTCACTGCTTCATCGAAATACTTGGAAGTGCCAAAAGTAAATCTCTGATTATTTCTTGCGCTTTTCTTATAAAAGTATCAAATTCTACCGATAAAGCTCTGAAATAGCTAAATTTCATGGAATCCGACTTGCTTTTTTTTTAGGATTCGTTTATAGTGTCCACGAATTTTTAGGAAAGCAGCTTTGCATTATTTTTTAATAATAAGTTTTATCTTTAATAGCTTTTAAACATGAAGTAAGAGTGCTTTGTCTTACTCAAATAGAAAGGCAAGGCCGCTTATTCATGCTATAGATAAAGGAAGTGTTCTTTCGCTTTACAGCAAGTTATACCGGAACAGGAAAGGATAAGGAATGGCAAATAATCTCATTATTGTAGAGTCACCCGCCAAGGTAAAAACCATCAGTAAGTTTTTAGGAAAGTCCTATACCATTGATGCAACTATGGGACATTTAATTGATATGCCCAAAAGTTCCCTTGGAGTAGATGTGGAAAATGACTATGAGCCAAAGTACATTACCATTCGTGGAAAAGGGGAACTGCTGAGTAAGTTAAAAAAGGAAGCCAAAAAGGCGGATAAAATTTATCTGGCAACCGACCCGGATCGTGAGGGGGAGGCAATCAGCTGGCATTTGCAAAGAGAGTTGAATAAGGATGAGAAAAATGCAGCGAAAATCTCCCGTATAAGTTTTAACGAAATCACCAAGAATGCAGTGCAGAATGCCATCAAGAATCCCAGAGAAATCGATATGGATTTGGTCAATGCGCAGCAGGCCAGAAGAGTCATGGATCGCTTGGTGGGGTATACCATCAGTCCATTGCTTTGGCAGAAGATTCGTAAAGGCTTATCTGCGGGAAGAGTGCAGTCTGTAGCACTGAAGATGATTTGCGACAGAGAGGCGGAGATTAATGCTTTTGAGCCGGAAGAGTATTGGAGCCTTAGCGCCAGCCTTGCTGTAGGCAAGAAGGAAGTAGAGGCGGTATTTTACGGAAAGGATAAGAAGCTTCCTTTGTCAAAGGAAGAGGATGTTCTTTCTGTTATTTCCGAAATTGGAAAAGAAAAGCTAAAGCTCATTGAGAAAAAGAAGGGAGAAAGAAGAAAGAAGGCTCCTCTTCCCTTTACTACCTCCACTTTACAGCAGGAAGCGGCAAAGCTTCTTTCTTTCCCCACCCAAAAGACTATGCGAATAGCTCAGTCTTTGTATGAGGGTGTGAATGTCAAGGGAAGAGGAGTTGTAGGTTTAATTACCTACCTTCGTACAGACTCCACCAGAATTTCTGAAGAAGCCCACGCAGCGGTGCTGGAAAAGATCGGACAGGAGTACGGTCCCGAGTACTGTCAGAAGACTCAGACTGAAGATAAGAAGGAAGGGAAGATTCAGGATGCCCATGAGGCTATCCGTCCCAGCTACCTGGAGATTACTCCCTTCGAGGCAAAGGAAAGCCTTGGAAAGGATGAATACCGTTTATATCAGTTGATTTATAAGCGTTTTGTGGCTTCCAGAATGGAAGCGGCAGTTTATGAAACGGAAACGGTAAAATTTCAGGCTAAGGACTACATTTTCACCTTGAACGGCAGCCGTCTGCGTTTCGATGGATTTCTCGCCGTATATATGTCTGAAGAAGATAAGGCGGAGAAAAATGTTACTCTTCCGGAGATGAAGGAGGGTGACTCCTTTAAGGTGGAAAAATGGAATAAGGAACAGCATTTTACCCAGGCACCGCCTCATTATACTGAGGCTTCTTTGGTTAAGGCCTTGGAAGAGGGAGGCATTGGAAGACCCTCTACCTACGCGCCTACCATTGGAACCCTTCTTTTGCGTCGTTATATTACCAAGGAGAAGAAGAACATTTTCGTTACCGAATTGGGAAATGCGGTAAATGAAATGATGTCCAAGAATTTTCCTACCATCGTAGACAAGGGCTTTACAGCAAATCTTGAGTCTTTACTGGACTCTGTCAGTGTGGGACAGACTTCTTGGAAAACCATTGTGGAAAACTTCTACCCGGATCTTTCCCAGGCTGTAGAAAAGGCTAAAGAAGAGGTGGAGAAGGTCAAGATCAACGAGGAAGAAACGGATGTAGTCTGTGACAAGTGCGGTAGAAAGATGGTCATTAAGTATGGCCCTCACGGAAAATTTCTGGCTTGTCCCGGCTTTCCGGACTGTAAAAATACGAAGCCCTACGTGGAATACGCCGGTTTCCTTTGTCCAACCTGCGGTGCGGAGTGCGTAAAGAAGAGAAGCAAAAAGGGTAGAATTTTCTATTCCTGCTCCCGTTATCCGGAATGTGACTATATGACCTGGCAGAAGCCAAAGGATGCAGTAACCGGAGAGAAAAAAGAAGGGGAGATTATGGCGTAAGCCGGAAATATTAAGTTTGTTACAAAGGGAATATTGTTCTTGTGATAATGAGTTTTATCTCATATAATAAATGGACGAGGTAGTAACAATGAAATTCACTGTGGAGTTTTATGAGAAAGAAAATGGTGAAATTCCTGTAATAAACTTTATAGACTCCTTAGAACCTAAAATGGGAGCAAAAGTATTATCTTTAATAGAAATACTAGAAGAGAAGGGTAATCAGCTGAGACTGCCTTATAGTGAATGTCTTGAGGATGGGATTTTTGAATTACGATGTAAGTTTGGTTCAGATATTACACGTACTCTGTATTTCTTTTATGAAGGTGCGAATATTATTTTGACGAATAGTTTCGTCAAGGAAACTCAAAAAACTCCCGCACAGGAAATAAAACTTGCGAAACTTAGGAGAGCTGACTACTTGTCACGAAAGGGAAAATTGAAATGAAGCTTCAAGAGTATAAACAGAATAAGATGCGAGATTCTGAATTTGCGAAAGCCTATGAAGAAGTACAGCCGGAAATGAATATCATTAGAGCTATTATTGATGCTCGAATAGCGAAGAATATGACACAAAAAGATTTATCTAATAAAACCGGCATTAATCAATCGGAGATTAGTAAGTTGGAGAATGGAACAAGAAATCCTTCTATAAAGCTATTACAAAGATTGGCTGAAGGAATGGATATGGTGTTGGATGTATCTTTTAAAGAAAAAACTTTATCTAATCCTTAAATCTATTGGAAATCTTTTGAAACTGAGGATTTTCGATTGTATAATAAATTTGCATCTAGCTTTTATGTTATATTTTTAAGGATTGACATAAATTCACAATAGTTATATAATCCAGAGGTTCCATTGCAGAGGTATCGAAGTGGTCATAACGAGGCGGTCTTGAAAACCGTTTGTCCGCAAGGGCACGTGGGTTCGAACCCCACCCTCTGCGCTAAAGAAAAAAGTCGGGATTTGTGCAGAAATGGCATAAACTTCGGCTTTTTTATCGTCTATAAATTCTTTTTTGTTTCCATCCTCATTACTATTTCTTTATGCACTTAATGCCGTGTTCTCTAAGTTGTTTCATCAAATCTTCCGTAATAAAGTCTATCTCTTCGCATGTACTGCTGAAAGCAAATTTTTTATGATAGGCACTTGCATCGAACAAAAAAATACGTCCCAAGAGACCTCCCTTTTTCAATATTCTCATTCTTCCCCCATAATTTCCGCGACTTACTATCTTTGAAAATACAACCATTTCGATATCACTAAGGCGATATCTTACCGGTATTCCCGACAGAACCGTCAATTCATTATTCTCAATCATGAAAACATCATATTTCCGTTCTCGTTTCGACCAATTCTTAAAAGTAATAATGGCAGATATAATAACTATTACCAGCAGAACCATCATATAGAATATTGCTATAAGCTCAAAATTGGAAATCTTCAGCATGTTACAAACTCCTCGTATTATTAAGTTGTAGCTTTTCTTTACCTGTTCTTGGTAATCAGCTACTATTGTTATCTGATGCTGTGGATTGGTTGTAAACTCCTACCGCGCGACGGTTTTCGAAAGGCTCCAACCACAGCCTCTTTGTTACATTGTTGATTAGTTAGATACCGCATGACGGTTTATGTAGAACGAGGTTACAATCAGCAAAGAGCCCTGTGGGTCGATAACAGCATCAAACACTTATTACAGGAGGATTTACTAAATGATTTACGTTGGAATTGATGTTGCTAAGGATAAGCATGACTGTTGTATCCTTGGCCCAGATACCGAAGAACTTTTCCAAGTCTTTACGATACGGAACAATAGTGATGGCTATGGAGAATTATTCCACAAGATTGAGTCAGTCTCAAAGGACAAATCTCAGATAAAAATAGGACTCGAGGCTACCGGTCACTATTCCTACAACATTCTGGGATCACTTCTTGACCATGGCTACCACACCTTTGTCATCAATCCGTTACATACAAATCTTTACAGAAAAGGTCAAAGCCTTAGAAAGACGAAAACGGATAAAGTCGATGCCCGCTCCATTGCTGAAATGCTTGTGACTGATAAGACACTCAAGCCCTATACAGGTACATCCTACCACAGCGAGGAGCTGAAGTCATTAACTCGTTATCGTTTTGAGCTTGTCAAAGAACGTGCGAAACTGAAAACTTCAGTATCTAGGCTTGTAAACATCCTGTTCCCGGAACTTGAGTCTCTTGTTCCGACTCTGCACATGAACTCGGTATACCGTCTTCTTCAGGAACTGCCGGGAGCATATTTTATCGCAAGTTCCAATCTCACCCACCTGAAAGCTCTACTTGCTGATGCTTCAAAAGGGCACTATGGTCGTGAAAAGGCCATCGAAATCAGAGAGACTGCAAAATCTTCTATCGGATCACTTATGCCTGCTAAATCAATGGAACTCAGGCAGACAATCCGCCGAATTGACACACTGACTTCCGATATTAAAGAAGTCGAGCAGTCCATTCAGAAAATCATGGATGAGTGTGGTTCTCCAATTACAACTATTCCCGGCATCAAGTATCGTATGGGTGCAATGATTCTAGCAGAGATTGGAGACTTTACACGCTTTAGCAATGCAGATCAGGTTCTTGCTTATGCAGGACTATCTCCGTCTACGTACCAGTCCGGAAAACTAATATCTTCTTATGCTCGCATGGAAAAACGTGGCTCTAAGTATCTGCGTTACGCACTTTTCAATGCTGCTATATATGCTTCTGTGTGGGACGAGCGATTCAGGCTCTATCTGTCAAAAAAGCGGGCAGAGGGCAAGCACTACTATGTCGCAATAAGCCATGTGGTTAAAAAGCTTGTCAGAACCATCTTTCGGATGGAAATAACCCATACGTCATATCAGCCTTTATAAGTTAAATTAGCTCATAATCTTTTCTGAGAGCATCATCGCTGATGCTCTATTCGTCATACAGTTTTCAATGTACTAATCTATCTAAAATACGTTTCCGTATTTTATTCTGAAAATCTTAATTTTTTGCTTGACTATTAATAGTTAGTCTTT
>CAUUJL010000100.1:0-7679 GCA_963545375.1 uncultured Oribacterium sp.
GCTCTCCATGTACCTCTCCTACAAGCTTCAAAGACAAAGCATCCTGATCCAGATATCGATCCCCGTAAGAAATCTTGGGACTGACCTCTCCCTTATTGGCAGACTCGTTCAAAATATCACTAATCGTCAGACTGGGAGCCGTTCTGTCAATGACAAAATGATCCTCCGGATAAGCCAGGGCCTCATTTCCCGCCAAATCCTTCACCCGGATGTTGAACTGATAATCTCCATCCTCTTCATAGGAAATGCTTGCCTGATGATGAAGCTCGGAAACGCCCCGACCTTCTCCACCGCTAAAGGAAGACAGGGCACTGCCATGTCCCTCTCTGCCGCCATCCTTCAACACGGAATAATCCACCAGATCCGAACGGAAATTTTTCTCCTCAATGGAAATCTCCGCCCTTCTTCCTTCCTTATAATAAAACTCATGGTTCGCGGTATTGTTGTCATAGCTTACACTGAGTACCGGGGCGGTTTTATCCACGGTGAAATCCAAAGCCGCCCGGGTTCCCTCTGCATAGACTAGGTCTTCCATGACATTTCCGGCCAAGTCCTCTCCGGTGATGGAAAGCTGATAGTCTCCGTCTTTATTAAAGTAAATACGGCTTTCCCATCTGGTACTGTCTCCGCTTCCGGAAACCTTCTGGAAGGAATCTCTTTCCACCTCCAAAAGCCTGGTACCCTTTCCTTCCGCCGGATCCGTAATCAAAATCTTAAAGGAATCCTGGGAGAAATTTCTCTCCTCCACAGTAATCAGCGCGGTACGGTTTTCCTTAAAATAAAACTCATTTTCCACACGATTGTTGTCGAAAGATAATGTGACTCTCGGCTTGGTAATGTCAATGCTGAGACGCTCTTCCTTTACCGTTTGGTTTCCGGCATTGTCCACCGCCTTGATTTTCAGTAACACGTCATTACTGTTGTTGTCCTTAGCCAAAATCGTAAGAGCATGAGCATCCTCATAGGACTTCTTTAAGTCGTTTAACTGGGGCTCCTCCTTGGAAAAATGATAGAGAGAGCCTGCCTGGGTTTCTATACCGTCTCTGTAAACGGTATAGGTCACATCCTTTAAGCCGGCATAGCTGTTTCCGGGGCTGGGCTCCGTTACGGAAATGCCTACCACCACATCCTTCTTGTAGAGACCGTTTTTCTCCTCTTCCTTCGGTAAGGTGATGTGAATTTCCGGATTCTGCTGGTCTAAAATTATCCCATCAGAGCTTAGGTAATACTGATTTCCGGCCATATCCTTTAAGTGGACATAGGTAATAAAGGTCTCGTTGGGAGAGATTTCCTTGGACCAGTAACCATCCTTTACTTCGCTTGTAACATTCTTAAAGGAAGCGCTGGCCTGCAGATCCGCAAGGTTCATCTTCTCTCTGGTACGAAGCACCTCCACCATACCGACACCGCTAAGGTTATCCTCTGCCTGCAAACGAATGACCTGCTTCTTATTGCTGAATCGACCAAAGCTGATCTTATCCAGAAGCTTGGTCCAAAGGGTTCCATCCTTGGAACGATCCCAATCGCCAATCTTCAAGGCCCCGGTGGGGGCTTTTCTGTCCACCACAAAATCAAAGGCAGCCTTGGTATCTCCTACTTCGATTGGAGCATTTTCATTGCCAGCCAAATCCTTGACTTTAAGACTGATATGGTAGATGCCGTCATCAGCAAACTCGATGGGGATGGAAATCTTATTTCCTTCTTCCTTCCAGTTCGAACGGCTCGTCAAATATGCTGCATAATTCCTTGCAGTAGATACCGGATTCCCCGCCTTGTCCTTTACGGAAAAATCTACCTGAAGGGAAGAGAAATCCAGGTGGGCATCCTCGATTTCGATTTGTCCCTTTCTGACTTCCCTAAAGTATTTCTCATTGGCCAGACCGTCATTGGATAAAGTCAGCCGAATCTTAGGGGGTGTTTTATCCACAACCAAAATGTTGGAGGCGCTGGCGGTTCTTCCGGAAAAATCTGTGGTATGTAAGTTCACCACATATTTACCATCTTCACTTAAGGAAAGCTCCGCCTTATTTAAGGTGGAATCGGAAGCCTTTTCCTTCTTCCAGCTTATATTGTTCGGCCGTATACTTCTTTCCCCTGTTCCGGAAGAAAGGCTGCTGGAACTTGCCACAGCAGTTCGCCCCTCCACCCTATCCGGGGTAAATATATAAGAAAGATCGGTGGCTGCCGGATTAAAGTTTTCTTCCAGCACATTGGCCTTCAGCTTAACATCCTTGGCAAAGTACCGTACCTGACCGCTTTCGGAAGAAGGGTCAAAGAAAATCTTGGGATCTGTATGATCCACAGTAATAGCCAGTTCTCCATTCTTCTCCAATCCTAAAGTATTCTTCCATTCTAAAGCATTTCCGGAAGGATCCTTATAGTCAAAGGACAAACGATAATGTCCTTCTTTAGTGAAATTCATTGTCAAATCATTATGTTCCCCATTAGGCATGATTTGTACGAAGGAAGTAGAATTGTCCTTTAATAAGCTCTCTCTTCCGTCACTAATGAAAGTAGAATTCTTCTTTAAGGTGAGAGCTTCCCTATTGCCCTGCACTCTATAGGAACTTTCTTTGTCTTCTCCATTTCTTCTGCTATAAACCTTCAAAGAAAAATCCTGATCCTCAGGAAAAAAGTTCTTTTCTTCCACATTCAGAGTTAAAAATGCCTTATCTTGAAAATAAAAGTGGTCATTAACTTTCTTACCCTTAGGCTGAAAATCGAAGCTTCCCTTTGGTTTTATTGTATCCACTACCAAATACTTATCGGTTTTAAGAGGCTGATCTTCATTTGTATTGTCTGCGTTATCTACCGCGAAGAATACAATCTTTCCCCTGAATTGAGGATCAATCTTGATTTTTGCAATGGCTGTGAAATCATTCGGTTTGCTAAATCTCTCGTCATTACCCGTAAGCTTGTACAAAGTATTTCCCTGATGAACAATCCCATCACTATCTTGTAGGTCAAAACGATAACAGATGGCAGCCATCCCGGAACGCTCATCCCTGGCTTTTAGTTCCACTTCCAGGGTGTCTTTATAGAAGTCATAGCCCGCAAGACTTTTGACTCTGGAATCTTTGTCCGTCCTATAGGAAATGGGGAAAAGCTCCGGCTTGGTGGTATCAATATTATACTTTTCAAGTACATACGCTTTACCAATTTCTCCGTTAGGTTTCTTGATAAAAAGTTCTCTTCCTTCCAAAGCACCGTCTTTTTCCTCAATTGAAAAACTTTTTTTCCACTTATTCTTGGTGTCATCCCAGGAATCACTATCGGAAATGCTATCATCTTTTGACTTAGAGGAGAATACTATATTCGTGTTATACCAGCCTTTATCATTAGCTTTCCCTTGCTTATCTAAGAAATTAGAGAAGTCCGGATAAACCACATTAATCTCCGCATAAATGGTCTTCGGATCATAATTTCCTGTTGGATCAACAGATGTAGCAGATATTAGGACGGGACCAACTTTACTGTTTTTAAAAGTAAGGACTCCTGTCTGTGCATTAAAATCAGCAATGTCCTCTCCTTTTTCAAGCTTATAACTTACACTCGTGCCTGTAGCGCCTCTGGTACTTACGCGAAAAGAATGTTTCCCTAAAGTCCATCCTCTTTCCTGATTCTCCTTTCCGTAATGCACGGTATACCGGAATACCTTATTCCCTCCCCTTTCTTCTTCACTTGGCTGTCCAAAATCTTTTAAACTAAAGGAAAATTGGTTCTGGTTCCCGGGGGTAATCGTTATATCAAATTTCTCCGGTTCAGCCGTATATATTGTTCCATCCTTAGGGTCTACCCAATCCTCTACTCTGGCCTCTATTATAGCCTTTCCAATATGCCTCATTCTTATTATGCGTCTATTTTCATCAAGGTCAATAGAAGCATTTAATTTCGGAGAAACAATAGAGTAGTAAACTTTAGCTTTAAATATTTCATTAATTTCCGGCTGAATTTCTTCACCCTTTTTCAGTGGTATTTTAATATTTTTATTTGTAATGATTTCTCCATTAAAGCGTTTTTTTACAACTAAACTCTGACGAGCTTCTAAAGCAGTGTGATTGGCGTCCTCGGGTACTCTGGCGATGATGGTATATCTTCCGGAAGTACTAAGTGTAAAAGCATCCAGCTCATAAATCCGCTCTCTATGCCCTGTAGAATTTACAAGGTAATATTCTATTTGGGGTACCGTTACCCCCTCTTCCTCCCCGGCCTTTTGATAGTATGCTTCCAAAGGAATAGGATCGCTTTCCCCCTCCTTCAAAATTACATCCGTTACCGGAGGAAATACTAAGTTTCCTTGCCACTGCTGTTTCTTTTTTTGATTCAACTCAAGCTCTATAGTTCTATGCAGGTCATCCGGTAAATTTCCGTCTGTAATACGTTCTTCATATAAACCAGACGTTTCATAAGACTCATTACTGCCTCGTACACGAATCTCTATCGTATAGTTTGTGGTCATATAGTTCGACGGAATTTCCTGGGAAATTTTTCCATCTTGATTGGTTTGTCCGGTATAAAATGAAACTTTCTGAACAATTCCATAAGTCGGATGTATCTTATTAGAAGGTTTATCTTCACTATAGTTCGAACTGCTATAAAAATGTGGGAATCCGTCACTCTCATCCCAGTTGACTTGTTCTTTAGTATAGTTACCGTCCGGTTCTATTCCGAAAGTACTGGAGCTAGTCTTTTCGTTACCTTCATCTCCAATAAAAGAAGCTGATACCTTTTCCTCCTCATCTTCATCCATCACGGAAGAAGACAGCACGTTTTCATCTGTCTCTTCTGTCTTTTTTGCATCGATTTTTTTATATACAACAAGCTCTACCTCCACCTTGATTGAGCCGGCTCGTTCTGAGTTATGATCTACAAAGGAAAAATCTAGTTTTGTAACTTTCTCTTCTTGACTTCCCTCTACTTGACTTCCTTCTGCTTGACTTCCCTCCGCTTTCCATTCTACAGGAAATTGAAAAAGCACTTGTAATATAACAAGGCACAGGGCTATCAGCCTCTTTCCTCTCTTCCCCAAGATAAAGCTTTTCATAAATTACTCCTTCTTCCACAAACCGAGACAGAAGCATTTCTTCTATCTCGGTTTCTTTGCCTTTTGCATTGTTGAATTTCTGCTTAGAATTACTATTTTTTCTATTTTAGCTTTTCCCTAAAATAGATTCTATAAGCATTTCTATAAAACATAATGGCTGTTTTACTTTTTTTGCACCACTCCATTCACTACCCATCTTCCTTCCGCATCCACTGCATAGCCATCGGGAGTAGTGGTGTTTCTATAAAGAGCACCCTCATTCTGTCCTTGTGAGTCTAAGTAGTAGCAGTTTCCGTCAATCCACTGCCAACCGGTGAGCATTCTGCCCTTCCATCCATCGGAATTTGGGAAAAGATAGTATTTACTACCGTTTACATCTACCCAGCCTGTTGCCATATAGCCGGAATCAAGGAAATAGTACCAGTAGGACTTTCCGTTGTAGGCTTCATAGCCCCAGCTGTTCTTCGGATAGCTTCCGTCCGCTCTTTTGTACCACCAGCCCTTTTCATCCTGCATCCACTGTCCTCCGGATAGAGAACGGTCTACACCAAGTACCTGTCCTGAAAAACTACTGCTGACCTTAAAGCTTCCGGAACCACCACCGGAACTTCCCCCTGAGCCACCGGAGCCACCACTTGATCCACCGGAACTACTGGAGACAGCTTTAGAGGTTGAACCGGAATTGCCTGTATTGCCGGAGTGATTTTCTTTCTTCTCTACTTTTACCGCATCGAAGAAAGGCGAGGTTAATTTTGTAATAGTTGTCATACCATAATCAGGAATAACCCTGCGGACTTCATAGGGCTCATTATTGACATAAAACTCTGTACCATTGCCATAAACATCATCAGTCTCCGACACTAAGAAACGATAGTTATCAACTGTATAATAAGGACGGATCACGTATTTTACCTGATAACGTCCTGCAGGAAAAGTCATACTCTCCTCCTGAGATGCCCTAATATTCCCATTTTCTCCTAATGCATTTGGATAGCTCTCCAAAAAGAGCTTAAACTGCTCCGGGCTTTCAGGGAAATGATTCATAAAATTAGTTATAAAAGGCTTAGCTATATTGGAACCTTGGATTTCCGTACCATCTTTTAAGACAATCTTCTCCACTTGGAGCGTTGCCCTCTTCATAGAATCTCCCACCTTAACATTATGGATGTCAAAGCTGGAACGGAGATATACTTTCGTCATAATCTTTGCTTCCTTCACGGTAAAAGCTTCGCTTTCAAAGGTATAATATCTATACTGCGCATCTTCCCGTTGCATAGCTTTCAAATTATCCTGATAGTATGCATGTTCCCCTTTCTGATGAAAATACTTTTCATGCATAGAAACACTTGTATAAGCAAATATACCATCTCCATCCTGTTCTGCTATTGGTAAAATATAAAATTGGCTCTTCTTTCCTGCAGCAAGTGTATATACATAGTGATACTCCCCCGGGGTAAAGTAGTCGAGATTGTACGGTACCCACTGACCATTTACTTTCTTTTCAACTTCCCTCTCAGGGAGAATTTTATAAAGATCCGGGCTTGGATTATTGATGACTCCAGGTTCATTTCCTCTTAAAACGACACCTCTTACGTTTACTTTTTTATCCCGAAGCACTTTCATATGATCTCTTGCGGGAAAGTCCCAATCTTCAAATGATACAGTCACCATTATAATCTTATTGTCTAGAGATCTCGTCACTGCAGCACTTCTAAACCCTGAATATCCGGAGGTCGCTACCGTAGATTCTGTTCCTCCTATATCTTCTTTAGAGTCCTCTGTAGACTCACTCTTTCGCTCAGCAAGCTCCTCTGAGTCTTCCGCTTCAGTAGTCGGTACTTCTTCCTCTATGGACACAGTTTTCCCTTCCACAGCAGTCTCTTCCTGAAAATCTTCTAAGCCTTCTACAGCACTTGCTGTTTCAAAGCTATTTTTTTCAGAGCTTGTTTCTACCTCCGGTACGTAAGAATCCTTCGTATCTATACTATCCGCATAGCTTGCAGGGGCAAAAAGCCCTGTACAAAGTACCGCACTCAGTCCTAACGCCAGCATGTTTTTTCTTCTCATTTCCATCGTCCTTTCTTATTTATTGCCATTTCACGATATAAAATTATACTATATTTCTATCCATTTGTGGAAATTTTATTGTTTTTGTACTGCTCCATTCACTACCCATCTTCCTTCCGCATCCACTGCATAGCCATCGGGAGTTGTGGTGTTTCTATAGAGAGCACCTTCATTCTGTCCTTGTGCGTCTAAGTAGTAGCAGTTTCCGTCAATCCACTCGGTAGTTTGACAGTTAAATCGTTCCAAAATCTCATCAGGCCTTGAAAAGCCTGACTGCAAGCTCCATCACATTTACCGTGCACTGGAAATCCTTGCGAAAGAGAATGATTTTTTCCAGTCTCAACTTTACAAGAATTCCGAAATGGTACTGAATCGACATAAAAGAGTTCTTTACTATGACTGCACTAACTATTACTTCGAGATTGAGGAAGCGGATGATTTCAGAAAATATGGTCATTCCAAAGAAAACCGTCCGAACCCGATTGTACAGATGCCGGACTATCATCAACTTCAAACCGTGTCTTCAACAACACTCCGAACCGGAAATTTGTTACAACGCAAGCAATCA
>CAUUJL010000101.1:0-7570 GCA_963545375.1 uncultured Oribacterium sp.
TCGAGGTGTTGAAACCGATATACAATTTTAAGGCATCTGAATAAGAAGAGGATTTCTGCGTAGAAAAAATGAAAAAAGCGGAAATTGCTGAGATAGAACAGCATTTTCCGCTTTTTTTATTAACGAGTATCGCTGGCAGAGCGTAGCTTATATCTTGTTTAGTTAGAACATTTCCGCAAGTTCTCTAGCTGAAGCCACCATGGACTTTATCTGCCGGGCGGTTTTCTCCATATTCCATTTTTTCCATGCCTTCTTATTCTTTGGGGGAGTGAATAAGGCCAAGTCGCTTTTCACTATCAAGTAAATTCGGTCGTCGTTTAAGGAAAAGCCTAACCCGGAAGAAATTTGTCTGTCAAACCAGGAAATCATAGTCGGTGTCAGAAATTTTCGCGCAGCCTGTTCATCGGTGCAGAAGATATTGTAATGTTCATTGTGGGTAATATCTTCTACATCGATTTTCTTTTCTCCGTCACAGGCAGGAAAATGCCCTCCATTTGTTTCTTTCCCCCACACTTTCTCCGTGGGAACAATTCTTAGCTGTCCTTCAAAATGAGAATGATATTGTAAAGTATAAATTTGCCCGTAGAATTCGTATAAACCTTTCCTGTCTTTTCCCTTTTGGGGAGAGTAAGCATATAAGTCGGTGATTTTTAGCTCGGGTTGCTCCTGCAAATCCAGTAAACCGGCCGGGTAGTAATAAGAAAAAATCGGCACCGCTTTTTTAAATGCATTTAGAGGAAGATTATTGTTCCCGTCAAATTCTGCCTTGGGAAGAATGATTCTCACCATTGGAGGGAGTATTCGATTCAAATAAGTTTCCTCCGTCTCCGGCAGTTTTATGATTTTAAAGATAAGACTACAGATTACAGCCAAAATAAATGCGCAGATGATACCCAGGAAGGAAGCAATCACTATCCCGAAAACAATCTTTTGATAAAATAGAAATGTGTCAGGAGAGAGGATAGATTGCTCCTTAAGAGTTATAAGAATCGGCAAAACAAAAACACATAAGAACAAAAGGCCGGAGAACAATACAAAAAAAGGCACCATAGGATTGTCTTTGTAGTAAAAACTTCTTTTCATTGCTTTTCGAGCCTTTTTGAATTTCGGAGACCTCCAAAGTTCTCTAAGCTTTTGCTGTTCTTCCTTCGTTAATTCCATTTGCTGCATCCTTATCCCTCTCTTATATTTGAATTCATTTTTGGCTTTTTTAAGTATATCATAAAGAAGAGGCTTTTTGACGTAGGTGATGAAAGAAGTTATTTTATTATTTAGAAAGGAAATAGGGGAGATTTAGTAAAGATACAGTAAAACTTAGTAAAGATAAAGCAGGACTTAGTATGAATTTATATAAGGCTGAACAGCTTTAGCAGGTCTTTTGTGTTATGATATTTCCCAAAGCTTTATAGGAGTGTGATTTATGCAAGTGACCATCAAAGATGATTTTGATTTAGAGAAAATTATTGAAAGCGGACAGTGCTTCCGGGGAAAATCTTTAGAAGACGGAAGCTATCGCTTTATCTCCGGAGATTCCGTCATTTACCTTCGTCCGAAAGAGGGAGAGCCCGGAGTGTATACGGTGTCCTGTGATCAGAAAAGCTGGGAAACAATCTGGTTTCCCTTTTTTGATTTGGAAAGATGCTATAGCGAAATCGCCGTTTCGGAAAGCGGAAAGCATGAATTCGTAGATCAGGCTATTGCCCATGGTCGTGGAGTGCGGCTCCTACGGCAAGACCCTTGGGAAATGCTTCTTACCTTTATCATTTCACAACGGAAAAGCATTCCCGCCATTATCAAATCTGTGGAAGCACTCTCGGAAAAATATGGCCATGATATTGTCACGGAACAGGAAAGGCTAAAGGCATTTCCTTCTCCGGGGGAAATGAAAGATGCTACGGAGGAAGAGCTGGCAGCCTGCGGTCTTGGCTATAGGGTGAAGTACATTTTGGACGCAATACAAAAGGTCAATAGTGGAGAGCTAAACCTCCAAGCCATTGCAGAGCTTCCCGACAATGTATTACTGGAAAAGCTACAGACCGTCATGGGGGTAGGCATAAAGGTGGCAAATTGCATCGCCCTATTTGCCTACGGTAGAACCGCTTGCGTTCCGGTGGATGTCTGGATTTTCCGCGCCATTGAGAAGGAATGTGACGGGGTATCTCCATTTTCCTTGTACGGGGAAAATGCAGGGATTATCCAGCAATATATTTTTTATTATGAGAGAGGGGTAATCGGGCGCAAAGACTGACAAATTTTCCTGGTACTTTATTCCATAAGTCAAAGAGGTTCGGTAAATTTGGCATTTTCTAAAAAATTAAGCCTTTGTTTTTCGGTTTATTAGTGTATAATTAATGCAATTATATACATTTTTTAATAAAGAAAAAGGAGAACAAAAATGGCTGAGAAAGATACGGAAAAGACCCCTTCATTACTAGGCAAAATACTTAAGTGGATAGGACGATTGATTCTACTCTTACTTGTACTACTTGTTGTGGCTGTAGCGGTGCTTATGGTACTGGATCATTTTGGCATTGTTAGTCCGGAAGATTTTCAGAAGAGTAGTGAAAAAAGAATGGATGTGGAACTGCATGGAGAGGTTTTGGACGATGAGTCCTATACAGTGGCAGCAGTGGACGCCGATGAATATTTTGAGAATCACGCAAAAGTTCTAAAAGAAATCGATGCTAAAGATTCTAAAAATTTGCAAAGCGGAAAGGAAGTTAGAAAGCTATTATCGGAAAGAGGATTTTCGGATTGTATTCTTACTGCGGTGTATTCCCTGGAAGGGGATTTGGAACCGGAAAATGAAGTGACGGAAAATACTTCGGATAAATACCCGATGTATCAGGCCTATTATGAATCCGCAAACGGAAATGTATGGCTTATCTATTCCATTAACGGATCTCTGATGGCTGTCCCCTTTTTAAATAATATACAACCTCAGGGAGGCGCCGAGCTGATTGTATCGGAATCAAATACTCTGGTTAGTTATGACAGTGTGAAAAATAAGTTTTATGAAACAATTCCAAATAGCACGGAAATCAATGTAAAGACAGTGGACAGTATTACAGCCGATGTTCTGGATTCCTTGACAATAGAGACACAAGGTTAAATATGGGAAAGATAATATGAAGTATGGACGTGGATAGTGCGAAACAGCTTTGCATATTCTCTTTCTAGACAAGCCAAGTTTTAGAACTATATAGTAGTTGAAATGAGTGAAAGGAGTAAATATCATGGCAAATTACAACATCGATACCATCTGTGTACAGGGAGGCTATGAGCCGAAAAAGGGAGAGCCCAGAGTGGTTCCTATTGTGCAATCCACAACCTTTAAATATGAGACTTCCCGGCAAATGGGAGACCTCTTCGACTTAAAGGAGCCCGGATATTTCTATACCAGACTGGCTAACCCCACCAATGATGCTGTGGCAAACAAAATCTGCCAGCTGGAGGGTGGGGTAGCGGCTATCTTAACCTCTTCCGGTCAGGCGGCAAACTTCTATGCCATCTTCAATATTGCCGGTGCAGGAGATCACGTGATTGCTTCTTCCGCAATCTACGGAGGAACCTACAACTTAATTGCAAAGACCATGAAAAATATGGGCATTGAAACCACCTTCGTGGATCCGGACATTTCTCCGGAAGAACTGGATTCCAAGTTCCGTCCCAACACAAAGCTGGTTTTTGGAGAAGTCTTAGCGAATCCGGCCTTGAAAATCTTAGATATCGAGAAATTTGCCAAGGCAGCACATAAGCATGGTGTTCCTCTTATCGTGGATAACACCTTCCCCACTCCGATTTTCTGTAGACCTTTTGAATGGGGAGCGGACATCGTGACACACTCCACCACAAAATACATGAACGGCTTTGCCAATGCGGTTGGTGGCGCAGTTGTGGATTCCGGAAACTTCGACTGGACCAAGTATAGCGAGAAATTCCCGGGACTAACCACTCCGGACGAAACCTACCACGGAACAGTCTATACGGAGAACTTCGGTAAGGCGGCTTATATTGTGAAAATGACTACCAACCTGATGCGTGACTTAGGTTCCATTCCTTCTCCGCAAAACTCCTTCTACCTGGGCGTAGGTCTGGAAACCTTGCACCTAAGAATGGAAAGACATTATGAAAATGCCTTGGCTTTAGCAAAGCATTTGGAAAAGCACCCGAAGGTATCCTGGGTTTCCTTCTCCGGCCTGGAAAATGACAGCCAGCATGAATTGGCTAAAAAGTATCTGCCAAAGGGTTCCTGCGGAGTTATTTCCTTCGGTGTAGTAGGGGGAAGAGAAGCGGCTGTAAAGTTTATGGACTCTCTGAAGCTGGCTGCTATCGTAACTCACGTTGCGGATGCCAGAACCTGTGTGTTGCACCCGGCATCCACCACCCACAGACAGATGAATGATGAAGAGCTGCTGGCAGCAGGAGTATCTCCTGACCTTATTAGAATGTCTGTAGGAATTGAAGATGTGCAGGACATCATAGCGGATGTGGATCAGGCATTGGAGAAATAAAGCGGACGCTGAATTTCTATAGCACCTCCACCTGACAGGACCGTAGAGTCTCCAAAGCAGCTTCGTGTTTTTCCTTCGTAACTCCTGCACAACACCGGCTATCCACAGAGATAGGAACTTCCGGTAAAAATGCCTTTAGAAGAAGGGCATTGGAAACCACGCAGATATCGGTACATAAGCCTACAAGCTCGATGGAGAAATCCTGTCCCTTACCTTTGGATTCTTGACAGAGGGATTTCATAGCATTTGCCAATTCCAAACTTCCAAAGCCGGGCTTTTCAAAGAAATGATCCGCTAAGATTAAGCCTTGAAGAGCGCTATCCAACTGCCAGCCCTCCGTTCCCTTAATACAGTGGGAGACAGGAAGATTTTTGCCTTCTTGGGTGGAGAGGTAATCTTCCTTATGAGTGTCTAAGGTTGCGTAAACATCCTCTTTGGGATAGGAGAGGATCTTTTCTTTTACCTTTTGGACAATGGCTTCCGCTTCCTTTGTTCCTAAAGAACCGTCAATAAAGTCCTTCTGCATATCTACTACAATAAGAATTTTCTTCATTTTCCTTCCTTCTTTCCGAGTCGATATATTAATTCCAATTAATTTTTTTATTATTGTTCACGATATCAAGCAAGCACATATTGATTAATGTTTGTGAAGAAACATCCAGCTCTTCAGCTTGTTTTTGGAAGTAATTCATCACAGTAGGGCTTATCTGTATAGTCGATTGTTCTTTTAACTTTTTTGCATAAGGATTTTTTTGAGGATTTAATTCCTTAATGTTATATTCTTCTCTCATTATTCATTCTCCTTTATATAAATTAGGCGTTCGTTCTTTGTTGCTTTCCTAGCAGAGATTAATCGAATGACCTCACCTTCCTCCCTATAACAATGGCAAACCATTAGTAAACCTCTTACGGTAGCTCCTATAAGCAAAAACCTTTCTTCTCCTATAGAATGTTCCGGATCATCAAACCTAACGGCACAATCATCAAAAAATGCCTCTTCTGCTTCTAAAAAACTAATTCCATGTTTTTTGATATTGATTTGGTTTTTTCTGTCGTCCCATTCAAAACGGATTTCATCTTTACTATCTTCCATATTTACTCCCTATACCTTAAATATCTCCTGCCCTGTGTAGGAATTCAGGGCTTTCTTGATAAATGTATTCATCGGCATATTAGCAGCTTGCGCTTTCAATATATCATACTCTGAAAGCTGTATAGAAAAGGGAATCCGTTTAATATTTTCCTTTTGATAAGCGATATCTCGACTCACTTTTTTTCTATTCTCCATTTTCTTATTCTCCTTTAAAAAGAGTATAGCATAATCATTTTTCTATGCACATAGAAAAATCCCATAAATTACAATGTCCAAAAATGAAAAAGTAAATTCTACTCATCTATCCCCCAGTAGATTTTACTTCTGCACAGTTGATATTTTCTCTTTCACACCACTCATGGTATGTTTGAACTCCTTCTGACAGCAATGGAAGGAGTTTATTATGAGTAAAATTATTCCCGGTAACCAAAAACATCTTTCTTTAGAAGACCGCCTTTTTATAGAGCAAAGTCTAAATCAAGGGCTTTCCTTCAAGGAGATTGCCAAGTATCTTTGCAAAGACCCTTCTACCATTTCTAAAGAAGTAAAGAAACACCGAGCATCGAGCTGGTATCACAAGGGCAGCTTTCTGAACAAAAAGAACTTTTGCGTTCATCGTTACCAGTGTCGTAAAACAAATGTCTGTAAGAAGATTATTCTTTGTGGGATAAAGTGTACTTCTTGTCCTAGCTGCAATCAGACCTGTAAGGACTTTGAAAAGGAATGCTGTAATCGCCTAATGAAAGCTCCCTATGTCTGTAATGGCTGCTCACAAAAGCTTCATCACTGCAGCATCGCCCATAAATATACCTATGATGCCAGATTTGCTGATAGAAAATACAGGGAAACCCTTAAAGACTCTCGTCGAGGCATAAATCTTTCCGAAAAGGAAGCAAGAGAAAAGGACAGCATCATTACTCCTCTGATTGCAAAGGGACAATCCCCTTACCAGATTTTAGTGAATCATCCGGAATTACAGATGTCTGTTCGCACCATGTACTCATACATTGACCAAGGAATTTTTACTTCCAAAAATATCGATTTAAAACGGAAGGTGACATTCAAACCAAGGAAATGCCATAAAACACAGATATCAAACCGCGAAATATTTCATGGTCGAAGCTATGAGGATTTCTTGAAGCTTGGATTAAATGCTTTTGTAGAGATGGATACCGTTCATTCCTGTAGAGATTCGCAAAAAACTCTACTGACCTTTTTCTTTACTGAGGAAAAGCTCTTCCTGGCTTATCTGTTAAATCGATGTACAAAGGGAGCAGTCAAAGCAGTCTTTGACCGTTTAGAAAGACGTTTTGAAGATGTCTTTGACTTTCAATCTATCTTTGAATATATCCTCACAGACCGAGGATCGGAGTTTGGGGATCCTGTCGCTTTGGAAACAAACCCTAATGGAATCCAACGTAGTAGCATCTATTATTGCGATCCTATGCGTAGTGGGCAAAAAGGGGGATTAGAGCAAGCCCATACCATGCTTCGCATGATTCTTCCAAAAGGCTCTTCTTTTGCTTTTCTTACACAATGGGATGTGAATCGGATTGTAAACCACATCAATTCCACGCCAAGGGAAAGCTTAAACGGAGATACCCCTTATCAAAGGGCACTAAACAGATATGGAGAAGATGTCTTAAAAGCACTTCAGCTCGGGCCCATTCATCCTGACGAGGTTTGTCTGAGGCCCAAGCTGATTCGCTTTAAGTAACCCAACAACCCAAAGCATATCTGCTGTCAGACAGGGCAAAACTTTTACATTTTTTGATATAGCCAGTGGAATTTAGTCCTACACACGACTTGTCCTGTGGCTTATTTCCCATGCCCGGAAAGAGATTTTTTTGAGGTTGTTATGCACTATTATAGCAAAATCAGGCAGAAATGAAATTTCAAACTGCCTGATGATGGAGTAAACTTACTGTCAGTTAACGAGCTTCAAAAATACACCTTGATATAG
>CAUUJL010000102.1:0-7466 GCA_963545375.1 uncultured Oribacterium sp.
ATTTTACCGTGTGGAGCATTCCCGTTCTCTAAGCACGGGAGGAACCGGCTTGGGACTTGCCATTGTAAAGAATATCGTGGACATGCATCATGGAAATATTACGGTGCAGTCGGATATGGGAGGAACCCGATTTAACGTGACTCTTCCCCTAAAATATACGGAGGAAGCAAAGAGCTTTGCGGAGAGACCTGCCCGGGAAGAACGAAACAGTAGAGGAACTGAGAGCGGAGAGAAGAAAAATGAGGGAAGGTCTGAAAGAAGAGTAGAGAAAAAGCCTGAGAGAAGGCCGGAAAAGAAGAATCGAAAGAAGGATAGAAAGTAGGGAGAAATGGGAAAGAAGGCGTTGATTTTTGTATTTCTCTTCTTCCTTTTCCTCATGGGAAAAGAGGGAAGAGCGGAAAATCTGAATTTAAGCTACCAGTACGGAATACAAAATACGGCGAAGTCCGGGAGAAGTCTGCCCCTTTTTCTTACAGTGGAAAATACGGAGGAACAGGTTTTTTCCGGTAATTTAAAAGTTTTATTTGCGGAATCCAACCAAAGTATCGTGGAATATTCTTATCCCATCGTGGTGGAAGGCAACAATAAAAAGGAGCTTGTAAAGAACCTGAGTCTTCCCACCGGTGTGAATCAGATGCTTATCAGTATTGAGAATAAGCAGGGAGAGCAAATCAACAGCCAAAGAGTGGGATTGGATATTTCAGGAACCGATGCGGAGCTTTTTGTGGGAATTCTTTCCGAAAAGGGAGAGGGCATCGGTTATCTGCACAATGCCAGAATCAATAACGGACTTCTGGAAAGCAGAACTTTTGCATTTCAACCGGAGTCCTTTCCCAAGGAAGAGTCGGTGCTTTCTCTTTTGGATTTATTGATTATTCGGGACATTTCCTTTTCCGCCCTGTCCAAGGAACAGGAAAATTTCATCAATTCCTATATTGAACAGGGGGGCGTAGTTTTATTTTCTCTTTCCGGGGCAAGAGGGAGAGAAATCTTAGGGGACAATTATTCCGCCTTATTGGAAAAGGAATTGGATTTTCAGGAAAGAGCTTTGCATCTTGGCACAGAGGGGGACCTGGCTCAAGAGAGTACTGTATCGGTTTTCAGCTCTCCCGTACATTTTAGAGGAGGAAGAGAGGAACTATTTTCGGAAAATCAGCCCTATCTTTCCGTGCTTCCCAAGGGAAACGGTTTGCTGGCTGTTTTAGGCTATGACTTATCCGAAGTGGAACGTTATGCTACGGAGGACAGTTCTTATGTAGGCAGACTGCTCCTTAGCCTCTATGGGCAAAATCGTTTGGATAACCTGTCTATATCCGCATCGGAAAAAAGCTTAAAGCAGTACTGGGATTTAGAGGAGCTGATGAATCTTTCCGATTTGAGTAAGCTTCCTTCCCTGGCCTTATATTTTGCCATTCTCTTTCCCAGCCTGATTTTTTTGGGACCGGGGCTTTATCTTTTGATGCGCTCCCAGGGAAATTTAAAATATTATCGATTGAGCATTCTGTTGTTTTCGCTTTTTTTGGGGGTAATTGTTTGGTCCCTGGGTATGGGAACTCGTTTTAACGGAAGCTTTCTTTCCTACCTTAAGCTTTCTCAAATCACGGAAGATACGGTGGAGGAACAGAATTACATTAATTTGCGTTCTCCCAATGAAAACAATATCAGCCTTTCCGTAAAGCCTGAATATACCGTGAATCCTATTGTAAAGGGAATGGATTTTACAGGAGATCTTACGGAGCTTTTGCAAAAGGAAGATTTGCATCGAATGGATATTCGAAGGGACAGAGAAGAGTCTCTGATTCATATCATTAAGAGTGATGCCTTTGCCCCTCATTATTTTAATATCAACAAAAAATCCGCCAATGCCAAGGGGGATATTCAGGGGACCATCCATTATTATCAGGGAAAGATTAGCGGAAAACTGAAAAATACTACGGATTATACCTTTTATGACAGCTTTTTTTATATTTTCGGCAGGATGGTGAAGTGCGGAAAATGGGAGAGCGGGGCGGAAATAGACCTGTCTACCCTGGAGAGCATAGCCATACCTGTGGGAGATTACGAGTACAGCAGCAATCTGATCAGTAGCGGAAACGGAAAGAATTTTCTTCGTTATATCTTAAGTGAAAGATTGCACGGCTATTTTTCTGATGCTCGATTCTTCGGCTTCATTCGAGAGGAGCAGTTGGGCTTTACTGAAGAGAAGAATATTGAAAAATACGGCGTACACATTCTTACCCAGTCTGTGGCTTTGGATCGGAAGGAAGGAGACAGCATAGAGTATTGCGCCCTTTCCAGAGACCCTGTGGTGTCCAGCGGAGAATACGATTTACAGACCAATACCATGAATCCTATGATTCCTTTGGAAATTCATTATCCCCTGGGAGAGGAGCAGAATATTGAAGGTATCCGTTTTGAAAAGATAGAGCTGGAGGATGGAAAGCTCTTGCAGAATTTTCAGGGAAATATGGCTCTTTACAATTATCAGACAGGAGGCTATGACCTGCTTCCTTCCAAGGACGGAACCCTGGAAGGAGAGAAGCTCACTCCCTATTTAAGCGAGAAGAAGGAGCTGAATATCCGCTTTGTACCGAAGGAAAGCAATGTTTCTCCTCAAATCAGGCAGTACCTGCCTCAGATTTATGTTGTGGCAAAGGAGGAAGCATGATTCAATTCCAAAATGTAAAAAAAAGCTATGGCGGTATAAAGGTGATTGAAGATTTCTCCTTGGAGGTTTCCGACGATCAGATTTTCGGTCTGCTGGGACTTCCGGACACCGGGAAATCCACTCTTGTGAATCTGCTTATGGGACTTTACCCCTTGGATAGCGGTCATATTTTTATTGATGATATGGAGGCAGGCTCAGGACTGCGGAGACTTAAGCGAAGGCTGGGCTATGTGCCCAATATTCCGGGAGTTTATCCCCAAATGCGAGTGGGAGAATACCTTGCGTTTTTTGCCTCCTGTTACTCTATGGAGGAAAGCCGCATTCGAGGAAGAATTCGACTGCTTCTGGAAATGTCCGGTCTTCTGGCCTGGGAGGACAGTGCCATGGAGCTTTTACCCAAGGCTGCTTTACAGAAGCTTTCCTTCGTTCGAGCCATCCTGCACGATCCCAAGATTCTGATTATTGATGAGGCTTTGGCAGGACTGGACCCAAGAACACTGGAAGAAATCAAAACCATGCTTTTGGATTACCAAAGTCAGGGAAAAAGCATTTTCATGACAGGCTCCTCCTTGGGAGAGGTGTCGGACTTTTGCACCCATCTGGGATTTTTGCATCAGGGGAAAATGATTCGGAGCGGATCCGTGTCACAGATTACTAGGGAGCTCAGCATGCAAAACCCCATTATTATACAAGTGCAGGGGAAGAGTACAGGACTTATGCAGGCTTTGAAAAATGAGCCTAAGGTCAAGTCTATAAGCCTTCGGGAAAATGAAATCCGTGTAGGCTTTTCGGGCACACAGGAGGAAGAGGCCGAGCTTTTACAAAATATAGTGGAAAGCGGCATAAAGCTTTATTCCTTCTATAGAGAACAGGGAAGTATCGAGGGCGTTTTGTTTCAAAAATCTCAAGAGGAAAGGAGTCTTTTGTCCTATGAAAGAGAATCCGATATGGAGTAAGGACAGTTTGCTGGGAAACCGAAGTTTGTTTCTTCCCATGCTGATTTTCTTTACCAATCTTTTGCTCTTTGTGCTTTTGTTCGGAAATCTCTATTATATTTCCCTGAATGCACAGCAGACGGGAGAAATTCGTTACGCCATGTTTAACCGCTTTTATTATTATGTAGGGAGCGGCCTTTTTGTTTTTCTCCTGCTTTTGGCTCCTGCCCTAAGTGCCTCCAGCATTACCCAGGAAAGAGAGCAAAATAACTTGGCTCTGCTTTTGTGTACGGATTGTACGGAAAAGACCATACTACAGGGAAAGCTCATAGCCTATATGTCCACCCACCTTACCCTGCTGTCCTCTACCGTCCCCTTTTTGGCGACTTTATATATTTATGGAGGAATTTCCGGCAGTTTAGTGCTTTTGTATTTTTTCTTTTATATTTTTTCCGCCCTGTATTGCACGGCTCTCGGTATCTTTTGCAGTTGCCTGGGAAAGAATACGGCTTATTCTACGGCCCTGAGTTATGTACTGGAATTTATCAGCTTTTTGTTTGTTTTCTACGAACTTTACTGGTGTAAAACCAAGGGATATTTTTTCTACGGTTTGATACTGGCATTTCTGTTTTTTATCCTTTTCAGCTTGAGCTTTTTAGGGATAGGGAAAAAATATCTAAGAGGTTTACAAACAAATTGAACTAGGATATTCTGTAGGAAGTTTAAAAGGAAGAGGGGAAACTATGTTTTCAACGGTAATGATCGGTATTGCGGGAGGTTCCGGTTCGGGAAAATCCACCTTTACCAAGAGAATCAAAGAATGCTTTCCGGATGAAGTGGCAGTTCTCTACCACGACAATTATTATAAGTCCAATGACGGAGTGCCCTTCGCTATACGGCAAAAGGCCAATTATGACCATCCGGATGCCTTTGAAACGGATCTTTTGATTAAGCATTTGAAGGCTTTAAGAAGGGGAGAAAGCATTTCCTCTCCCACCTATGATTTCAGCACCCATAACAGAACCGATCAGTGCTTTGTGGTAGAACCGAAGAGAATTATCCTGGTGGAGGGTATCTTGGTGCTGGAGAATCCGGAGTTACGCTCCCTTTTTGATATAAAGATTTATGTGGAAGCGGATGCGGACGAAAGAATTATTAGGCGAATTATTCGAGATGTGAAGGAAAGAGGTCGTCAGGTAGAGGATATTTCCGAACAGTATTTAAACACGGTAAAGCCTATGCATTATCTTTATGTGGAGCCTACCAGAGCCAAGGCGGATATCGTGATGAATTCCGGAATGAATGATGTTGCCTTTGATCTGATGAAGACAAAGATTGAAAGCTTATTGCAGAATGAGTAGTAAAGGAGAAAATATGGTTTATCAATCCACACGCGGAGGAGAAGAAAATGTAAGTCCTTCTTTAGCCATTGTGCAGGGACTGGCAAAGGACGGGGGACTTTTTGTACCGAAGGAAATGCCGAAGCTTCAGAAGTCTTTAGAAGACTATGCTGAGTTATCCTATCAGGATCTGGCTTATGAAATCATGAAGCTTTATCTTACGGATTTTACGGAGGAGGAATTACGTTACTGCATTAATTCTGCCTATGATGATAAGTTTTCTACAAAGGAAATTGCCCCTGTAGTAAAAAAGGGAGACAGCTACTATCTGGAGCTCTTCCACGGAAGAACCCTGGCCTTCAAGGATATGGCACTGTCCATTCTTCCTTACCTGATGAAGGTAAGCTGTAAAAAGAATCAGATTCAGGAGAAGATTGTGATTCTTACCGCCACCTCCGGAGATACCGGAAAGGCTGCCATGGAAGGCTTTTGCGATGTGGAGGGCTGTGAGATTATTGTCTTCTATCCGAAGGACGGAGTTTCTCCCTTCCAGGAGCGGCAGATGCGTGCCCAGAAGGGACAGAACACCCATGTGGCGGCTATTCTTGGAAACTTTGATGATGCCCAGAGCGGAGTAAAGAAGATTTTCTCCGATAAAGCCTATCAGGAGAAGCTGCTGGATAAGGGCTATAGACTTTCTTCCGCTAACTCCATTAATATCGGTCGTCTGGTTCCCCAGATTGTTTACTATGTATATGCCTACTGTCGTTTGCTAAAAAGCGGAGAGCTGAAGGCCGGAGAGAGCTTGAACGTTTCCGTACCTACCGGAAATTTCGGAAATATTTTGGCGGCTTATTGTGCAAAGCGTATGGGACTTCCTTTAGGCAAGCTTCTCTGTGCTTCCAATGACAATAAGGTGTTAACCGACTTTTTCCGCACCGGAATTTACGATAAGAACCGTCCCTTCCATGTAACCACCTCCCCGTCTATGGATATTTTGATTTCCTCCAACCTGGAAAGACTCCTGTATTTTGCCGGAGAAAATGCCGAGGAATGCAAGAAGCTGATGGAAGAACTGAAGGAAAAAGGAAAATACCGGATCTCAGAGGCTATGGAGAAGGAGCTTAAGGACTTTTACAGTGGCTATGGAAAGGAAGCGGAGGGCAGTCAAAGCATTTTCCAGACCTATAAGGAAACGGGCTATGTTCTGGATCCCCATACCGCAGTGGCTAAGGTGGTGGCTGATCACTATGCCTACGAGCAGGGAAGACGGGACAAATGCCTTGTTGTTTCCACCGCAAGTCCCTATAAATTTTCCCAGACTGTTTTAAAGGCTTTAAAGGAGCCTGTGCCAAAGGATGTATTTGAAGGAATCGAAGCTTTGGAAAAGCTCTGGAAGGAGCCTATCCCTGCCCCGGTAAAGGAAGTGGAGGAGGGAGAAATTCGCCACAGTACCGTATGTTCTGTAGAGGATATGGAGGCAACGGTTTCTCATTTCTTGCTTTCCTAGGCTTTAAAAATGTGTTACACTCTCCCCGTAGTTTAGGGTGAGATTTATGATAATGAATATTCTTTTCTAAAAAGGAGGATTAATATGTTAGTTAATGCAAAGGAAATGTTGGATAAAGCGCTGGCTTCCCATTACGCCGTTCCTCAGTTTAATATCAATAACCTGGAGTGGACAAAGTCCATTCTTCTGGCTTGCGAAGAGACCAAGTCTCCAGTAATCCTTGGTGTTTCCGAGGGTGCAGGAAAGTACATGACCGGTTTTGAAACAGTAGCCGCAATGGTTAAGGCTATGGACAAGAGCCTTGGCATTACCGTTCCGGTAGCTCTGCATTTGGATCACGGCTCCTATGACGGATGCTATTCCTGCATCAAGGCAGGATTTACTTCCATCATGTTCGACGGTTCTCATTTCAATATTGAGGAAAATGTTGAAAAGACCAAGGAATTGGTAGCGGCTGCCCATAAGGCAGGTCTTTCCATTGAGGCCGAGGTAGGTTCCATAGGTGGAGAAGAAGACGGTGTTGTAGGTATGGGAGAGTGTGCGGATCCTGCTGAATGTAAGAAGATTGCAGATTTAGGCATCGACTTCCTGGCTGCAGGAATCGGAAATATCCACGGTGTTTATCCCCCTGATTGGAAGGGACTTTCCTTCGATACTCTTGCTGCAATCAAGGAGCAGATCGGAGAGAAGATGCCATTGGTACTTCATGGCGGTTCCGGAATTCCTAAGGAGATGATTCAGAAGGCAATTTCTCTGGGTGTTGCAAAGATTAATGTAAATACAGAGCTTCAGCTTGTATTTGCTGCAGCTACCAGAAAATATATTGAAGCAGGTTCCGATCAGAAGAGTAAGGGATTTGACCCGAGAAAGCTCTTAAAGCCGGGTGCAGATGCAATCATTGAAGAATGTAAGGCAAAGATTGAGTTATTCGGTTGCGCTAATAAAGCATAAGAGGAAGAAGGGGCTGTAAAAAATCAAAATAGTTTTCTAAGCAATATAGGTCTAAATTTGGG
>CAUUJL010000103.1:0-7399 GCA_963545375.1 uncultured Oribacterium sp.
GACGACGAGCCTGCAAACGAGAAGGCTTATCCTTCTGGATGGACTTCTCTACTTCTTCATAAACGGTAACCTTCTTACCGTCTTTCACTTCTTTAACGCGCTTTCCATCCGCATCCTTCTTTGCAACCTTTGCATTAACGACAACCATCTCATAGTTGTCTTTCTCTCTTACTGCCAAAGCAATAAGCTTCTCTACCTGCTTGCGAACTTCCTTCGCTCTAGCCTCAGTAGTAAAAATCTTTCCATGCTCCAATAAAGAAGTGGTTAATGCGCGAAGCATTGCCTTTCTCTGGTTTGAAGCTCTTCCTAACTTTCTATAATTTGCCATGTTTTCTCCTTATCCGTGCTTTTTAGTCTTACCGGTTGGCCTTACTGTTATCTATTCTTCCGGAAATGATAATCCCAGATTCAAATCTCTTAACTTTGCCAAAACTTCCTCAAGAGACTTTCTTCCCAGGTTACGAACCTTCATCATGTCCTCCGGTGTCTTGGAGGTTAACTCGGACACCGTATTAATTCCTGCTCTCTTCAAACAGTTATAGGAACGGACACTTAATTCCAGTTCATCGATATTCATCTCCATCACTTTGCCCTTTTCGTCTTCGGGCTTATCCACCATAAGCTCTGTTGCAGCCACCTCCTCAGAAAGCGCTACAAACAAATCCAGGTGCTGAAAAAGCATTTGTGCCGCCTTGGAAATCGCATCTTCCGGAGACATACTTCCGTTGGTATATACATCCAAAGTCAATCGATCATAGTCCGTCATATTTCCTACACGGGTATTCTCGATAGACATATTTACTCTTTCCACAGGAGTATACAAAGCATCAATGTCCTGATATTCCTTTGGTGCTTCTACTCTTCCTTCTGCCTTTTCTCCGGAGTAACCCTGTCCTCTACTGATAAAGAGGGAAATGGAGCCTTGGGCTCCCGCCTCTACAGTAGCAATATGCTCTGTAGGATTACTCAGCTTAAGTTCCGACTCTCCAATAAAATCTTCAGCCAGAATCTCGGACTTTCCGGATAAATCAACGGAAACTTCCAGACTTTCCACTTCCTCCGGCAAAATCACCGCAATGCTCTTAAGATTGGTTAAGAGCTCAGGGAAACTTTCCTGAATTCCGGAAACCTTGTCTCCGGACAGATTTTCGATCTTAATTGCAGAAATCGCAGCCCCGGGCAGAGAGGAAAGCATCATCCTCCGAAGAGAATTTCCTAGGGTTGAGCCGTAGCCTCGTTCCAGTGGTTCACATACGAAACGACCAAAACGCTTATCCTCTGAAATTTCAAGAATTTCAATGTTTGGTTTTGTAAAATCAAACATGCTGCCTCCTTTTTTAGGCTATCATTACTTAGAATACAACTCGACGATTAACATTTCGTTTACAGGAACGTCAATGTCTTCTCTGTGTGGAAGAGACTTGATAGTTGCGCTAAGCTTCTCAGCATCCATCTCTAACCATGCCGGTACCATTCTGCCGTTGGTTACTTCCACAATATCCTTATATCTCTGTGCAGTTCTCATGGATTCTTTAATCTGAATCACATCCCCTGCGGATACAAGGTAAGAAGGAATGTTTACAATCTTTCCGTTAACGGTTACATGACGGTGTCCTACAACCTGTCTAGCTTCTCTTCTGGTTCTAGCCATTCCCATACGGAAAATAACGTTGTCCAAACGAGACTCTAAAAGAATCATAAGGTTCTCACCGGTCTGTCCTGCTAACTTCTCTGCCTTAGCATAGTAGTTACGGAAAGGCTTCTCTAATACGCCATAGATGAACTTTGCCTTCTGCTTCTCTCTAAGCTGAAGACCGTACTCGCTCATCTTTCTTCTTGGGTTACGAAGCTGTCTGTTGGATTTCTTATCCACTCCTAAAAATACGGGGTCCAGTCCAAGTGACCTGCATCTTTTAAGCACAGGAACTTTATCTACTGCCATTTTATCCTCCTAAATATCAAGTTTTGTCGACTCAACAAGCCAACATCCCTAAAAAATTGATACGCCCTTTACACCGATAAGGCTTCTTCAGGCTGACCACATGGTCATACTGTTCTGTACAAGCTTATGCCGCTAAAGGAAAATCTATAATTCCCCGGGCACAGAGCATTATACTCTTCTGCGCTTTGGTGGGCGGCATCCGTTGTGTGGAACCGGTGTAACGTCCTTGATGGAGGTTACTTCCAATCCGTTTGCTGCTAAAGCACGGATTGCTGCTTCTCTTCCGGATCCCGGTCCTTTAACCATTACATCCACATACTTTAAGCCGTGTACCAAAGCTGCCTTTACAGCAGTCTCAGCAGCCATCTGCGCTGCATATGGAGTAGATTTTCTTGAACCTCTAAATCCCAGACCGCCGGCACTTGCCCATGATAAAGCATTTCCCTGAGCATCTGTCAAAGTAACGATAGTGTTATTGAAAGATGATTGGATATGTGCCTGTCCGCGTTCAACGTTTTTCTTTACGCGCTTTTTTGTCACTCTCTTACCAGTTGACTTAGCCATAGTTAAACTAACCTACTTTCCTTTTTCTCTTCTTCCTGTATTTAAAACATGAAGATCCATTAGTTACTGTTCAGACCTTACTTCTTCTTGTTAGCAACGGTCTTTCTTGGTCCCTTACGGGTTCTTGCATTGGTCTTAGTCTTCTGACCTCTTACGGGAAGTCCCTTTCTGTGACGGATTCCTCTGTAGCAACCAATTTCCTGCAAACGCTTGATGTTTAAAGCGATCTCTCTACGAAGGTCACCTTCTACCATCTGGTGTTCTGCAATATAGTTCGCCAGAGTCTTTACCTCATCGTCAGTTAAATCCTTAACTCTTGTGTCCGGATTTACGCCGGTTTCTGCAAGGATCTTGTCTGCTGAGGGTCTTCCGATTCCGTAGATGTAAGTCAAACCGATTTCGATTCGCTTCTCTCTAGGTAAATCTACACCTGCAATACGAGCCATCTTTGATTTCCTCCTGTTAATTAACCTTGTCTCTGCTTATGCTTAGGGTTTTCACAGATAATTCTGATGGAGCCCTTTCGCTTGATTACTTTGCATTTTTCGCAGATAGGTTTTACTGATGATCTTACTTTCATAAGTAAAATTCCCCTTTCCTTTACGAATTTGAACAGAGTTGCCGTATCATTCTAGCAAAACAGTCTTGAAATGTAAAGCGAAACCCTACTTATCTCTCCAGATAATTCTTCCCTTTGATAAGTCATAGGGAGAAAGCTCAATGGTCACCTTATCTCCCGGTAAAATACGAATATAGTTCATTCTTAATTTTCCGGAAATATGAGCCAATACCTGATGCCCGTTTTCCAGTTCAACCTGAAACATGGCATTTGGTAACTTCTCGATTACCTTACCTGTAATTTCGATTACATCTGATTTCGACATACTCAATTCATCCTTTCGATAGACTTAGGATTTCCGGTCCGTTGTCTGTGATTAAAATTGTATTTTCATAATGTGCCGTAAGCTTACCGTCCAGGGGAACCACCGTCCAGTCATTGGATAAAACCCTGACCTCCGGATTACCTTCCGTAATCATGGGTTCTATGGCCAAAGTCATCCCTGCCTGTAGCTTCGGGCCTTTCTTCTTCATGCGATAGTTGGGCACTTCCGGATCCATGTGAACCTGATGGCCGATGCCGTGTCCCACATACTGGGTAACTACACCGTAGCCATGGGCTTCTACATAATCTCCGATGCTTCCGCAAATATCATTTAAATGATTTCCGGGAACCGCATTTTCGATTCCCCGGAAAAAGGATTCTTTACAAGTTTCCACCAGTCTTTTGGCATTGGGAGCGATTTCTCCCACCGCCCAAGTTCTTGCGGCATCGCTGTGATAGCCCTTGTAATTTACTCCGATATCAAAGGAAACGATGTCTCCCTCTTTTAAAATCCTTGTCTTCTCCGGTATTCCGTGAATCAACTCCTCATTCACGGATACGCAACAAGCTGCCGGAAAGTCATAGAGATGAAGAAAGCTTGGAGTACATTTTGCTTTTCGGATGAGCTCCTCTGCGTATTTATCCAGTTCGTAGGTGCTCTTTCCCGGGGCTACCGCCTCTCCTACTTTCTCATGTACTTCTGCAAGAACCTTGCCTGCTTCCCGCATCAGTTCAATTTCTCTTTTGGACTTAATCTCAATCATGGATTTTCCTTTCCACTTGGCTTAAGATTTCCTTTACCCTTGCAAATACCGTTTCTAAATCTTTTGTTCCGTCAATCTCTTCCAGGATTCCCTCTTTCTTATAGAAGGAAATCAATGGTTCGGTACTCTGATGATAAACCTTCAAACGATTTTTCACCGTATTCTCTTCATCATCTTTTCTCTGCACAAGATGCTCACCGCAGTTGTCGCAAATGCCCTCTTTTTTCGGCTTTAAGGTTTCCAAATGGAAAATCGCGCCACAATGGGGGCAGGTTCTGCGGCCGGCCATTCTGTGAATAATCACATCATCCGGTACTTCAACGTCCAATGCAAGATCAATCTTTTCTCCTTTTGGAGCCAGTGCATTTTCTAAAGCTTCCGCCTGAGGAATGGTTCTTGGGAATCCGTCCAGGATATAGCCCTTCTCACAATCCTTTTCTTCCAAACGGTTCAGAAGCATCGCAATGGTAATTTCATCGGGAACCAGTTCTCCGTGATCCATATATGCCTTTGCCTTTAAACCAAGCTCCGTTTCCCCTTTAAGATTTGCACGGAAGATGTCTCCGGTGGAAATATGGGGTAAACCGTAAACCTTAGAAATACGACTTGCCTGGCTTCCTTTTCCCGCACCAGGCGCTCCTAACATGATAATCTTCAATATGGGCCTCTTTCATGATGGGATAAACCACTATGAGCCTCCTTAGTAAACTAAGGAGGCTATAGATTAGTTGTCTAAAAATCCTTTGTAGTTTCTAATTACCATTTGAGAATCGATAGCCTTCAAGGTTTCCAAAACAACACCTACGATGATGATTAAGGAAGTTCCGGAGAAGGAAATTCTGCTGACGTTAAATACGCCAGAAATGATAATGGGAACTAATGCAATAATAGCCAGTCCGGTGGCTCCGATAAAGATGATATATCGAAGAATACCTTCCAGATAATCACTGGTCGGCTTTCCCGGTCTGATTCCGGGAATGAAACCACCCTGCTTCTTCATATTGTTTGCTACTTCCAATGGATTAAAGGAAATAGAAGTATAGAAGTAAGCAAAGAAATACAGTAGGGCAATGTAGAGAACTAAACCTAAGGAATAAATCGGTGCATTGGGGTTTGCCCAGGAACCGGAATTTAATCCCATGATGATCTGTCCTACAATAGAGCTTTGATCCACCCTTATAATCTGTCCGATAACCACCGGCATGGTCATTAAGGAGGAAGCAAAGATTACCGGCATAACGCTTGCCGTATTTACCTTTAACGGAATCTGAGACTGCTGTCCGCCAACAAGTCCTCTTCCCTGTACTCTTCTACTATACTGCACCGGGATTCTTCTTTCTGCATCCTGTAGAACTACGGTAAACGCCACCATACAGAAAATTGCCGCAGCAATGATAATGGCTGCTACTACCATCTTTGCAGTGTTGTTTCCCATAATGAATCTCTCATAGAGTGTGAGAAAATCCTGTGGAACGGAGGATAAGATATTGAACAAAAGAACCAGGGAAATACCATTTCCCACTCCCTTGTCCGTGATTCTTTCACCAATCCACATCAGAAGTGCAGATCCGGCTGTCATTGCTACTACGCAAATCACTACGCCGGCAATCTTACGAAAGACTGAACCCTCTGCATATCCAATCAGAAGTCCGGAACCGCCAAATCCTACCGCCATGGCTGTAGACTCTAAAAGAGCTAAACCGATGGTTACGTATCTGGTGTATTCTGTCAGCTTCTTTCTTCCCTCTTCTCCATCCTTCTGCATTTCTTCCAGGGCGGGAATCGCCACGGTTAAAAGCTGAATAATAATGGAGGAAGTGATATAGGGGGTAATGGATAATGCAAAAATACTGAGCTGCTCGAAGGATCCTCCGGTCATGGTGTTAAACCAACCGAAGGCATCATTTCCGGCCATGCTCTTAAATAAATCTCCAAAATATCCCGGATTTACACCCGGGATAGGAAGATTTGATCCAAAACGAATTACTACGAGCATAAGGAAAACATAAATAAGACGATCTCTTAAATCTTTTACCTTAAATGCATTTCGTATTGTTTGAAGCATTTAGATCACCTCACAGGTTCCGCCCACAGCCTCAATCTTCTCCTTTGCGCTCTCGGAGAAAGCATTTACCTTCACAGTAAGCTTCTTTGTTAATTCACCGTTTCCAAGAATCTTAACACCGTCATTTACCTTACGGATGATTCTCTTCTCCAGTAAATTCTCTAAAGTAACCTCATCTCCTGCATTGTAACGATCTTCCAATACGGAAACGTTGATTCCTGTAATTACCTTTGAGTTAGGATCTGTAAATCCTCTCTTAGGAATTCGGCGGAATAAGGGCATCTGTCCACCCTCAAAACCAAGTCTTGGTGCTCCGGAACGAGCCTTCTGTCCCTTGTGACCCTTACCTGCTGTCTTACCATTTCCTGATCCGTGACCTCTGCCACGACGGAAATTCTGGGAGTGCTTAGAGCCCTCTGCAGGTGATAACTTTGATAACTCCATAGTCGCCTCCTTAAATCTCTTCCACTTTTACCAAGTGATTGACTCTCTGAATCATTCCCTTAGTGGTGCCATTGTTCGGAAGCTCTACAGACTGACGAATCTTCTTAAGTCCAAGAGCCTGAACGGTTGCCTTCTGCTTAGGGATGGCACCGATAGGAGACTTCACTAAAGTAATTTTTAATTTATCTGCCATTTCTACCCTCCCTCTTAACCTGTAATTTCTGCTACAGTTTTGCCACGGAGTGCAGCGAACTGCTCAGGAGTCTTCATAGAAGTAAGTCCCTGTAAAGTTGCATAAACTACATTTGTCTTGTTGTTAGATCCTAAAGACTTTGTACGGATGTTTCTGATTCCTGCCAACTCACACACCATACGTGCAGGTCCGCCGGCGATGATACCTGTTCCTTCAGGAGCCTTCTTCAGAAGAACTGTGGAAGCTCCGAACTTTCCAAGGTAATCGTGTGGTACAGACTTATCCTCATTTACAGGTACAGTAACCATATTTCTTACTGCAGCCTCTCTTGCCTTACGAATCGCCTCAGGTACCTCAGTTGCCTTACCGGTACCGCAGCCAACGTGTCCATTTCCATCTCCAACTACTACAAGAGCGGAGAATCTCATGGTACGTCCACCTTTAACAGTCTTAGCAACACGCTTGATGGCTACTACACTGTCATTTAACTCTAACTGATTTGCGTCAATTTTTTCGCGCTTCATCTTAGTGATTTCTCCTCTCG
>CAUUJL010000104.1:0-7296 GCA_963545375.1 uncultured Oribacterium sp.
TAATGATTACTCTCTTTTTATTTCTTTATCAACTGACAAAATCTTTACTCTATTCTGCCTGATTTTTGGGATTTTTTTAAGCTCAGTAGAATTTACTTCTGCACTGGAATTTACTTTTTCAATTTAGCTTTTTGCAGTTTTTCTGCGAAACTTATAAATAAATTCTTTATCAGCCATTTTTCGCAAAATTTTTTATCATACTATAACCCTATCATCTTAGTCAGAACAACTTAGTCAATGACCAAGATTGTGAGCAAGATACATTCACCCATACATCCAATCCTGAATCGCAAATTTCAAACTCTGCACCTTGCCCAGCAGCCAGATTGTAGCCAGTGGCAGCCCCATCGGGCTAAAAAAAATCGCCCTTTGGCAGGACCGAAATCCTTGCCAAAAGGCGATTCATTGTTTTTGAAACTTCCTCCCAATAGTTAAAAGAGAATGAGCTTTAACTTTTCGGTTTTAGCTTTCTGCTTTATCTTTTCTTCTTTAGCTTTCTTAGGAAGTAGTAAATGCTCAAAAGGCTAAAGCTTAGTGCTGAAGCAAAGGCATACCAAAGCAAATGAGAAGCATCTGCCGTATTTACTTTTCGAGATTGGGCTCTCCTCAGGGCTCCCAGCACTTCTCCCAAATGCTTTAATTCCGCTTCTTCCTCAGGAGTCAGAGGACGCTTCCGTCCTGCACCGAGAATCTCACCGATTCGCTTCTGAATCTCCTCGATGGTTCTGGGTACTGTAGGACTAGGTGGAACATTGTTTCCATTGTCCGGTGTAGGAGTCTTGGGGTCTTCCGGAAGCGTTGGCTTCTCAGGCTCTACCGGCGGTTCTCCCGGGCCTCCCGGGGTATTTGGCGTTGGGAAGGAAGGTCTGTTTGGCGTTCCTCCTCCGCCTCCCGGTCTGTAGGGATTGTACTTATTGTCAAAGAGAATCTCTGAAACTTCCGCACCGTTCTTGTAGATCTTTCTGCTTACCATTAAAGTCTCTTTACTATCGTTAGACTGAGTTACCGTAAAGACTACCGTATATACAGTGTTGTCATAAGTATATCCGTTAATACCGTCCTTTAGTTCCTTTACCGTATACACGTATTTTCCGGGAACATGGAAGGTAATAGGAGCAAATTCCGTATGTCCTTCTCCGGCGATTACTACCATCTCTGTTTCAGACTGGCTACCCTCCGGCATTGGCTGGAAAAGTCCCTTAGGCATAGAGCTTAAGGATGGCTTCACTTCGGTAATAAGACCGCTGGAGCCGTATAAAACACCTTCTTCCAAATCGGAGTTGCTCACGATTTTCTTATTCCTAATAACATTGTTATCCGGATCAAGATACTCCTCGAAAGTATCGTTTCCGTTACCGTTATTGAAAAAGATTTCCTTGTCATTGAAGATTGGATCTTCTCGCTTATCTGTCCAGTAAACAGAGTTGGAAGAAATCTCCATGGTTTCCGTCCGAAGTACAAAACGGAAGGGGTCAGCCTTGGGGGGCTTTAATCCGGAAATCTTCTTTCCAAGATCCACCTGCCCCTGTGTAGGTGTAGGCTTAAAGACATTGGTATAGTTAAAGTCGTCTCCTCCTACTAAGGCAAAGAGATGACCATTTCCTAAATCATTAACTGTAATGGTAATCTCTCTGGTAGGACGAGGATCGTTTACGATACCGGGGAACAAACCGCTTTCCGTTACGGTGTACTTGTATACTCCGGGGCGGGTAATATGTACTCTTCCGAAGTTTACTTCTCCACCTATAGTATCCGGATTGGTCTTGCTCAGGCTGTCTGCAGTTCCTGCTTCCGCCGGCATAGGCTCTCCGTTCACTCTTTTTAAGGTGAAGGTAAATGTATTGGAAATATCCGGTTTCTTCACTCCCGCCGTTGCGCTTAGGAATTTTTCCACCTTGATTTCCGGGTCAATAGCCTGTACGCCGTAAACGTTGGTAAAGGTCATCGGGTTGGTCTCGCTAAGCTGTAAATCCGATTCCATCTTTACGTGATTCGGATCCGTTACGGTAATGGTGATAAACTTATCTCCCATATCCTCGCTTTGCACACCATCCAAATGCTGTCCGCTTTCATGAATCTTGTACTGGTACGTTCCGGGCTTTAAAAGACGAATCTTTCCGAAGTTCACCATACCTCCGTTAGCATCCGGATTACGCTTTACGGTGTCGATGGCATTGCCCTCTTCATCCAATAAAGGAGCTCCATCCACGCCGCTTAAGGTAAAGGTGAACTTTCCTTGAATACTGGGGGCATTTAATCCTGCCGGCACATCCAACACCTTTTTTACCGGTAAATTAAAGACTACCGGTTCCACAAGACGGTGCTTACTGCTGGACTGTACCGTATCCGGTGCTACATTCTGGGGAACATCATTTCCCGGGAACAAAATGCCGGTACGATAAGCCACATTGGTGTTTTCCACCTTAATCTTCTTCTGATCCGTGTGGGCTACCATATTGACATTGCCTAAAATCAAGCCCTGCTGGTCCAGAATAAAACGTTTTCCTGCCACCGTAGTTCGAAGGTCAAAGGCAAGGGCCTTGATTTCCTTTCTATCTACTGTATTTGCGCTTTCATTTTCATAGTTCCATTCCTTCCAGATACTGTCACTGAATTTCGGATTGTTATGATTGGTATCCGCCGCATACCCGGCAGCATCATACAGGGGTTTTCCCAGGTCTCTTTGTTCCGGAGTAGGAATAACCGTAGAATAAAATACTCTGGGCTTTAAGGTATCCTGGTTGTTGGCATTGGTTTTGTCATAGGAGCGTTTACTGAGCATACTGTTAATGTCTACTCCGGTAAAATCTCCGTTTCTGTCCTTTTCCTCCCCTAAGATATCAAAGATTACCAAATCCGTGGTTCTACTGGTGGCAGACGCCTGATACAGAAGTCTATGATTATAGGGGTCTCCCATATAGCTCACATTATTTCCAAGGTAACGAGAATCGATTTCTGTGGAAACCGTATTGTTAAAGGTTGCCTCCAGTACTGTTACCGGCCCGTAAGGCATGGTTAAGCTCGTTACAGAGGTGGTAAAAGCCCCATTTTCATGGGCTGCCTCATCCCTTTTGGCAGTATATTTTCCAAGCAATGCAGGGCTGGGATTAGGGGTTTTTCCATTGGAATAGTTACCGTCCCAAATGGTATTGGCATCCTTATTGATAAAACCAACGGTGTTTACTACGGATCTTCCACGGTCTACGATATTGGTATAGGGATTCCAGAGAGTATAAGCCATTCTCCAACCGCTTCGGTTATAGAATTTGTCCCAGTAACGATGCTGCTTGTCATCCGGAATAGTCAGATGAATAATCATCATGGTTTGTCCGGAGTTTTCCCAATTCTTCTTAAACTCTACCGTATAATCCTTTCCCTTTACAAATCTTTTTTCTTCCGGCGGTATCTCTGCCTGATCCATGTTTCCTATTATGATAGATGATTCATCCACATAGGTTCCTGCCGGAAGCAAGTCATAGATGTCCCCCTTCTTCAGAACATATTTGTCTGTGTACTCATCCTGCTGAAGGCTGGTGGGGAAGGTTCCCCAGTTTAACCCTCGAACAAATACCTGCATACTCTGCTCGCTTCGTTCAGGGTGATCTACATACGGGGCATTAGTCTTTGCAAGCTCAGAGTTAATGTTTAAAGGCTCTAAACCGTATCCTACTTCCGTGAAGTAATCTCCAGCTCTCTTATTCAGCCTCTGTACTCCCAGCTGACGAACCTCTCCGGTGGCATCTCCCGCTAAAAAGCTGATGTTGTAGCCATCAGTTCGAGCCATAGTAGTGGCAATGGCACTTTGCATTGCCGGCTGGGGGGTAATTTGTAGGGTAAATGCCGCGTCAAAGCTGGTTCTGTAATACGGAGAATCCTGCTTAAGGCGAAGGCCTACAATATTATTTCCAAAGGCTTTCTCTAAATCCAATTGATTTAAGTGAGTAACGTGAGAAGCTTTATTCTGGGTAAGATCCCACTTATCCTCATACCCCGGTTCCGGCGTAAACTGCACTCTTCTTCCGGCGTCAAATCTAAAGGTTCCGTACTTGAAATAATCATCTAAGCCGGTACCCTTCCTTCTTAACCAGATTTCTACAGGAGGATACTCTGCATATTCCTTCTTATAATCTCCCTTTTTGGCAAACCGGATAATCGGATTATCCACCTTCTCCACATCATAGACCTTCATGTCCTTCATGTAAATCTTACTATAGTGGTAATCGTCATCCGTTAAATCATATACAGGGCCTCTGTAGGCATCCGCATTTGTTCCGTTATCATGGGGCAGGTTGGAAAAGGCTCCGCTTCTCAAGGTCTGCTCCACATTTTGATTGTTTACGCTGATTCTGCTAGTAGAAAAAAGCTTATACTTTCCGTCGGTAATGGTGGTTCCCGAACCGGGTTGTCCGGAAGTTCCGGAGGTTGTGTATTTTCCGTCTGTCCCAAAGGCAACACTGTTATCATCCGCCTTGTAATTGGAGGACAGGGTAAAACTGTCATTCCAGTTACTGTAGACAACCGGAGCTTTTCCGCCATCCTTATAAATACTTTGTAAACCGAAAATTCCTATATAGACTTTTCGATCTACCGTATTATATTTTTTCAGTACAAAATCACCGGGAGTGGAAGGATGCACATAGACCATCATGGGGTCCTTAGGCGTTACATCCTTTTCTCTTACGTACCCATCCGCCCAAATTTCCTTATAATGAATTTTGTTCGTAATGGGTAAGCCCTGTGTAGCCAGATTAATGCCATCGTTCTTTGCATCCTCCAGCTTTTGCATGGGATACTTATATAGCAAGGCATATAGCTGGGAATTATAATGGGCGTTGGCATATTGTAAGTTTTCCGCATAGGGCAAGCCGACAGGAAGATTGGGGACGCTTGGATCCTTGGGAATTCCCACATAAGTTCTATCAATCGGATTTTCCAAATATGGGGCATTTGCCGGAGGATTCTCTCCCACTCCCATATACTTTGCAATATTGGCATAGCCATTCTTGGCATAAACCTCAATATTATTCTCATTATTGGCAATATTGTTATAGAAGTAATTGTTCCAGGCCACATTGCTGGGGAGTTTCTTTGCACCAATCAAGGTTCCGCCATCGGAATCCAGAGGACTCCCGGCATGGAAAACATAGTCAAAGGGCTGTGAGCTTCCTTTGGCTCTGTCCACTCTAACATACCAAACTCCGTAAAAATACTGTTCTGCATCGTCAGGTTTTTTCCCCCAGCTGGGATCCCAAGTAAAATAAACGCCCTGATTCACATCTGCCGTTCCATGCTTTAAAGTAAAATTGGTTTCTTTAACCTCCGTTTCCACATGAACGGAAAGGGTTTTGTCCTCTTCTGCGTCAAGACTACTGTCGCTATGATCAATCTTCATGCTTACCGGAAAAGTGTTATCAAAAACACCTTTTTCCTGGCCGTTAATCTGCTGATGCGTTACAGCAAGCATGGTCGGTGTCAAGTTATAAGCAATATCCGCCTTAAAGGTTAAACCGCCGGTAAGCTCTCTAAAATTTGCCAGGCGGAAGTACTCTTCGGTTCTTCCTCCACCAATATCCTTCTGAATAATCGTATAGTTAAAACTACTTTGTGGATTGGTATTTGGCGCCTTAGGTACTCCGGTGGTAATCGCCGGCTGTAACTTATGCTGGTTATTATTCTTTTTCTCATACACGGATATCTTATCCGGCTCAGCGCTGTCCCAGCCCTTAAAAATACGGGCAGGAATTTCCATGATTACCGTTCCCGGTGCATACTTGGTATTCTTATTTCCCTTTAAGGTAAGTTCTACCCCTAAGGTCGTAGTATTCGTGGCATTGGAAGCTTTCTCGGGAGGAATGATTTTTAAATCCCTCTGGTCTCGCATAACGCCGTTACTGCCGTCTGTATAGCTGTGTCCGGTTTTGGCATTACTTGTTCCTGCATCCGGATCCGGCGATTCCATCCAGAAGGCCTTAAAATCATGGGCACTGGCACTTTGTCCTGCAGAAACCGCCGTAGCGACAATAGGACTGAAGTGCTTTGCGGAGAAGAGCAAATTCTCTCCCTCTTCCTTTACAGGAAGAATCTCTGCCGGAAGTCCTTCCGGAAGGTGCACAATGCGAAGATCCTTATCCTCTTCCGCCAAAACCTCTTTGATTTTCTCGGTCTTTTGCAGGCGGATCTCCACCTTCTTTCCGTTCTTCGGCTGAACTTCCTTTTCTACGCCGTCCACTTCTCTGACAAAGGAAATATCCACTGCATCCAGCACCTCTACAAGAGGTACCATTCCGGGATAATCCTTTTCATAATTCTTCTCCAAAAGAGACTTGGCTTCTTCAACGACAGACTCCTTCTCCAAGGGAAGCAGCTTCATCTGTGTGCCCTCTTGGAAGGTTCCCTCCGGATATTCCGCGGTAACGGTCAAATCCTTATAAGACACGGAAAAGGAACCGGCCTCCATGTACTGAGCCGCTTTTTCCCCCGCTTCTTCAGAAGGCTGATTTGCTCCTTCTTCAGAAGTCTCTTCCTTTTTACTTTCCTCTGCCGAAGCATCCTTCTCCTCTGCTACAGCAGCGTCAGAATTTTCCTGTTCCTCTCCTGCTTGTTTCCCGGCAGATGCATCTTCAGAGGCTGTCTCCTGCACTTCTCCGGACTGTGCCGCCTGTTCGCTTGCTTCTCCGGAAGCCTTTGCAGCATCTGTTCCTAATGCGGATTCTTCCTCTGCTTGCTCTGCAGGGGTGCTTTCCGTCAAGGAATTTGCTTCAGAGGATAGTCCCATCTGCTCCGCAACGAGCTGTGCGTTTTCCGATGCATAGCTCACACTTTGCAAATTTCCCGCAAGCATCAAAAAACTGAGGAAATAAGCCATACCCTTCTTGGCAAAGCCTCCTCTTTGACGTCTTTTGGAAAAATTCCTACGGGTTAAGGTATCCCTTCCTCTTCCCATAGCTTCCGCAGTCTCCTGCTTTCTCATTTTGTGCTCCATGTCACACTCCTTTATGACTCTATTCTTCCTACTTGGAAGCTTCTTCTAAACGACACCTTAAACGGGATCTTGCACACACTAGGCAGGCAATACTCCATAAAAATAACTTTTAAGGCAATCGTCTTGAACAAAAAAACTGTTAGGACTGCCTATTGTAGGGGAAGTCCTAACAGTTTGTCGACAAATAATTATTATCCTATTATCTGTTTATGCAAAATTCATTTATGGCATAATAATTTCTTTGAGAATCTAAAAAAATCAATAGTTAAAAGAGAATGAGCTTTAACTTTTCGGTTTTAGCTTTCTGCTTTATC
>CAUUJL010000105.1:0-7175 GCA_963545375.1 uncultured Oribacterium sp.
AATCCTCCTTCATAGCTTAAAATTCATCAGCAAACAAGAAAAAATACAACAGAACCATTTTACAACAGAGGGAGGAGACAAACAAGGGGCAGAAAAAGCAGAATAGGAAAAATAGAAAATAAAAAAGTTTGATTGATAAATACCCTAAACTTGAAAAAAATAAAAGTTTAGGGTATTCGTAATAGCAAGTATCACTTTTGATGCATGGACGTTTAGCAATAGAAAATTAATGCAAAACCATTCCCACAAAGATGCCCAGATAATTTCCAATCACATAGCCCAGGGTTCCGATCAAAAGTCCCGGGATAATCAGCTCTGTCCAGCCCTTGGAAACCGCCATGGCCGCCGCTGTGGTGGGACCGCCGATATTGGCATTGGAGGCAATGATGATTTCCTCGATGGAGAACTTAAAGATTTTTCCGAAAATCAGGGAAACAATCATATTTACCGCCACCATAATCAAAGCCAGAACCAAAAGCAGAGGGGATTCTTTAATAATCAAAAGAATGGATGCAGGGGCACCGATTACCGCAAAGAAGAGGTAAATCAGGAAGGTACCGATTTCCTGAGAGCCCTTCACGGAAGACATTTGCTTCGGGAAGAATGAGGCAATCATCATGGTAATGGTGGTAATTAGCAGGTATTTGTTTCCAAAGAAACCGCCCATAAACTGACTGAAGGCGTCTTTTCCGGAGAAGAATCCGCTGATGACTCCGGAGAGCTTGGTGGAAACAGTTACGATGGTAAAGGCAATGCCTACCGCAAAGGCAATGTCCTTTAGGGAAATGCTTTTTGCCCCCCAAAACTTCGCGGCCATGGTTTTGTTTTTATCCCGATCTTCCTCGGACTGTGCCAAGAGGGCATCCTCATAGGGCTGCTTATACAGCTTTTTGATGATGGCCATGGAAGGCAGGGAAATAAGGACGAAAACATAAAGCGCCATCAAAAGATTATCCGCAACGATGGCAGCGGAAACGGTTTTTCCCGGGACAGCATACTGCTCGGACATGGCTACGAAGTTTACTGCGCCACCGGTATAGGTTCCTACGAACATAGGGATAATATCGTTGAGCTTGGGGATAGCATTTTTCAAGCTAAAGTAAGCGACAAAGCCCCCCAAGAGAGTTCCGGCACTACTCAGAAGATAGATAGCCAGCATTCTGCCGGATTCTTTTAAAATCTTTTTTACATTGGCATTGAAGAGAAGCAGGGGTACTGCCAGGGGAACCACATAGCTCCATACCGCATCATATACCGGTGATTCTGTAGGGATGATGTTCAGGTTTGCCAGTACCAAAGTAAAGATTGTGGCTAAGATACAGCCGGTAATCTTGTTGGCCCAGACATATTTTTGTTCCAGGTAGATAGAGATGGCCACGCTAAGGGACAGAATCGTCCATAGCGCCCAAGTATCTTCCGCGGAAATCAATGTTGTCATAAATATACCTCTTTCTATAATGGGGAATTCTTGTTATGGGGCATTGTGCTTTATTATAGGGCAGTGCCTTTTGCTTCGGGACACTGCCCTTTTATGAAAAATGCTTTTGATTGACAGAGCGTTATGCCGCCTTTCACGGTGCTTTAAGCATCGGAGCGGGAATAGGAGTTTTTCATCACGCTGCTGGCTTCAAACAATACCTTATCTAAAAGATCGGCTGTTTCCTGCTTTGCGCAGCGGGCAATCTTTTCATTGCATTCTTCCAGCATTGCTCGAATTTCTTCCTGGCTTCTCTTTTTCTTTGCAATCTCCTTCTTGCACTCCAGAATCAGCTGATAGCACTTGGCCTGTACAGAGTTTTGATAACGCTCCACATGGAAACGGCTGATGGCGTAGGATGCATTTGCCAAAGCGCCGATTAAGCGGTTGTTCCAATAAAAGCTGTCGGTGCTGACTTCCTTCTTGGTGGTGCTGAAGTAAGCGGGAATCTTGCCAACGGAGGAGAAGAGGGGAATCAGGGCATTAAAGACATTGCTTCCGAAGGCAAGCCAGGTAATGCACTCCAAGTCCTTAATCTTTTCTTCTTTATTCTGATGGAGAGACAGGAAGCAGGTACGCTCGATACCGATGGGGCGGAACTGTCCCACATGACTCGTATCTCCGTATTTTCCGTAGCAATCATATTTGGTGCCTTGGAAATGAGAGGAGAGCACGTATTTTACATCCATGGGGCTGATCTTCTTTTCCGGTACCATGCTCCAGGGGATGTCATCGGAATCCGGGGTGAAATCCGCATTTTCCCCTTCATAACGGAAACAATGGGGATTCAAGGTCTTCAGCATATACCAGGTTCTGGGGGTGTTATACACATGATCCGCATCGGAGTGACTGCCGAAGGCGTCTCTGGGATTGAACTCCTCTTCGTAGGAAAGATTCAAATGATGCTCTGCGATAAATTCCCTTAAATCCTTGGAGCAGATATGGGATTCCTGCTTTCCAAAGGCATCCTTTAAATCGAAGGAGTCGATGCCCTGCTGGTTGGCCATCATCACATAGGAATCATCCGGCACTCTTTTGGCGATAAAATGATGTCCGCCGATGGTTTCCAGCCACCAAATCTCCCTGGTATCGGAGAAAGCGATTCCGTTCATCTCATAGGTGCCGTATTTTTCCAAAAGCTCTCCGAGACGAAGAACTCCTTCTCTTGCGGAATGAATATAGGGCAGCAGTAAGCTTACCATATCTTCTTCCCCGATGCCTCCGGGAATTTCCGTCCTGCCTTCCTTATGAAGCACTACCAAAGGATCCGCTGCCAGTACCAGCTCATTACTGGTAATGGTTTCCGTAGCGGAAACGGAGACATTGGCACTGTTGGTACCGGCGCCTGCCCAGATACCGCTATCGTTTAAGGCATTAGGGAAGCAAATGTAATCCAGCGCCTTGTCCGGTAATGGAATCTCCACATGAGAAAGCACGGAACGGTATTTCTTGGGAGGATTCTTTCCGGAAACGGAAATCATTTTCTTCAGAGTATACTCTCCGGAACCGGAATCCATATTACGGGCGATCATGGTGGAACCGTCATAGCTGGCATCCTTACCAACCAAAATTGTTGTACAAGACATAGCAAATTCTCCTTTCAAATTTTTCTTTCTATTATATAATGCACAAATTCAGAAAGCAAACGATGGTTTTTCCCCTTCTAATGGATGCTGTATCGGATTCGGCCCGTGCCTGTGTGCCTTTGTCTGTCGTTAGAGCGCCTTTTTCTTGCCATCGAAAGCCGATTCATGGTATAAACAAAGGGTTGGAGAAGGATTGGAAAAGGACGGTATAAAGGAGGCACTATGGAAGAACAGGGATACGAGAATAATAACGGTACTGTAGGCGGAGAGCAGCAGAGCATAGAAAAACAGTACAGCAGAGATACTTTGGAAAGAAAGCCTGGCCCATGGGATATTTCCGAGGAAGACCTGCCTGAGGAGCTTAAGGTGGTACCGGCTCTTCATTTCTTTCTGTACCAAGTGCTTTTTGCGATTCCCCTTGTAGGGCTTGTTGTGGTGATTATTATGAGCATCGGAGGCACGAAGAATAAGAATATTCGAAATTTTGCCAGAGCCCAGCTGATTGCCATTGTGGTGGGACTTGTTCTGGCAGCGTTGTTCGGAGCGGCAATCCTCAGCTTTTTCCTGGCTTTTGTGGTACCCTATTTGGAGCATTCTCCCATCGTATAAAGAGGAATTTTCATCCTAATCTCGATACAATGCATTATATTGTTTTGGAAGAAAGGAAGCTCTATGGCCAAGGAAATGTGGAAGCCCGGAAATATGCTGTATCCGGTGCCTCCTGTGCTGGTGACTTGTCAAAATAAAAAAGGGGAAAGCAACATGCTTACGGTGGCCTGGGCAGGAACGGTCTGCTCCACACCGGCTATGCTCTCCATTTCCGTTCGGAAGGAGCGTTACTCCCATGCTATGTTGATGGAAACCGGAGAGTTTGTAGTAAACCTTCCTACGGAAGATTTGGTACGAGAAACGGATGAGGCCGGTGTACGTTCCGGAAGAGATATCAATAAGTGGGAAAAACTGCATTTGCATCAGGAAGAGGGGAAAATGCTTTCCGTTCCCATGATTTCAGAGTGCCCGGTAAATATGGAATGTAAAGTAAAGCAGGTATTGGAGCTGGGAAGTCACGACCTGTTTTTGGCGGAAATCATAGCGGTTCATGTAGACTCTTCCTTATTGGATGAAAAGAAACGCTTGCAACTGGAAAAGGCAAAGCTTTTGGCTTATTCCCACGGACAATATTTCGGTTTGGGAAAAGTACTGGGAAGCTTCGGATTTTCCGTACGAAAAGGAGCGAAGAAAAAAACAGCAGGAACAGAAAGGAAAAAGCATGGCAGCAGAAGAAAATAAAGACATGGAAGAGGAGCTGGTAGGGCTTTCCGAAGACTTAGCCAGATGGAATGCCAGAAGGTCCAAGGAGGAGCAGTACCATCTTATAGAAGAAGAATCCGAGAAGCTTAGGGCTAAAAATCAAGAAGAATTTTTTGAGGATAGAAGAGGACAGAACAAGGAAGGAATCACCGAGACCGGACAGAAGTATGCTTCTTTAGAGCAGGACGGAGATGGCTTGAAAAATGGAAAATGGACTACGGAAGAGCTTCATCGTTACCGCCGTGCAGGGGATAAAATTCCGGAATATACCGCGGGATATCTACCCAGTGAAGAGAAGTTTATCCGTTTTACGATGGCCTATTATAAGAAGAAAATCTGGAGCTTGGTTTTTATCTTTTGGCTTGCTCTAGGCCTTTTGGCATTTGCCCAGTATTGGATGGGAAATAGCTTTTTTGCCATTTGTATGGTAATTCTTATAGCTCTTGTTCCGTTTTTGCTGTTTTATCTTTATAAGGGACAACTTCAGAATCTGTATCGGTCTTCCAATAAAAAGCTGAATTTACCGGTAAGCATCGCCTTCTATAAAAACTATTTTTTGATGAAGACGGAACGCAGCAGTATGGTTGTGTACTACGATGAGCTGAAAAACATCGTGGATATGGAGACGTTGTATCTTTTGGACATCGGCGGCAATGCGCTGATTCCCGTAGACAAGGACAGCTGTAGCGAGTCCTGCAGGGACTTCCTGGAGGCAGTACGGAAGAACCTTCTTTTAGGAAGAAGATAATGTCAAAGGAAAAATGAAAATAAAGAGCTGAATAAAGGCTATTATTTGGCTTTTCAATACAAAATAACTTCGAAACAGGGGCACGCTCTCGCTAACCTCGCCTCGCAGGGGTTCTAAGCTTTTATAAGACAAAAGCCAAGAACCCGCGGGCTCAGATTACCCCTTATTCCGAAGTTATTTTGCTGAAAAGCCTTCTCATGTCTTTACTGATTCAGCTTTTTTTTTATTTCCTTTTTTCTTTGATTAGCCCTTCTTATGGAAGGAACCGTAGTTGTGTCCTGCCTGCAGGTCTACGCCTTTGGCTTTAGCCAGCTCGGATACGGTTACCAGCTGGAAGCCTCTTTCCTGTAAGGCGGGAATCAGTACTTCTGCCGCATCGGCACTTTGAGAATAGATGGAATGCATTAAGATGACATCTCCGTCCTTTACGTGCTGTAATACGGTGTTAATGGTACTCTTGGAGTTTCTGGTTTTCCAGTCCAGGGTATCAATGCTCCAAAGAATGGAGGGCTGTCCCTGGTTTTGTAAAGCGGCCTTCACGCTGGCGGAGGTAGCTCCGTAGGGAGGACGCACCAGAGAAACGGATTGACCGGAAAGTTTTCTTAAAATTTCGTTGGTCTTTGCCAGGGACTGGCTTGCTCCTGCCTGAGAAAGCTTTGGAAGATTCTCATGCTTATAGCTGTGGTTACCAACTTCATGTCCTGCCTCTGCCACACGCTTTACTACGGAAGGATATTTTTCTGCCTGGGTTCCTACGAAGAAGAAGGTACCTTTTCCGCCATACTTTTGGAAGGCTGCCAGAATACGGTCTTCATATTTTCCGGGACCGTCATCAAAGGTCAGGGCAACCATGGGCTTGGAAGCGTCCACATTGCTCTTGGAGACCTTATGGCTCTGCTCCGGCTGTTCCTCTCTGGGGCTTTCCCCCTTTGCAACCACAGTGACTAAAATACCGTCAATGTGCATTCCTACACCGATTTTTCCGCTATCTTCCCCGTTTTTCGCCCAATCCTGCCAGGTGCCCAGTACCGCGGTTTTGTAGTACACATCATACTGATCCTTTAAACTGCCGTTTAGGGAAACGCGGATACCCTCTAAAGGCATGCTCTGTCCTTCACCGGCAACCTGTCCATTTTCATAGGTTTTACTCCAGCCGCTACCGGAAATGTTGACTTGATACTGAATGGTACCGGTGCTTCCCTCGGGCTGATGCTTTAAAAGGATTTTAACTGCGGTGGGATAATTTCCTGTTTTCATCTGCCGTTGGCTATCGTTACTATAGCTTTGGAAGCCGGTATCCGCTCCGTATAAGCTATAGTAGGACTTCAAATGGTGCTCTTCCGCAAAGCTTTTTCTTACGCCGAATAAAGGGAGAAGGGCAAAAAAGCAAAGAAAGAGGAAAGAAAGAAGAGCTCCTTTCATAAAAGAAGGCACTTGATTCGTCTTATTTCGATTCAACATTTTCATCATAACACTCCTTATAGAATTACAAGCTCCTATCCTTTCTTTGGTTCCTAGAATCCTTAGAATTACGAAAGGCTTTCAAAGCTTAGTTCTTATTACTCAACTTGTCCTCAAGACATTGTAAACTCTTAAAAATATTATAATAATTAAGGATTTGCAACTTCTTAAAATGATAACACATTAGGAAAGACAGAAAAGGGAAGATTTGGTTACAAAATAAAGAAGAATGGAAAGAATTCCTATAGAGTTTTATTGAGTAGCCGTGAGCGCTTTGGCTTTTCCTAGGGTTTGCCTTAGTCATGTGAAGGACTTTAAAACCAAAATAATTTTCTAAGCAATATAGGTCTGAATATGGGGAATTCTGAGCCCGTCGAAACTTATCGAAAGCCGGCGAAGTGAAGGACTGTAAAAATCAATAAATGAAGCGAATGATGCAGTATGGGTCTGTAAGAGGGGCAATCTGAGCCCGTCGAAACTTACCGAAAGCCGGTGAAGTGAAGGACTGTAAAAATCAATAAATGAAGCGAATGATGCAGTATGGGTCTGTAAGAGGGGCAATCTGAGCCCGTCGAAACTTACCGAAAGCCGG
>CAUUJL010000106.1:0-7110 GCA_963545375.1 uncultured Oribacterium sp.
GTATCTCAAAGAGAAATAAAAAAGATTTTAACCGCAACGAGAAAGTAGAAATATTGCTAGAATTCAAAAAGAAAACAAGAGCTCATAAATGGCGTAATTACGCCGTTTATGGGCTCTTGACTCTTTCGCAACTGTCAAAGACGGGATTATAGCACTTGTACGCTTTTTCTTCAATATTCTGTAAATATTTATACATTTTGTCTTTAAATGAAATGAGCTATTTTAAGCATCTATTTAAGACATTGCTTAAACTATCCTTTAATCCGGTTGGCTTATCTTTTCATCAGCTTATCTTTTCATCAGCTTATCCTTTAGTCTTCCTTCAGCTGGAATTTTTCCATAAGCTCATTTAAAGTATGAGCCTGTCCGGTTAACTCTTCGGAAGCCGCGGCACTTTCTTCCGCTGTTGCGGAGTTATTCTGTACCACGGAAGAAATCTGGTCGATTCCCACACTTACCTGCTTTACGCCCTTGGCCTGCTCATCCGATGCCAGAGAAATGTTGCTGATCATGCTGTTAATCTTCTTACTTTGTTCAGAAACAACCACCAAAGACTGGGCAGTTTCTTCGGAAAGCTTTGCTCCCTTACCGATGGCATCAATAGCCTCTTCGATTAAACTGCTGGTATTCTGGGCTGCCTTGGCAGACTTTTGAGCCAGGTTTCCTACCTCATCCGCCACAACCGCAAAGCCCTTTCCTGCCGCTCCGGCACGGGCTGCTTCGATGGCTGCATTTAAGGAGAGGATATTGGTTTGGAAAGCAATATCGTCAATGGTCTTGATAATCTTATTGATTTCCTGAGATTTCTCCGTAATATCCTGCATGGCTCTGGACATCTCATCCATCTTATTGGTGCTGACATTTACAGCCTTCTCCGCATCATTGCTTAATTTTGCCACTTCCTCGGTAATCTTTACCGTACTGTCAATCTTGTGGGAAATATCATCCATGGTAGCAGAGAGTTCTTCGATGGAAGAAGCCTGTTCCGTAGCCCCTTCGGAAAGAGACTGGGCGGCATTACTTACCTGATCCGCGCCTTCCTGTACCTGCTCTGCGGAATTTCTGATTTCCTTCATAGTATTGGACAGGTCTCCCCGAATATCTCTAAGAGACTGTAGGAGGGGTGCATAGGCACCGGCATAATACTCCTGATCCTCCATATCCACCCGATAATTTCCTTTGGACAGCTCACTGAGTTTATCCTGCAAATCGGAAATAATGCCCCGGATTCTCTGCATGATTTCTCTCATGCTCTCTGCCAGCTCTCCAATTTCGTCTTTCTTATTGTACTGAATGTCTACATCAAAATTTCCCTTGGCCACTTCCACTCCGGAAGAAGAAATTTTCTTTAAAGGAGCCAATGAGGTACGAATCAGGAAATGGGTAAGGCAAACCAAAATCAATACTCCCAATAAATTGGTCAACACAGCAGTCTTTACCAAAGTCATCAGCGTGGCATTGTACTCTGCTTCAGAAAGGCTGACACTCACCCACCAATCTCCATCTCCTACTTCTACAGGGGCAAGAAAACGCTTTACCTTTCCTTTATCCAAGCTGTCGGTAACCACATTAAATGATTTTCCCTCTGCCTTCATGCTTTCCAGAGTATTGTATACATCCTCCGGCAATGTATCCTTTACGGGTTTTGCAACGGCGTCCGCATCCATAGAATAAGCAACATTGCCATCATGGTCGGTCAACTCAACTGCCAAAGATGGAAAACGTTCGTCTGATTGCTGCAGAAGTCCGAAAACATCCATTTTCATATCCACAAGAACATAGCCCTTAAATTCCTCTTTAATAACAATAGGAACCATAATGGAAAAGACCCAGTCCTTGGTATAGGCATCCTGATAAATGTTGCTAACGCTAAGCTTTTGTGTCTCTTTTAAATGCTTAAAATCCTCTTCTTCCTGATAACCTGCGGAATAGGTCTGCACAGTACGAGTCTTGGCATTTTCCTTGCTAAGATACAGGGAATAGTCATCCACGCCGGGAATGAAGGCGCCCTTATCAAAATAAACTCCTACGCCAAATACGCTGTCATCACTGTTTACCGCCGCGTAAAGAGAGTCCAACATGGCAGACTCCGCATTATAAAGATTTGCCGGAATGGCAATATTTCTTACCCGAGACTGAAAAGTAGTCGGTCCCATCACCTTGGTGGCAACGGCATTTCCATTTCCATCCACAATATTCCAGATATTGGCGGGCGCTGCCCCTACCTCTTCCTGGGTTTCATAAGCCGACATAATGCCCTCTCGGATGGTTTCCGCAACCACCTGATTCTGGTAAAGAATATTTTCAATATCATTGATGGCCATATGGGTTTTATCCACCATATTGCTGTCAACGGTCTTTTCCATACTGCTCTTACTAATATTAATTAGAATAGAGCCTGTCCCAATAAGCGCAATCGCCGAACAAAGGCCGATCAAAATCGACATTTTACTGCTTAAACGCAAGCTTTGGAACAAGCCTCCCTTCTTCGGTTTCGGCTCTTTTTTCTTTTGTTCCACTCCTTTTTTCATTTCTCTTCTCCTTAAGTGCTAAAACACAGCTGTTCATCTGCTGACTCCTAAGTTTTTCGTCCCAAGCAAAGAAAAGAATAAGAAGTATAGAAAAATATTATGCGTTTGACTTGAAATATAAATTAAATTTTATAGCGATATGCCCAATAGAACCTATCCATTCCTGTTTTTTACTCTTTAAAAAATACAAAAAAGCGGTGGAAGAAAGTCTCCGGTTTTTATCCCGTTTTTCTTTCACCGCTTCTTTCTTATGCATTTTCTACAAACTATCTGCTATCCACTTAGCGCTACTTAAGATAGAGGAATGGTAGCTACTTCGTATCCTTCCGCTTCAATGCGAATCTCCTGCTCTTTATCTACATTGTCTGTAGGAATGGAGAATAAAAGTAAATCTGCTAATTCTTTCTCTCCTTTAGAGTCTCCGAAGCTAAACTTCTCTCCCATCTTCAACAAATCAGCACTGAAAGGTGCCATTTGTCCGTATGTTCTTCCTGCAACGGTCAGAGTCTTGATGCTCTTTAGGTAATTCTGAACAGACTTTCTGTCTCCCTGGAAGGAAAGCTCATAGTATCCCTGAGCCTCTTTCTTCTCAAGCTTATTCATTACAGGTGCAGACTTTGCCTTCTCCTGTGTATACTTAATAAGAAGATCCTCATAGCCATCTGCTCTCAATGTAAGATTATGAGCTCCTGCTTCTTTTGGATAATAATTTAAGTTCAAAGTGATACTTGTACCCTCAGATACGATAAAGAAACGTGGTTTTCCTAGTCTTACAAAATCATCAAAATACTTTTCCTCAATTTTCTGATAGTGTACATCATCAATAACTACCTCATTAAGGGCACTGAGATATTCTTTTTGACCTTCACTAAGGTTATTAAATGCGAAAAGTTTTACGTTATACTCTCCTGCCTCCGTTCTGTCGAAGTCTTTAGGGGTAGTAAGCTTCTCCGGCTTCTTAAGAGTTAGCTTTTCATCCTGAAGTTCTTCCTTTGTCGCATTAATATGAATGATTACAGGATTATAACCGTCTGCCTGAATTTCAATAGTGTTCTCTCCCTCATGGAAGGACTTTTTGTTAAAGTTAAGAGCATTTAGATATCCTCTCACCTTTTCTTTTCCTCTAAGGTCATGGCAATATGTATTTGCTTCTTTACTTAAATCCGTTTTAGCATCTCCCACTGCATATTCAGTCTGATTTACCGTAACCTTGTTAATGCTAAGCAGTAACTCTTGAAGCTCTTGAATCTGCTTTCCTTCATCAAAGGATAAAACAAAGCAGTCTTTAGCTGCATCATAAGATAAGGTATGTGTTCCGGGCCAGTTCTTTAAATTATTTTCCGGCTGAGACGGGGTCTCAGGAGTTTCCGGCTTAGTTGGATTCTCGGGCTGGGCCGGAGTTTCAGGCTGAGTCGGATTCTCGGGCTGTGCCGGAGTTTCCGGCTGTGTCGGAGTTACAGGAGTCTCTGGCTGAGTCGGGTTCTCAGGCTGGGCCGGGGTTACCGGAGTCTCTGGCTGAGTCGGGTTCTCGGGCTGGGCTGGAGTTTCTGGCTGAGTCGGATTCTCAGGCTGGGCTGGAGTTTCTGGCTGAGTCGGGTTCTCGGGCTGGGTCGGAGTTACCGGAGTTTCTGGCTGAGTCGGGTTCTCGGGTTGGGCCGGGGTTACCGGAGTTTCTGGTTGAGTCGGGTTCTCGGGCTGGGCAGGAGTTACAGGAGTTTCCGGCTGAGTCGGGTTCTCAGGCTGTACCGGAGTCACCGGAGTTTCTGGCTGAGTTCCGGGTGTTTCTGTACCGGTAGATGCTCCTGTTCCCTCTGTGGAGGGAGTAGCAGTTCCTGCGGCACTTCCTCCGGTTGCTGTTCCTGTAGATGTTCCGGTTGTAGCGGCTCCGGCTGTAGAGGTTCTGGTTGTAGCAGTTCCTGCTCCTCCTGTAGTAGAAGCAGTTGCTCCTCCTCCGGTGGATCCGCCACCTCCACCACCTCCGAAGCTTCCGCCTCCGGGTGCTGCAATGGCTCTACTTGCTCCAAGAACCTGTCCGGGAAGAGCACGGCTTGCTCCCGCTACCTGCTGGGAAGAAGCTGCGGAGGGAAGTCCCTTGCCTGCCTCATACACAGCATCTCCATTTTCGCCATGAAGCCACTGTCCACTCTGATTCACATAGTAACCGTCCGGAGTTCTTCCATTTACCACCAGCACACCGTAATTGTTGTCATCGGTAGGCATCAGATAATAGCAATAGCCGTCAATCCACTGCCATCCGGTTAATAATCTTCCCTGCTGTGCCCCGGATTCCGTGCTGAGGAAATACCATTTTCCATCCAGCTGTAACCAACCGGTCTTTAACTGTCCGTTTTCCGGATTCAGATAGTACCACTCCTGGTTATATACTACCCAGCCCTTTACAGACTGTCCTTCTGCATTCCAGAATACCCATGTATTGTTTTCTACCTGCCAGCTTCCCGAAGTATTGCTCTTACCTGTCTGGGCAAATGCAGAAAAGCTCGGTGCAAGCATCATTGCCATTACTGTGGCAATGACTGTCGTCTTCAAACCGCGTCTAACCATTTCTTCTTTGTTCCTTTCAAAGTCAACTTGCTGTCCCTCTGTCTAAAATTCATTCTCTCCCTCAAATGAATATTGTGCGATTTTAATAATATATCATAAAAACTAAGCTAATTTTCTCTCAATACTATTGTAGTTTTTAATAATGCTATTTATAAATTAAATAGTTTGCTTGCTTTTCTTTAAGTTCGAGGTTTCTCAGTATCGGTTAGGGCTGAAGACGGATTGTTTCCCATATCGCCCCCGGAATTTCTCCAAAAATGCGCACAAAAAAAGGACTGTAAAAATCAAAATAAAGAATTTTCGGCAATATAGGTCTGAATACGGGGTAGTCTGAGCCCGTCGGTACTTGCGAAAAACAAGTGAAACGAAGTTTTTCGCTTAGTATCCGCTACGAGGCGAAGCTAGCGAGAGCGTGCCCCAATTTCAGACCTATATTGCTTAGAAAATTTATTTTTACAGTCCTTTTTTGATTTTACCCTTAAATTAGGAAGCACTTTCTGCGGCAGTTTTCGTCATATTCTTCTTTGCTTCACAGTAGGCTTCCATTTCCTCCGCTACAATCTTTGCCTGATGCACCGCTTCCACTACAGTTTTGGCACCGGTTACCACGTCTCCGGAAGCAAAAGTTCCTTCCTTCGTCGTATGCCCCTTCTCATCCGTAAGCAGTAAGCCTAAGTTGTTGGTTTCCAAATCTGTAGTGTTGGAAACAATGTTGGCTCTGGGGTTCTGGCTGATGGCTACGATAATGCTATCCGCCTTGAAGAAGACTTCTTCCTCCGGCTGTCCCTCTTCCTGCTTCTTCAGGATAATGCCCTCGTCCGTAATTTCCACCGGAGAGTGATGAAGCAGAAATTCTACGCCATCCTCCTCCGCCTCAGCGATTTCCTTCTTACTGGCGGTCATATTTTCCATGCCTTTACGGTAAATGATGGTGGCTCTGGAGCCGCTTCTTTTTGCGGTTCTGGCAGCATCCATGGCCACATTTCCCGCACCGATGATAGCAACATTTTCGCCTAAGTGATAAGTCTCCGGAGACTTTAAGTAGTCAATGGCAAAATGCACATTTCCAAAGCTTTCTCCCTTAATGCCCATGGTTCTCGGATTCCATACACCGGTACCGATGAAGGCAGCGGCATAACCGTCCTCAAAAAGCTTATCCAGAGAAAGCACCGGTCCAATCAGGATGTTGGGACGAATCTTTACCCCCAGATCCAGCAAATGCTTTTCCAAAAGGTCAATGATATATTTCGGAAGACGATACTCCGGAATACCGTAACGAAGTACGCCGCCGATTCTGTTTCGGGACTCGAAAATCGTTACTTTATATCCCCTTCTTTGCATCAAAAGGGCAATAGTAATACCGGCAGGACCACCACCGATTACCGCGATACGATCCTTGTCCTCTGCGCCCTTTTCAAAATGGAGTTCTTCCAGATATTTTAAGGAGATTTCCTCCTCCATCTTATAGAAGGGAATGGGAATCCCCTTCACTCCGCGAATACAATTACCCTCGCACTGCTTCTCATGCTCACAAACCAAAGCACAGATGGCGGAAAGCGGGTTATTCTCAAAAAGAATTTCTCCCGCCTTTTTCAGTTCACCCTGCTTATACAGCTCAATAACCTCCGGAATAGAGGTATTTACAGGACAATGCTTGGAGCATCGTGGATTTTTACATAACAAACAACGATTGGCTTCTTCCATTAAAAATGCATTCTGACTCATCTTCTCTCCCTTAACCCTTACTCTAGCGACTCAATTCCATAGTTTCGCTAAATACTTACCCTAAGTTCTTAGCTGAAAGGCTTAGTCCCATAATCTACTCAAAAGCCTTAGTCTAACTCTCTTTTCAGAAGAAAAATTCTACCACAGATTATTATCGACCATTGTTTATTTCTACATTCATAGTTCTAAAATTTTTATAACTAAAAAAGGAGCTGAAAAAAATCAATTTAAATATAATTTTTCGGCAATATAGGTCTGAATACGGGGTAGTCTGAGCCCGTCAGTACTTACT
>CAUUJL010000107.1:0-7098 GCA_963545375.1 uncultured Oribacterium sp.
CAAATCCAGAAACCTTTTTGCCTTGAATTTTGCCAGAAGAAGCAGGGAATCCTATCTGATTCTATGTGAGGGCTATATGGATGTGATTTCCATGCATCAGGCAGGCTGTATTGAAGCGGTGGCGGCATTGGGAACCGCCTTTACAGAGCAACAGGCTGCCCTTTTAAAGCGTTTTACCTCCACGGTGCTTCTTTGCTTTGACAGTGACAATGCAGGAAGAAAGGCCTGTAAGAGAGCCATTCCCATTTTACGGGAAAAGGAAATCCAGGCGAAGGTCATTTCCCTTAAGCCCTATAAGGATCCGGATGAGTTTTTAAAGGCAGAGGGAAAAGATGCTCTTATGGAGCGGATTCATAATGCAAAAAATGCCTTCCTGTGGGAGGTGGAGGAATTAAAGTCCGGCTTCAACCTGCAAGATCCCGGGGAGATGCAGGGCTATATGGAGGCGATTGCCGCCCTGCTTAGGGATTGCTTTTCCGACCCTGTGGAGCTGGAAAATTATTGCAAGGCAGTGGCTAGAGAGCAGCTTTTATCCGCGGAGAATCTTTTGTATCTGGTACAAAAGGGGGAAGAAAAATCCCAGCTTTCCTTTGCTCTTTCCAAGCAGGGAAGACGGGAGGAAAATAAGCGGGAAAAGAGCTTAACGGATAATTTGGAGGAGCAGTTCCTTTCCCTCCTATTGCAAAAGGAGGAGTGGATCGGACCCGTTTCTCAGTATATCAAGGCAGAGGACCTTAGGGAGGAGCTTTGCAGGCAGGTTTTTCTTTCTTTACAGGAGGGAAAGGCCGTACAGGAAATCATGGACGGTTTCCGGGGCGAGGAAGAAAAATACCAAAAGTGTATGGCCCTCTATCATGGAGACCTGTATCATTTGGATCTGGAACGGCAGGAAGAGGAAAGAATGCTTCTGGACTTTATCCGCCAGATTAAATTGCGGGGGATTGAAAAGGCTATTGCAGAGGCTATGGACGGAGAGGAGCTTTCCCGCTTGTTCCGGGAGAAGGATAAGTGGGAGCATTTCTCCGGTTTTTCCGGATAAAAGACTATTTAAACGAGTTTTGGGGAAATTTATTTTCCCTCTAAAGGAGTGTGTAGATGAAGGGACTTGGGGCAAGGATACAGACCATGGTGGACTTATATCCGGTGGTGGACAGTATTGCGGATATCGGTTGTGACCATGGCTATACTGCCATTGCCTTATTTGAGGCGGGAAAGGCGGAGAAGCTTTTTGCCTGTGATATCGGAAAAGAGCCCTTGGAGATGGCAAAGAAAAATGTGCGTTTCAGAGGGCTGGAGGATAAAATCACTTGTCGTCTGGGAAATGGCTTGGAAGCCTTGGAAAAGGGAGAATGTAAGCATCTTCTTCTCTCCGGTATGGGGGGGATGCTGATGATTCAGATTTTGGAGAAGCGAATAGAGGAGTTTGAAACGATTTTGCTCTCTCCCCAGTCCGACTATGAGAAGGTTCGGCGCTTTTTATACCCCTATATGGAGCTTGTGGAAGACTGCTATGTGAAGGAAAAAAATAAGTTCTATCGCATTATATTGGCGAAAAAGCGAAAGGAGCAGGATTCTTCAGGAGAAACACCGGATGCAGGAATGATCAGCCTGAAGATCGGGGGAAACAAATCGGAGACCAAGGGAAAAACTTTGAATTCTTCTGAAATATCAAAAGTGGAATGGGAGTTTGGTTGGCTTCCCTTGGCAAAAAAGGATCCTGTTTTAAAGGAGCTTTTAGAGGATGAGGAAAGACATTTGGAAGAAATGCTTTCAAAAAATCCCCAAAAGGTGATAGCAGAGAAGCTGGAACGGGTGAAAGAGGGCCTTAGCTACTTTGGATAGGAGAAATAAATAGGAGAAATTATATGAAAAAACAAGAGCTGATTTCCTTTTTGGAGGAATTTGCGCCAAAACAGTATGCGGAGCATTGGGACAATGTGGGATTTTTGCTGGGAAAGAAGGAAGAAGAGCTTAGCAAGGTCTATGTCTGTCTGGATGTGCAGAGAAGGTCGGTGGAAGAAGCGATTGCCCACTCCTGCAATTTTATTTTGAGCCACCACCCCTTTATCTTTCAGGGGATGAAATCTGTTACCGGAGATAATGAGCAGGGAAGATTGCTTCTTAGCTTGGCGGAACATAAGATTTCCGTCTTTAGTATGCACACCAACTTCGATAGCGTGAAGGAAGGTATGGGAGATTTAATTTGCTCTAAGCTTTCCTGGAAAAAGGAGGGGGTACTGCAGGAAGTTTCTCCTTCTTCTGAGGGAGTGTCTCAGGGGATAGGATTTTATACTCGGGTGGATAAGGCATTTAGCTGTGAAGAACTGGCGGCCTATGTGAAGGAAAAGGCTGCTCTTCCCTATATTGAGTACTTTGACAGCGGAAGGCCTATCCGAAAAATTGCGGTTTGTCCGGGTTCCGGAAAGAGCTTTATTAGGGATGTGATTGCCAACGGTGCAGACGCTTATATCACCGGAGACTTGGGGCACCATGATGCGGTGGATGCCTTGGGAGAGGGGCTTAGCCTTCTTAATGCAGGGCACTACGGCTTGGAGCGCTTCTTCGTGCCTTATATGGGGGAGCAGATTCGCCGACATTTTCCTAAGATAGATTGCGTCGAGGAAGAGGAAGTTTTCTTAGGAAAAATTCTGTAAAACAAAATAGAAAGGTCAGGGATGTCCATGAAGATTACAGCAAAAGGAAGAGTGGTAGAGTTAGAGGAGGGAAGTAAGTTTCAAGACTTAGTTCCCTTGTTTCAGGATACGGAGGAGTATCCCATTGTTTTGGTGCGCTTTGGAAAGCGTATTTATGAGTTGCATAAGAGAATCCCCAATGTGGATCAGGAATGCAGCTTTTTAACCTTGAAAGATAGTATCGGTATGAAGAGTTATCACCGCTCTGCCGTATTTATGCTTTTAAAGGCTTTTTACCATCATTGTAAGGATGTACCGGGATTTCGGGTAAATATGGATTACACTCTTGGGGGCGGTTTTTACGGCTTCCTCTCCGGAGATGTGAAGATTACAAAGGAGCTCTTGGAGAAGGTGAAGGCTTCTATGTTGGAGTATGCGGAGAAGAAGATGCCGATTATGAAGCGTTCCGTTTCCACCGAGGATGCCAGAGCGATCTTCCGTGAGGTGGGTATGCATTCCAAGGAGGAGCTTTTCCGTTATCGTATGACCAGCCGTGTCAATATCTATTCCTTGGGGAATTTCCAGGATTATTTCTACGGCTATATGTTGCAAAATACTTCCTATGTGACTTTGTTTGATTTGCTTCCCTATGGAGACGGTTTTATCCTGCTTTTGCCTACTCCGGAGAAGCCCAATGAGCTTCCGGAGTTCTGTCCAATGGATAAGCTTTATCAGGTGCAAAAGGAATCCTCCCTTTGGGCCAGAAAGGTGGGAATCGGGGATATCGGTGCATTGAATAAGCAGATTGTTCAAGGGGATACGGATTCTCTTATTCTGATGCAGGAAGCTTATTTTGAGAAGCAAATCGGTAATATCGCCATGTCTATCTTTAAGGAGAAGAAGAGGGTGGTACTGATTGCGGGACCTTCTTCCTCAGGAAAAACCAGCTTTTCCAAGCGTTTAAGCATTCAGCTTTCCGCACTTGGACTAAAGCCTCATGCTATCTCTGTAGATAACTATTTCAGAGCCAGAGTGGAGGCTCCCAGAGATGAGGAAGGAAATTATGACTTTGAGTCCATTCAGTGTGTGGATTTGGAGTTGTTTAACAAGGATATGCTCTCTCTTCTTTCCGGAGAAAGGGTGGAGCTTCCCCGTTACAATTTTTTCACAGGGGAAAGAGAGTATAAGGGAGATTATCTGAAAATGGAGGCAGAGGATGTCTTGGTTATCGAGGGTATTCACTGCTTGAATGACTTAATGTCCACCTCCTTACCGGAGGAAAGCAAGTTCCGCATTTACATTTCAGCATTAACACCCCTGAACATTGATGAGCATAACCGTATTCCTACAACGGATGTTCGCCTGCTTAGAAGAATGGTAAGAGATAACAGAACCAGAGGCTATTCTGCGGAAGATACCATTTCTATCTGGAAAAATGTAAGACGGGGCGAAGACAATTACATTTTCCCCTTCCAGGAGAGGGCGGATGTGATGGTAAACTCTGCGTTGATTTATGAGCTTGCAGTTTTGAAGATTTTTGCCCAGCCTCTGTTGTTCCAGATTGAAAATGACAGTCCTGCCTACCAGGAGGCTAAGCGTCTCCTAAAGTTCCTGGACTATGTGCTTCCCGTAAGTCCGGAGTCCATTCCGAAAAACTCCATCATTCGTGAGTTTATCGGCGGTTCCTGTCTTCATGTAGGCTAAAGCCCTTATCATACCACTCTAAGAAGGAGTGCTTCTCTCCATCGGTTTTTAGACCCAAGATGGTATTGATGGACACATTTTCTGTGGAGCGGAAGATATTTTTCTCGATAAAGGGATTAACTTCCTTTAGGGAAGCAATCAATTTCTTTATCTCCAAGCGCTTGGAACTGGTGGTGCCGTCCACATGGCAGGTGCTGCAGGTTTCGGTAAATTTGCAGGCACACTGGATAAAGTTTAACTGGTTATAATTTCGCCAATGGATAATGTCTTCCTCCCGAACATAGTAGAGGGGACGAATCAACTCCATCCCTTCAAAGTTTGTGGAATGAAGCTTAGGCATCATGGCCTGGAATTGTCCGCTGTAGAGCATTCCCATTAACACGGTTTCAATCACATCATCAAAGTGGTGCCCCAAGGCAATTTTATTGCAGCCCAGCTCCTTTGCCTTGGAATACAGGTGTCCCCTTCGCATTCTTGCGCAAACATAGCAGGGGGAGGAGTCGATGGTGAAAACCGATTCAAAAATATCGCTTTGGAAAAACTCCAAGGGAATCCCCAGAAGAGCGGCATTTTCCTCAATAATCTGTCGATTGTAGGCATTATAGCCAGGATCCATACAAAGAAAATGCAGGGTAAAGGGGAATTTGTTGTGCCGTTTTAACTCTTGGAAAAGCTTTGCCATAATCATGGAATCCTTACCGCCGGAAATGCAGACGCAGATGGAATCGCCCTCTTTAATCAACTCATAATCATTGATGGCCTTGGCAAAGGGGGTAAAGATAGACTTTTTGAATTTTTTTCTAAGGCTTAATTCAATTTCCTTCTGTCGTTCCTCCTGTTTTGCAGCTTTTTTTATTTGCTGTAAAACATATTTCCCATATCCCCCCTCCAGGTTTGCCACCTGATAGCCCCTGTCGGAAAGTCGTTCTCCCAGCTCTCTGGAAAGGGTTCCGTATTTGCAGTAAAGGAGATACTGTCCTTCTATGGACAGGGGAATTTCCTCCCCCAGTAAAGTCTCTATAGGATAGGAGAGGGCCTTGTCCATGTGTCCGATTTCATATTCCTCTGCTTCCCTTAGGTCAATGGGGGTATAGTGTTTATATTCTTCCTTCTCCCAGGCTTCCGGGGAGATTTCTTTGATTTTACTCATGTTTAAGTCCTTCTTCACAAAATAATCGAAGCATTCTTTTTAAAATAATCACAGTATTTTTTTAAAATACACCGAAGCAGTATAGCATAAAGGGACTATGGAAGCAAAATATAAAGGAAGCATGGGGCAAAATAATACTTGTCAGAAAAAGGAACTTAGGCTATGCTCTTTGAGATAATATTAGTGTTGGCTAACGAAAAAATCTGAAAGCCTCATCTTAGAGATAAGGACAGAAGCTTCCGGGTAATGCATCATTTGCTTTCGTTGAAGAGTAGTAAAGAAAAGGAGTGCTAAATGAATCCCATGGAGTTAATGCAGTTTAGTAGAGACTTGGATGATTTTCAGGCAAACCACCCCAAGGTAGCTAAGTTTTTACAAATAGAATTTGGTAAGGGCTTACCGGAAGGAACCATTCTGGAATTAAAGATTCAAAGGCCGGGGGAAGAAGAGAAAGTTACTAATCTGCGGGTTAAGCCGGAGGATAAGGGCTTGGCGAACCGTTTTAAAAAAGGCTAAATGAGATACCTCGCGCACTTCGAGGGAAACTCGTTAAGAAAATAAATGAGCATACCTAATGGGTATGCTCATTTATTTCTTCTTCCTCTGTTTTGGAAAAGAGTATTTTTTGGCTGTGGTAAAGTCCGTAATTCCCTGAGAATAGATAACTGATGGCGATGGCTAAAAGGAAGTAGGAAGAGGCCTGGAAGCCGAATAGCTCAAAGCTGATGAGTAAGGCGGTCAGAGGACAGTTGGTGACGCCGCAGAAGAGGGCAGTCATTCCCAGTGCCGCACATAGAGAAGGGTCCAATGGCAAAAATCGGCTTAATGCATTGCCCAGCGTTGCTCCTATAAACAAGGAAGGAACAATCTCTCCACCCTGAAATCCGCCCCCAAGAGAAACGGAAGTAAAGAGAATTTTCAAGAAAAAGGCAAAGAGAAAAATCTTTGTTCCGGGTTCATGAATCGTTTGCGTAATCAGCTGAATACCGGTTCCGTTATAGATATTGGTGTTTAGCGCCAAAGTGGCAAGGAGAACGATGGCTCCGCTTACAAAAATACGTAGATAAGGATTTGGAAAATATTTGCTAAACAAATCCTTTGCTTTATGGGCACAGGAGACAAATACTATACTTACCAAAGCGGCGGCAATAGCCAGCAGAAGAGTATATAGGGCGGAGGACCAATCCATTTCCGCCATCAGAGAAAGGGCAAGATCCGGTTCCTCCGCATGAATGACTTTTTCCGCAAAAAAATGGGCTGTTAAGGCGGAAACGGTACAGGGGAGTAAGGCGGTATAGTAAATACTGCCTACGGTACAGAGCTCTATGGCAAAGATAGCGGCTGCTATCGGGGTACCGAAGAGCCCGGAAAATGCCGCACTCATTCCGCACATCATAATTCTTCTTTGCTCTTTCTCAGAAAGATGTAAAACTCTGCCGATACTGGAACCCAGGGAGCCCCCTACTTGTAAAGCGGCGCCTTCCCGACCTACGGAAGCGCCGAAGAGGTGAGAAAGCACAGTGCTGAAAATAATCAGGGGAGCCATTTCCACCGGCAACTTTTCTCCTCTTCGCACCGACTCAATCACCAGATTGGTACCCTTTTTATTTT
>CAUUJL010000108.1:0-6888 GCA_963545375.1 uncultured Oribacterium sp.
GATAATATGAAAGTACTGGTCATACCGGATGTGCATTTAAAAACCTGGATATTTGATAAGGCGGAAAAGGTCTTAAAGTCGGGGAAGGCAACTCGGGTAGTCTGCCTTATGGATATGCCTGATGATTGGGATATGGAATTTCAGATTGATCGGTACAGAGCAATCTACGACAGAGCTATTGCATTTGCCAAGGAGTATCCGGATACCCTTTGGTGCTACGGAAACCATGACTTAAGCTATCCCTGGGGACGGTTGGAAAGTGGCTATTCTCCTTATGCGGAGCGGACGGTTATGGAAAAATTGGAAGAGCTGGAAAAGAGCCTGAAAGATTCCTCTCAAATCAACATTATGCATAGGATAGGTCGAGTTTTGTTCTCCCATGCAGGCCTTAGCACGGAATTTGTAAAAAGTCTAAGCAAGAAGCTTTTGGATGGGAATATAGACGAGGTTCTCCATTCGGTAAATACTGCTTCCCAGGATAAGCTGTGGAATGATGAATCGCCCCTTTGGCTAAGAGCATTGGACGTACGGAGAAAGGCATTTCGAGGAGAAAAATATAAGCAGGTTGTGGGGCATACTCCGGTGGAAAAAATTATGGAGCAGGGGGGAATGATTTTTACAGATGTTTTCTCTACAGATAGGGAAGGTACGCAGATCGGGGAATCTGCCATGGTGGTGATAGATTCCGAGACAGGGGCGTATGAGGTGGTAGAGGTTTAAAAAAAGTACTATGAAAAATCAATAAATGATGGATTTTCATAGTATTTTCTTATCCGATGAGGACCTTGCTGGTTTGCTTTAAATACTTTTCCGGAATTGGTGTTTCCAACTGCCAGATAATACTCATGGGTTTACTTCCGGTATGAGATACATACTGAGCGGGGCCAAGAAAGGTATAGGCTTCTGCCCCAAGGGCAGTTTTTTTCCTTTCGCGAACAAATAAAAAGACATTTGTTCCCAGTTTTTTGTGCTGAATATAGCGTTTTCCGGTTTCAGAAGTGTCGGAGGTGGCATTTTGGCTCTGCCAGTGAAACAGCTTTTCATTAAGGGAGTAGTCCTGATACATGGTGCTGGGAGAATACTCTTTATCTGATTTATTTAAAGTTACAAAAAGAAGATCCAGCTTTTTCTCCGGAAGCCATTTCACACCCTCTCGAACCGTATTGGGTTTCTCAAAGTCTAAAGCCAATAAGATTTGGTCTCTTGAATAGCTACAATGTACATCCAGTGGACAGTTCGGCAGAAATGCCAAGCTTTGATCCACAAAATCTATGCTGTCCAAATTAAAGGAAAGTAAATCCAGTAATTCTCGAAGCATTGTGGGAGATTTCTGTAAATTGATTAAATTCGCTTTATCCTCCGGACTTTCCCAATCTATAAGTCTTTGAAACAAGGTAAAATAGAACATTCGGAAGAATCTGGCTTGCAGTTTAGGTAAAGATAAGAGGTAGTTAAAACAATTTTCCGGTGTATTTTCTAAAAACATGGACAGACATTTTTGTAAAAAATGAATCCAACGTCTTGAGTTTATGCTGCAAAGCTTTGGCAAGGTTTTCGTGATCAATTCTTCTAATGGTTCGGAAAAATTTGCCCATTGCTCTGCCTCTACGCAAAGTCTGGAAAAAGAGCTTTTTCGGAGATAAATGTCTTTAGGGCTTAGATGAAAATGCTTTAAAAAATTGTCATAGCTTAAAGGAAGTCCCGTATCTTCGCTGAAGGCTTTTAGTCTAAAGAGAAAACCATCTTTTCTATCAAAGTTTGCCCTTATATTCTCTAAGATGATTTTGCTGGCTACTTTCTCCAGTTGGATATAGCAGTTTTGGGGAAGTGAAGTAAAGCCTTTCTGGATTTACTGACTAAGGTTATTCCTGTGATGAGACAGCAAGGCGGAAAACTTTTCTTCAAAATTATATTTTTTATTGGCTTGTCCAATAAAATCTAAAACAGTGAGACACTCTTTATCCGTAGAAAGACGTAGTCCACGTCCTAACTGCTGTAAAAAGACTGTTAAAGACTCTGTAGGACGGAGAAATAGAATCGTATCCACCTCCGGAATATCGATTCCTTCATTATATAAATCCACAACAAAAATAAATTGAATTTCGCCGGAAATCAGACGATTCTTTGCTGTGTTACGTTCTTCTGTACCGGAATTTCCTGTTAAGGACAGACAGGAAATTCCATTCTTCTGAAAGTGACTTTCCATGAACTTCGCATGCTCGACTGAAACGCAAAAGCCAAGTCCATGAACCGTATGAATATCATTTACATAGCGATTAATACTGTTGATAATATGATTTGCTCTTTTTTCTGCACTACTACTTTGCAGAGAGAAAATGTTACTAAGCTCTGTTTTATCATAGCCACCTCTTACCCAATGCACATTGGATAAATCGATCTCATCAGAGATTCCGAAATACTGGAAAGGGCAAAGTAAACCACGGTTAATTGCTTCAGGAAGACGGATTTCAGCCGTAATTTTATTGTTAAAGTACCTTAAAATATCCCTTCCATCCATACGCTCCGGCGTGGCGGTAAGACCTAGAAGAACTTTGGGTTGAAAATAACTTAACAAGTCCTGATAGCTGGGAGCTGCGGCATGGTGAAATTCATCCACGACAATATAATCATAAAAATCAGGAGGCACTGCTTCTGTAAAGTTCTTCGAAGAAAAGGTCTGTATGGAGATAAAAAGATGATCTAAGGAATCCGGCGTGAATTGCCCTACAAATAATGCTCCAAAATTGGAATCCTTTAATACATGTCGAAAGACTGCTAAGCTTTGCTTTAGGATTTCTTCTCTATGCACAACAAATAAAAGTCTGGGCTTTCTTGTTCCCTGCTTTTTCAAAAAAAGTCTATAGTCAAAGGCGGAAATTAAGGTTTTACCGGTTCCCGTTGCAGAGACAATGAGATTTTTATAATTTCCTCGTACTTCTCTTTCCGCATCAATTTGATCCAAGATTTCCAGCTGGTGGGGATAAGGATTTACGTCAAAAAGAAAGCTGTCATCGGAAAAGGAGGATTGCCCTGTTTTTCCTAATTGAAGTGCGGTTTTTAACGTTTTCTTATCTTCTTCACTATTCGTATAGGAAATAAAACTTGCATTATTCCAATAACTGTCAAAAATTGTCTCCATCTTCTTGAGAATAAAAGGCATATCCTTAGCGGTCAGTTTGACATTCCATTCTAAACCTTCATCGAGTGCGGCGGAAGATAGATTTGAGGAACCGATATAGGCAGTTGTAAAACCGCTTTCTCTGTAAAAGATATAAGACTTTGCATGTAGTCGTTTTCTTTCAATATCATAAGAAATTCTTATTTCCGTATTTGGTAAGTTACAAAGCTGTTCAATAGCCTTGGCATCACTGGCTCCCATATAGGAAGTAGTAATAATTCGAAGCTTTCCCCCATTTTCCGTAAACTCTCGTAGAGTATCCCGAATTAGATTTAAACCGCTCATTTTGATAAAAGAAACCAAGAAATCAATTCGATCTGCTGATGCAATTTCCTTTTTCAATTCGGAAAATAGGGAAGGCTCATTTTGTGAGCCGGTAAAAAGGCTGCTTTGGGAAATCGGACTTTCCGGACGAAGTAGGTCCTTTGCACTTTTCATACCAAGCTTTAGAAGCGGATTTTCGGAATGGGTAGCGGAAAGTACGGCAAGGAGCTGTTTCCCTTCCGGACCAACAGACAATTGAGAAATATCCTCTCCCTCCGAGGAAAGGAGCGCAATGATTTTATTGATCACTTGAATTTTGGCAGTAGTATCCTGATCAGATAGCTGCTCCAGGTTGCTTCGAATAATATCGCTGCAGTATTGAGCCAATACAGTGGAGGCTTCCGCTTCATCGATTTTCACAATACTCTTTTCTTCTTCTGAAAATGCAGACAGTTCCTCTTGAATTGCTAAGTTGATCAGCTGTTCATAAATTCCGGGCTTAAGCATAAGGTTATCCTCTTGAAATATGTGATTTTATTTTTTACAGAATGAGATCATTATGGCAGCTTCCTTAGAGGAAGTAAATAAGCTATGGGAGGATTTTGAAAAACTAAAGAATCATTCTAAATCCTCTAAACTATAAAGTATCTATGCTTTGCTCATAAAGCTTAATACAGCCCGTTCTTGCAATTTAAAATTACCTTAAAGGTAAATTTAAATTGACTAAGCTGTTTGTTTATAGTAATATAAATTTACCTAAAAGGTTAATTGCAAGGAAGAGGTGATGCCTTGGAAGTTACGTACAAAACGAATAAAATAAAGAAAGTTTGTACAGATGCTAAAGTTTCAGATCGAACTTATGGAAATGAAATGTCTGAAAAAATACAGATGCGTATAGCGGAAATAGAAGCTGTAGACACTGTGGAAGAGATGATTAAATTCCATATCGGTAGATGCCATCCATTGACCAATAACCGCAAAGGGCAATATGCAGTTGATTTGGTTCATCCGTATAGAATGGTATTTGAAAAACACGGTAATAAGATACAGGTAGCCCATATTATGGAAATAGTGGATTACCATTAGAAAAGTGAAATGGGATAGGGGGTAGTACTATGGTGAGAAGTCGTAGCATTATTGCAACACCACCTGGAGCGACAATAAAGGAGCAACTCAATGACAGAGGAATGAGTCAGAAAGAATTTGCTGCAAGAATGGATATGTCTGAAAAGCATATCAGTAAACTTATAAATGGAGAGGTACAGTTAACTCCGGAGGTAGCTGTTAGATTGGAGCTGGTGCTCGGAGTACCTGCAAAGTTTTGGAATAATTTAGAAGCGATATACAGGGAAAAATTAATTAAAGCCGAAGCTGAAAATGCTGTGGATAAGGATGAAGAGATAGCTAAAAAATTGCCTTATAATGAGATGGCTAAATATGGATGGGTTCCTGAAACGAGAGTATTAAAGGAAAAAGTGGTAAATCTTAGAAAATATTTTGAGGTTGTAGAACTTTCGCTACTGGAGAATATTCAGATAACAAAAATTGCATGTAGAAGGTTGGCTGTGACAGAAAAGAGTGATCTAGCGTTACTGGCTTGGGCACAAGAAGTAAGGATAAAGGCCAGAGAGGTTGAAACGGCTCCCATTAATATTAAAGGCTTAGTGAATATTATTCCTAAAATCAGATTGATGACAGTTATGAAAGCGAAAGAGTTCTGTCCGAAGCTTAAAAGTATGCTTGCAGAGTGCGGGATTGCACTTGTTTTTTTGCCGCATTTGCAAGGCTCATTTTTACAAGGAGCTTCCTTTATGGACGGAAAGAAGATTGTTGTAGGATTAACTGCGAGAGGAAAAGATGCAGATAAGTTTTGGTTCAGTCTATTTCATGAATTAGCTCATATTGTATTAGGGCATATAGGTCAAATGAATGGAACTTCAGAGGATGATGAAAAAGCTGCAAATTCTTGGTCCAAAGACACATTAATTCCTGCTAAGGATTTTGATGAATTTGTTGTTAATAATAGCTTTTCTGCATCAAATGTACATGTGTTTGCTAAGAAGCAAGGAATCGCCCCCGGGATTGTGGTTGGAAGATTACAAAACGAAGGGTTCATTAAGCATAGTATACTGAATGAATTAAAGGATCATTATAAAGTCGTTGTATAGTTCTTAGAGAACTTTAATTTGGGATTGTTTTCTATAATATACGGATTTTTCATTTTCTTACGTAATGACTAATCTATTTACTGAGGTGCTTGCTATGGAAACGACAAAACTCTGGAATCGAAATTTCAGCTTGGTGATTCTTGCGTCTACGATGGGGACTATCGGGGGAATTGCAGGAGGTTTTGCGCTGGCGTTCCTGGTTTTCGATGAAACCGGGAGCACTTTGGCATCCGCTCTGATTCTCGCAATACAGCTTCTTCCCTTCCTGTTTATTCCTATCGTCGTTGCGCCTATTATGGATCGACTTCCGAGAAAGACTTTTCTGGTCATGGGAGATGTTGCAAATTCCTTTTTGATTTTCGGCATGGGACTATGGCTCTTATTTTTTGACTTTTCCTACATCGGGTATCTCGTGCTGTCTTTGCTTCTGGCCTGTCTCGGATCGGTGGACGAGTTGGCGTTCACCAGTATTTATCCGGAATTAATCCCGAAAGGCGCGGAGCAACAGGGCTACGCGGTATCTTCCATGCTTTATCCGGTTTTAACGGTGATTATGACCCCGTTTGCCGCAGTGCTTTTGGACACGTTCGGTGTGGCATGGATTCTGATTGCGCAGGGCGGACTATCGCTTATTGCCGCTATTACGGAGAGTTTTATTCGTCTGGATGAAACGGAACGGCATCATTCCGAACCCTATTCTCTTAAGGCATGGGCCTCGGACATACGGGAGGCGGTACAGTATTTAAAGGAAGAACGCGGCCTTTTGGGGCTTTATGAATATATGGCGGTGAGCAATGGTGTTACCTGTGCCTATTCTCCCCTTCTCATCGCTTTTTTTCGTACTTTTCCGGGATTCACGGCGGCAATGTATGCCGCATTTTCCGTGGTGGAGTTTATAGGAAGGTCCATCGGCAGTGCATTACAATATCGAATTAAAATTCCGGATAAGAAGAAGTTCGGTTTCGTGTTTTTTGTCTATCAAACATATTCCGCGATGGATATGTGTTTGCTCTGGCTTCCTTATCCTTTGATGCTTGTGAATAGAGGAATATGCGGTTTTCTCGGGAGTAACAGCGCCATCATAAGAAATGCAGCCGTACAGAGGTATATTCCGGAGAGACTCCGGTCTCGGGTCAATGCTTTCGAAGGAGTTCTGGTTACAGCCGGCTGCAGTGCATTTTCTTTGGTGATGGGCGTTCTCGGAGAGATTCTGGATTATCGGTGGTGCATTACGATTGGCGGAACGTTCACCTTACTGGCCGGTTTTGTTCTGATTTT
>CAUUJL010000109.1:0-6775 GCA_963545375.1 uncultured Oribacterium sp.
CTTACCATTTTCCTTCTTGCGAATATCTTATTTTCCCATGTATACTAGGACTTTATAAAAAAATATTGCTATTATTTTATCATAAAACTCTTTTAAAAAGAGAATAATAGAGGCCAAAATGAGTATTCAAAAACACGAAATCCCCATCTTGGAATTTGATTCCGACCCCAGTGCCGTTTTAGATCCGGGTCACGAAGTACTGGATGTGCATTTTCCGGAGAGGGCCGTTTTTGCCTTTTTACAGGACACGGTTAAAAAATATGCCTTACAGCATGGCGGAAAGATACTGACCCATTTTCTCTCCGCCACCATGCATTATCCCATTTTTTTATTGGAGGAAAATGGAATTCCCTTCCTCTTGGTGCAAGCTCCTGTAGGTGCTGCCCCTGCCGCACAGATTCTGGATTGGCTCATTGCCTATGGAGTGAAAAAGGTCATCAGCAGTGGTTCCTGCGGTGTATTGGTTCATAAGGAGGAAGGCGTTTTTCTGGTTCCGAAAAAGGCACTACGGGACGAAGGCACTTCCTACCATTATCTTCCTCCCTCCCGCTTCGTGGACATAGAGGAAGCCCCAAGAAAGGCTATCGAAAAGGTTCTGCGCTCCCATCATTTGCCCTATGAAGAGGTAACTACTTGGTCCACCGACGGATTTTTCCGGGAAACCAAAGAAAAGGTGGAATATAGAAAGTCGGAAGGTTGTACCGTTGTAGAAATGGAGTGTTCCGCCCTGGCAGCTGTGGCAAAGATGCGGGATATTCAATGGGGTAGTCTGCTCTACACCGGAGATTCTTTGGCAAATGTAGAGGAACACGATATGCGTTCCTTCGGTATTGGTTCCCGGGAAATCGCCCTTCGTCTAAGCATTGAATCGGTTTTGGAAATGTAGAACTTGCTTTTCCGGAAAAGGACGTTTTTCCACGGAAAATCAAGGCTTTGCAACCGCCGGTTGTCAAATTGACAAGCCTGCTTTCTTCTCTGCAACCGGATTTTTCGATAGTATGAGAGGCGTAAAGACGGAGTGAGCCAAGACATTTTCCGAGAAGGGAATTTCCGGTAAACACAGAAAATCATAAAAGGAGTAGAGTATGATACTGGCAGACAAGATTATTGAATTAAGAAAGAAAAACGGCTGGTCCCAGGAGGAGCTGGCAGAGAAGCTGGAAGTCAGCAGACAGTCCATTTCCAAATGGGAGGGAGCCCAGTCCATTCCGGATATGAATAAGATTTTGAAGTTGTCCCAGGTCTTTTCCGTCAGTACGGATTACCTCTTAAAGGATGAGATAGAACTGGACAATCCGGGAGAAGATCCAAAGATTGATACGGAATCCTCCCTAAAGGAAGTTCCTGTTTCCATGGAGGAAGCCAATGCCTTTCTCGCGCACAAGAATCAAGCAGCTTCCCAGATTGCTCTGGGCGTATTTCTTTGTATCCTTTCCCCTAGCCTATTGATTGCTTTAAGCACTCTTCAGGAAAGTTCTCTTCTTCCTCTCTCAGAAGGAAAAGCCGTAGGTATCGGTGTGCTCTTCCTCTTTCTTTTAGCAGGAGCAGGAGTAGCCTTATTTATCAAAAACTCTATTGAAGGAGATCGATTCCATTATATAGAAAAAGAGCTTCTGAATACTGCTTACGGGGTAAATGGTATAGTGCAGGAGAAAAAATCCCGTTACCAGGGAACTTATACTTCTCAGATGATTTTAGGTATTTTTCTTTGCATCATTGCGGCAAGTCCCATCTTTATCAGTATGATTATTTATGGAGAAGATGACCTCCATACCGCTCTTGCCGTGCCTTTCCTTCTACTTTTTGTGGCCGTTGGCGTGTTTCTAATTGTCAAAACGAATATTATTTGGGATGCCTTAAATATGCTTTTAGAGCAAGGGGATTATAGAAGGGAGAAAAAGATGGATGAGCACAAAAATGAAACCGTCGGGCAAATTTACTGGTGCTCGGTAACGGCTATCTATCTGGGCTACAGTTTTATTACCCGGCGTTGGGATATCAGCTGGATTGTTTGGCCGGTAGCCGGAGTGGGCTATGGCGCAATACGCGGCATTGTCAATTCCTTTAGGGCAAAGATTTAGTATGTATTTAACATAAGTTTTTAAGTGCCTACTAATTGAGGAAATCAATGATAAAAATAGTTTTCTAAGCAATATAGGTCTAAATTTGGGGCACGCTCTCGCTAGCTTCGCCTGACTGAGCAGTGGTTTTGTTACCCACTGCTCACTTTGCTTCGCAAAGCAAATTCCTTCGGAAGTTGGTCTGTAACAGGACGACTTTTCTGATGAAAAGTCTGTCCTTTCGGATACTAAGCGAAAAACTTCGATTCTCTTGTTTTTCGCAAGTACCGACGGGCTCAGACTACCCCTCATTTAGACCTATATTGCCGAAAATCTATTTATTTTTTTATTTTCTACAGCCCCTTTTTGTTCTATAGCCCTATTTTTATGCTCTAAACGATATTAGTTGCTTTCACTATTACTTCCGTGACCACTTGGTGGCTCCGGCATAGCCAATTCATTACCATTGGCGTCTGTCGGCTTCTCAGGTGGCTGTCCCATACCGTTTTCCCCGGGAGCTCCGCTTGGAGGAGTACCGTTTCCACCGCCAAAGCCCATGCCGCCGCTTTGGCTACCAATGCTGTTCACTCCTGCAGAAATCGTGATTTCTTCGCTATTGCTGCCCGCACTTATGGTATAGGTCTCTCCTGTCACAAGCTTGTCAGAGGAAAGAATTACTGCTGTAAAGTCATTGGTCGGTGTGTAGCTAAGTACCACATTTCCACTCTTGTCTGTCACCTTCACCTCTGTTCCGCCACTTACTGCAGTAGAGTAGAACACATTGATAAAGTTCTGGGTGGAACTACTGTCAAAGGATTCAAACATTTCCTGCACACCGGTGCTGACAAAAGTTCCACCGGTAATCGTTGCCTTTCCGTTATAGTCTAAGGCTACATCCGGTCCGGAAGCAGGTCCGGAAACATTTAAGGTGCCACCTTCGATATATACCTGACCGTTGGAGTCAATACCATCTCCACCGGCTGTCACATTTACTGTACCGCCTGTAATACGGAAATAAGTATCTGCCTGGTTTTCTTCTCCGTAGGCTTCCTTTTCCTCATCGGTGGCGCTGTCGTCAATCAGACCACGGGCATTGATACCGTCATCGCTCGCCACGATGTCAATGGTTCCGCCGTTAATATCTATGGTAACAGCCTCCAGACCTTCTCCAACCTTCTCCATCTTAATGGTTCCGCTGTTGATGACCAAGGCTCCGTCTGTAGTGATACCGTCATCCTCTACATTGATGGTGATATCCGCATTTTCAATGGTAACGGAGTCGGTTCCCTTGATGGCCTTTCCTACCGATTCGATATTCAGCTTTCCGCCTAAGATAATGAGATTATCCTTTGCCTTAAGGCCTGTTGCATAGTTAGAACTGATATTCAAGGTTCCGTTTCCGTTAATGGTTAAATCCTGCTTTACAAAGAGGGTCGCATCCGGCTCATCCTCTCCCTCTGCATAATTATATGTTGTGCCGTCAGTGATGGTGTTGGTGGTGCCGTCCACTAAGGTCAACACAATCTTACGTCCTGTAGCTGCGTTAATGACGGAGGAAGTCGTATTTGTGATATTTACGCCGTTGAAAACGATGTGTACCAGGTCTTCGTCTCCCACCTCCGTAATGATCTGTCCGTTGAACTCTCCGCTAAAGACATAGGTTCCGGCCTTGGTAATGACAATATTGCCATCCGTGTAGCTTGCGCCCTCTCCGGTAATCTTGGCGTTTCCGCTACTCAACTCAATCTTGGTATCCGAGTCGGAATAAGAAGTATTTAAGTCTTCCTCGGAATAACTTGCCGTTGTTTTTGCGGAGGTGTTCGTTGCCACCGCCTCTGTGCTCTGGGCCGTAGTTGCTGCCGCTGTTGTAGCAGTCTTTGCATTGGAACATCCTACGATGGCCATGCTCATCGCCATTGCCGCCAGCCATATACTCATTTTATTTTTATTCTTTTTCATACTGTCCTCTTTTCTGTGATTGGGTCGCTCTTTACACGCCCTACTATCGCAGAAACTTATGTTCAGCTTGTGTCTGAAATGTGTAAAATGTATGAAATTGCATTTTTATGTATATTTATTCATTTCCCAATATCTCTTCTAGCTTGCCTGCTAAGCCTTCCTCTTCGAAAGCACTCTTCGGTTTCCCTAGGTTCCACACAATGTTTTCCCTTTTCCGCTAGAATTTCTTTAATCCTAAGATAGTCTTCCAGAAGTTCTACTTCCCCTGTAAAAAGCAAATAATCATTCTTATACAGTACGGAATCCAAAATCTTAGATGTGCTGTTCTTCTTGTAAAGGCTAAAGTGGGGCGAAAAACGTATTCTACTTCCCACACCCTCATGGAGTTGAAAATCCACAAATCCAATTTCCGTATAAGGAATCCTCAGGCTTTCTCCCTTGTGGTAGAGAAGCACAATCTCCTCTTCATACAGAATTGCTTCCACAATATAAGTAAGAAAGAAATATTTGTAGATATCCCATACGCAAAAAGCAGAATACATAGTGAGCAGCCCATACAGAAGCCACATACTCTTATCTAAGCCTAATTGCCTATAAACCAGAAAAAATATTCCCAGTAAGAAAAGTAGGCCAAAGAAAGAAGAAATCGGATTGGGCGAATAGTACCTAATTTGCCAGTGGCAGGATCCATTTTCATCTAAATAAGTATTTGACTTTATTTTCCACATGAAGCCCCCACATTCTCCAGCTACTTTTATTGCTCTTCATACACAATGACATAGGCCTTAACCTGGTCACTGCCCTTAACAATGGAAAGAGGAACCTCTGCAATAGCCTTTCCGGTCTGTCCCTTGTAATACTCGTTTCTATCTTCTGAGGAATAAAAATACATAGCTGCAGAATAAACATGCCCTGCTTCCAAATCGATATCAATACTAAGCTTTTCGCTGACCAAATTCTTATTGCCTGTAACGCCTGCCTCTGTAGAGCGGAAAATACCTTCCAATTTATGCTGTCCCGGCTCCAACGCTACGATAGTCTGCATGTATTCTCCCTGCGTATGGGAAAATGCGGAAAGACTGTTTCCGTCAATAGCAACATGATCGCAGTACAAATGTAAGAGCGCCTTATAAGCATTATCCGCATTAAATTGCTGTGCCCCTGCCTTACGCTTTTTTTGAAAGCTCATCATGACAACAAATAAAACTGCCCACACAACTACCACACCGGCTACAATCATAATAGTCTGATTCATCTTTTTTCCTCCTGAAAGCTGCTACAAATATTGATAAATAGTAACGTTTACTTCTTCTCCATAATCTCACTTACGGGATAGGAAAAACTCTCTATCCTATACATGCAAAACTATTATAAATTCATCATCTAAGAAGTCAATTAGCTTCCGTAAAAGATTAAGATTTCTCTTGACAGACATTAATATTCTGCTTACAATTCTTAAGGATTAAAATTAATATTTCCCTTTTTAAGGGAATAAACAAATCACTTTGATTTTTAGGGGGGAAGTAAAATGAACCAGCAAACCATGACCATTATCGTTACTCTTGTCTGCCTAGTAATGTGCGTAGGGCAGATTCTTATGATTAAACAAGCTCATGAAAACGGAACAAGCGTACGCATTCGTCCATTGCAAATTATAGCTTGTGCCGTTGTAGCGGTTATGGGCATTTATTCATTGATTACCGGACATTACTTCTGGGGCTAATAATAGTTCCAAAGCATTAAGAGTAATATAGCTTTAAGAGCATTATAACTTCAAGAACAATGTAATCTCAAAAGCAATATAGCCTCAAGGATGATATTGCTTTAAGAAACGTTTAGCTTCTACAATATTTCATAAAAAATCGGACGGTGAAAATTCGCCGTCCGATTTTTTGCTCCTCCATTACCTTAACGAATCTCTTACTCCACCGCTCTTACAATTTCCAAAATCTCCTCTTCCGTCATCGGCTTCTCCTGTGCTTTTACCGCATAGCTGAAGCCATTTACTTCCCATAATGCTAAAGAGCATGTTCCGGCTTTACCCTTTAACGTGACTTTCCTTCCTTCGAAATCCACTTCTCGGATGTCCAGATACTCCGTAAAATCTCCACTGATATCCCCTTCAGCTCTTGCTTTTCGGACAGAGTATCCTACCGTAAAGGGCTCTTCCTTAGAATAAGCCACTTCGATCATATCCTCTCCGATTACGCTGATAGTTTTTTCGGTATAAGGAGCTTTTCCCTCCGGAATACTCATGGTAAAACCGGTAAGCTCTGTAGCCTGCTGCATTGATTCAACTTCTTCTACGCTGCGTCCCTTGGCGGTTATACCGGCAGAGTTCTCTTTCAGCTCTCCATTCTCCGCTGCAAATTCTTCCGCTTTATCCTGTGTTCCACCGGAGTTCTCCCCCTGTGCTCCCTCCAGCATTACAGAGCTTGGTTTGGCTGCTCTTGGAGCGAAAAACATGAATACTCCGATATAGCAAACAAAGCAGGCAGCAGCTATGGAAGCAGTAAATCCTAAAACCCGAGGAAGGGTAATAAATTTCCTCTTCTTAGCTTCCTGCATTTTGATAATCTTTTTTTCTTTTCCTATGCTTTCTTTTTCTACGCTATCTTCTTGCCTTTCTCTTACCGGATCCTGTTCATCCTTCTTTTGGTAAAAGGCCTCCGCTTCCAGAATATATTGGTCACTTACCTCTGTCATTCCCCGAAGCAGTCGCTTGCTGTCCTCTTTCATAAACGATATCCCTCCTG
>CAUUJL010000110.1:0-6738 GCA_963545375.1 uncultured Oribacterium sp.
TTCTTAAGTCGGAAACCGGACGGATATTAATCATAGGGGTTCTCCTTTTTGTTTTACTATCATAATAATATTGTTATTTTATCATAAAAAGGAGAAAGGACAAGGGGATAGTTATATTTCGAACAAGTCGTTATATTTCGAACAAGTCGTGATGCAATAAATTATATATTTGGACGGTATTTTGTCACATTGGGGAACTTTGTTACGAGCAAGCTAGTATTTGTTATCTGTATTTCGAACAGAAACGAATTAGGGAAGCTATCTTCGGATAAAGTTCGGATAAAGATTAGGGAGGAAAAGGATGAAGGAGAAAACCGTTAGAGTAATCAAAATCGGTAGGGAAGCTCTGTACGAATTTCTCTATGAAAATATGATTTCTGAAGAGGAAAATCTTCTGCAAGTTTCTGCTACAGAGGTGATGAATCACTTTGCCATAGACTGGGAAAAGGAAGAGTTTATTTTCATGGCACATCAGGCGGAAGATGCGGATGGAGAATTAATTCCTTTGCCGAAAGAAATTCAGCCGGAAACCTTACTGAAAGCCTTGCCGGAAACGGCAGATTCTTTGCTGGGACGAGGAAAGGTCTATCGGGATTATAGCTTTGAGGAATTAAAAGAGCTTTGCGGAGAAAACGAGGATAGCGAAGAGAAGTGAGTGTTTTATGAAGGAGATAAGGGATTTGAAATAGATATGATGCTTCCGTCATGTCCGGTTTGTACTAATGTACATTATGATTAGCATGTGAAAGATAAGACTGTAGAAAAGTGGTGATTTTCATGCAGTTGTAGGTCTGAATACGGGGTAGTCTGAGCCCGTCGGTACTTGCGAAAAACAAGAGAAACGTAGTTTTTCGCTTAGTATCCGATACGAGGCGAAGCTAGCGAGAGCGTGCCCCGACTTCAGACCTACACTGCGGAAATTCTACAGTCTTATTTTTATACAGCTAATCGGCTTCTTCCTCCCAGAACAGCTCATCCAATGTTTTCCCCAGTACATGACAAATGGCAAGGCAGAGGCGGATGGTAGGGTTATAGTCCCCTTTTTCTATGGCATTGATGGTTTGTCTGCTGACGCCTACCAGATCCGCCAGTTCCTGTTGGGACAGGTCTTTTCCCGCTCTAGCGGATTTTAAACGGAGATTCTTCATTTTCTACCTCACTCTTCGTCATTCTTCATTCGATTCTTCAGGAGCATGAGAATCAGGGCAATGGCAAAAAAGATACTGAGAAGGAGAGGAACCATAAAACGGCTACTGAGCCTTCCGTCAATCCACATTTTATCAGGAGAGCTATTATCAACGATATGCATGATGTTCAGTACACTGTATAGAGCCCATACGGTAACACCCATTCTTTTATTTTTTTTACTGATAAGCCCCCAGAAGGCATCATGGAAAAGGCAGTATCCCATGAGGATTAGCCCCGAGAAAAGAAGAATGGCAAGAGGGATAATCCCGGCTTCCATATACTTTTCAATGGGCTCGGCAAAGGCAGCGTACAGCATGAGAAGCCCCATGGTGGTGAAAAAAGCGTATTGATAGCCCTTTCCACGGACGATTACCTGCCTTTCATCATAACAATCTTGTTTGTCCTTACTCAATCTGTTTCGAAAGAGAACTAGCAGTGTAACGGTAAAAAAACCTACAGCTATTCCTAAATTAAAATAATTCATCGAAAACTCCTTTCCTTGCTTTCTCACTTTTTTACGGAAAGCAATGTGTATTACAAAATGTCGTAAATAATTTACATAACCAATATACACCTTGTTTTTAATATGTCAAGTATATTTTACAAAAAGACATCAGATAGGAAACTATCTTTAGAAGTATCCGTCTTGATTTTCTTTACCGATCGTCCATTCTCCAAAAGTTCTGCTACAATGAAACTATTTAAGCAAAGGAACAGTACGAGTGAAGAACATAGGGCATTAATAAAAAAACAAAGTGAGGAGTAAGATGTTATTTTATTTTTCAGCTACCGGAAATACCAAGCATGTAGCAGAGAAAATTAAAGAGCCGCAGGAAGAAATGATATCTATTGAGGAAGCCTGCAAGGCAGAAAGCTATGCCTATACGGTAAGAGATGGAAGGTTTGGGATTTTAAGCCCTACCTATGCTTGGGGACTTCCCAGCATTGTTTATGCGTTCTTGGAAAAGTTGAAGCTTCAGTATGAAACAAAGCCGTACAGTTTTTATGTGGGAACCTTCGGAACGACAACGGGGGCAGCATCTTCGATTGCGGATAGTCTTTTAAAAGAAAAGGGTTTAGCCTTAGATGCGAAATTCGATATTCGTATGCCGGATACCTGGACTGTGATTTTTGACTTATCCAATGCGGAAAAAGTTAAAAACAGCTTAAAGCAAGCGGAAGAGGAAATCACTGAGCTTAAGGCATCGATTTTCAAAAAGAAAAAAGGAAAAGAGATGGATTTCACGGTGCCGGAATTTGTAGGAAGGGTGGCGAAAAAGATTTATGACGGCAAAATGCGAAAGACAAAGAATCTTTCTGTGTCTGACGCCTGCATTGGCTGTACACTTTGCGCTAAGAAATGCCCGGTTCAGGCGATTGAAATGCAGAACAAAAAGCCGGTTTGGGTGAAGGAAGATTGCACTATGTGTCTAGGATGTCTTCACCGATGCCCGAAATATGCCATATATTACGGGGACGGCAAGGCGACCAACGCCCATGGACAATATACTTATCAAAAATACGTAGGAGAGAGGAGCGTGTAAGCTCTTCTTTGTGCTTTAAATAAACTTTTTTGCATCCTAAACATATTTCTCATACCGGCACTGTTCGATGACTTCTTTTCCTAAAAGTGTAATGGCTTTTTGGGGACAGGAACTTATGCAACGATAACACATGGTGCATTTTTCCATATTGACGGCTTTGCCGTTTCGTATACGTAGATTTCCCATGGGGCAGATAGAGGCACATAATCCGCATCCGGTGCAGTCATCACTGATTTTCAGTTTCTTACTATATCCTGTGGTTTTATGGTAAAACCATAATCTTTGTCCGAATAAGCCTGCGAGATGAGCCGGAAAGCTTAAGCCTTCTTGCGGATATTTACCGGCTTGTTTAATCGCGCTTGTGGCCTTTTTGATTTTGCTATCCGCTTCATGGATGATTCTTCGGTTTTCTTCTAAAGACTTTTTCAGTAATTTACTGTCACAAACCGCATCCGGCATACGAATCTGCAAACCGCCAAGGATAATTGCACTATATTTTTTAAAAACTCTGGCAAGACACCCTGTTCCATCACCGGAAAATGCACCCATGGTGGTGATTAAAAACATCTTTTTCCCTCTCCAGACATCCTTATGCCGAATGACAAAATTTCTTACCATAAATGGCACATTGGAAAACTGTGTCGGATAAGCAAGAATAATCTCATCATTTTTTCGGATGGCATCTATAGATTCTTTATCCTCAATGGGAACACATTTCGCATCGGAATCTAGTACAGTAAGAAATTTTTGGATGCAATGCCTTGTATTTCCTGTACCGCTTAAATATACCCCTATCATTTATACTCCTATATATTGTTTGGTCGAAAATCTGTTTTACTTCGTCCCCTATACATGAATTAAGTTGGAAATCAATTTTGCGTCGTCTCTTATACATGAATGGAGCTCAGAATCTGCTCGACTTCCGCCTCGAGATGATCCGTGTCTACAGCGCCTTTCATGTTTACGATAGAAGACAGCCCGTGCACCAGGGACCAGAGTGCAATTACTTTTGAATGGAGAATAGAAGTACTATCCCGATTCTCGGATTCCTCTTTCCATACTTTTTCTGCGGTATTTTTGAATAATACAAACGGCGGATAATTTTCTATATCAATATCTTCTATAGAAAATAAGAACCGGTAATACAGAGGATTTTCATAAAAAAAGAGGACGTAACTTTTTCCCAAATTGAAAAGAATTCTGGAAGGGTCGGAACAATCTTCCGTGGCTTTCACCAATGTCGAATAAAATCGATGATTCACATAATTACGAACTTCGGACAGAAAAGCCTCCTTATTTTTAAAATGGGCATACGGCGCGGCAGGACTGACGCCTGTAGAATCTGCCAGTTTACGCATAGAAAGGGCTTCCAGACCATATTGATCGATATAGGCCAGGCCTTTTTCTACTAATTCTTCTTTTAAATTCCCATGATGGTATGTATCGGCTTTCAAAGCATACTCCTTTTTTGCTTTAATCTATACACTGTTTAGATAATAGCACTCAATCTAAATGATGTAAAGATGGAAAAATTTATAGGATAAAACTTAGCGATAGAGACATATTTTCCCCTGAAAGTATAAAAAATATAAGATAACTGGCAAAAGAAGTATTCATAGGCAGAGGTAATAAAAAGTCAGAAGCAAAAAGTCAGAAATTACATAGAATAGAATTGAAATAAAGTATGGAGGAAGAAAAATGTACTATGCTTTCCGGGCATCTTTAGAGGCGCTCTGGATGTGCGGGAAAAGGACATCAATGATGAAATGAAGGTTGCCGCAGCCTATGCTATAGCGGAACTGGTGAGCAATCAGGAACTTAATGCGGAGTATATTCTGCCGGCGGCCTTTGATGAAAGAGTGAAGGATGCGGTGGCTAAAGCCGTTGCGGAAGCCGCAAAGAAAAGCGGTGTAGCAAGACTATAGTGCTGTATGGAAATATTACATTGAAGTACTGCATGAAGATGCTACATAGAACTTTTTTGTAATAATAAGGGCGAATGAATGATGCAAGCACAAAAGCCGGGGATTTTCCCCGGTTTTTGTGCTATGCATAGTAAGTATCGCTAGCAAAGCATGCGTTTTCTCGTTTGAAAATATGCTTCATAATATAGAATTAAAAAGCCTTTCCATTTCTCATAAAGTCAACAAGGTTAATATGTTCAATACCATTACGTTGTTGCAGAATAGAGTCAGCAGTAACTACATATTTTGGATAATTGTCTTTAATTGCTTCAAGCGGTCTGTACTCACGGTCTTCCGTTTCCTTTGATAATGCAATGGTATACGCAACCTGGATGTAGGAATATCGCATTTCATCATTTCTTAAGATGAAATCGCATTCCAGTTTTCCAACTCGTCCAACGCTAACAGAGTAGTCGTGAGATCTTGCGTATATATAGGTGATATTTTCGAGAACAGGACCGAAGTTAATTCTATTATCGGTATTCTGTGCAAAATAAAAAGCAGTGTCTGCCAGATAGTATTTTTTTTCTCCGCTTAAGGACTTTTTGGACTTCATATCAAACCTTGGGCATTCGCAAAGAATTTTCGAGTCCAACAAGGCTTTAATGTATCTTGCAATTGTGGCCTCACTGATAGCTGTTCCACTCTGCTCAATGGCTTTTTTCAAACTTTTTAGGCTGGTTGTTGCACCAAAATTATTGATAATATATTTTTGGACTGTTTCGAATGTATTCTTGTTACGGATTTTCAGCCTTCTTCTAATGTCTTTTTCAAAGATTTCATCGATAACGCTTTGGACATATCGCCTTTTTGCAGAAATACTATCCATTTGTATAGTTCTGGGAAATCCGCCTTCAAGGATGTAATTTTGTAATTCTTCTTGTCGGTCGGAAGCAATCGCTTTACCATAGAATTCTTTGATGCCTTCATACTCCTCGAAAGAAAGAGGAAACATTTCAAATTCAATATATCTTCCGGTAAGCTTTGTCATTAACTCTCCACTTAGGAGATACGAGTTTGATCCTGTGATAAAGATTGACCATTCATTTGTCCTACGTAAACTATTAAGAATTATTTCAAAGCCCTTAACATTTTGGATTTCATCAATAAAAAGGTATTTTGTTTCGGAGACCGGAGGGATTGATTCCAATAACGCTTCTAGCTGCTCCGCCTTTAGAATTTTGTGATAGGCTTTACTGTCTAGGTCAAAGAAATAGAGTCGGTCAGTTGGAATTCCGGATTCTTTTAATTCGCCGGCAATTGTCTCCATGATACAGGATTTACCACATCTTCGGACACCGGTAATTACTTTAATGATATCGGTGTCATGGTAAAAATCCCGAATCTTTTTAAGGTAGTTTTCACGAGGATACCAATTCATATTGTCCTTCCTTTTTTAAGTTTGTTTAGCCTATACTAACAAAATTGTCATAAAATATCAAGTTTAACGTTGGCGATTTTGAAAAAAATGAAAAATCACAAACGTTAAACACCTAGTATCATAATAGTGTGACTTTTCTACATTTGTATGCCCTGAATAAAGTAGAGAAGGAGAAAAGGCTCATGAGGAAGAGGCTTAAGAGCGTGCCAATCCACATGGACCGTCTTTCCTTGTGCAGGCGGTAGAAAAAAGCTCCGCCACTGATTAGGCTCGCGCCATAAAACAATAGAACAAAAATATTATGGAAGACTTTCATTGCTTACTATTCCTCCGAATCCAGAAAATAGGTTTCTTTCCTAATTCTTTCTTTTTAGCTTTAAAAATATACACTAAGAAATAGAGGCAGACAATCCAATTAAAAAATAATATTGTTAAAATATTGACATTTAAAAAGAACAGTGTATTATTGGGGGCAGTAAAAGCTTGTATGGTCTATTAAGGAGGCAGGAGATGAGATTTACTTTACCAAGAGATATTTATCATGGAGAAAATGCTTTGGAGGCCTTGAAGGCTTTCAAAGGAAAGAAAGCTTTTGTCTGCGTGGGTGGCGGATCGATGAAGCGTTTCGGCTTTTTGGACAGAGTAGTACAGTACTTACAGG
>CAUUJL010000111.1:0-6707 GCA_963545375.1 uncultured Oribacterium sp.
CAGGATTATTCGGATATGGCGGCTTCCGTAGACTATATGTGTCCTATGATTTATCCCTCTCACTATGGAGACGGGAATTTCGGTATAGAACATCCGGATACAGATCCCTATAAAACGATTTACTCGGCTTTAAAGTCTTCTCAGAAGGAGCTGGCCTTGGCAAAAAGCGGAGATAGTTATCAGGCAATGGTTCGTCCCTGGTTGCAGGGCTTTACCGCATCTTATTTACAGCATTACATTCCTTATGAGAAGGAACAATTCAGGGCGCAGATTCAGGCTGTTTATGATAGCGGGTATGATGAATGGCTGTTCTGGAATGCAGGAAGTAATTATGATTTTTCCTATTTCTATACCAAGGAAGAGGGAGCGTCGATGCAATCCGCAGCAAAGACCAATCAGGAAGGAAATAATGGATAAAAAAAGCTTTGATAAAGAGTTTATTATTGAAGAAGAGTTGAAAAAACTCCCGGCGATGCCGGGAGTTTATTTAATGCATGGCGATATGGATGAAGTGATCTATGTGGGTAAAGCAAAGATTTTGAAAAATAGAGTCAAGCAATATTTTCAAAAGTCCACGAAAAAATCCGTGAAGATCCAGCAGATGGTGGCCCAAATTCGACGCTTCGAATATATTGTGGTGGATTCGGAAATAGAGGCTCTGGTGCTGGAATCCAATCTTATCAAAGAATATAAGCCCCGTTACAATACCCTGCTAAAGGATGATAAGGCCTACCCTTATATTCGCTTAAGTGTGGAAGAGGCCTATCCCAGACTTTTTGCTTCCCGAAATAAGAAGATTAAGAGCTCGAAATATTACGGTCCCTATGCTTCCATGGAACGGGTCAATGAGGTTATTGAGCTACTCAGAAAAACCATGCATATCCGGAATTGCAATAAAGTCTTTTCCGAGGAGAATCCGCTAGATCGTCCTTGTATCTACTATGATATGGGCCAATGCCTGGGACCTTGTGTTTTAAGGCAGTCCAAGGAGGAATATAGAGCTGCCATTCCGAAGTTGACGGAGTTTTTATCCGGAAAAACCGAATCCACTCTTAAGGAATTGGAAGAGAAAATGCTGGAAGCCTCAGATCGTTTGGATTTTGAAAAGGCCATGGAATATCGAGACTTAATTCAGGCAATTCAAAGCTTGCAATATAAACAAAAGATTACCGCCTTGGATGGAGAGGACAGGGATATTATAGGCTTACGAAGGGATCATAGCGACTGTATTGTGCAGATATTCTTTGTTCGTGACGGTAAAATTATCGGAAGAGACCACCAGTTCTTGCGGATCGATGAGGAGCAGAGTGATGGAGAAATCCTAGCCAGCTTTTTGCAACAGTTTTATAACGGCACCCCCTTTATTCCGAAGGAAATCCATTTACCCGTTGAACTTCCGGAACAAAAGATCCTGGAAGAATGGTTGAGTTATGTGAAGGGGAAGAAGGTATACATTCTGGTTCCCAAGCAGGGAGATAAAGAAAAGCTGGTGGAGCTGGCCGGAAAAAATGCGGGTATTTTGATGCTTCGTTATGTGGAAAAATACATAATGGAGGAGAAGAAGCGAAAAGAAGCTTTGGAGGAATTGAAGAATGCCTGCGGACTTCCGGAAATTCCGAAAAGAATTGAATCCTATGATATTTCCAATACATCAGGCGCTCTTACGGTAGGTTCCATGGTTGTTTACCAGGAGGGAAAGGAAAAGCCTAACGAGTACAGAAAGTTTAGAATTCAAAGTATTGTAGGACAAGACGATTACGGGGCAATGAAGGAGATGCTAAGCCGACGTTTTTCTCATGGTTTAAAGGAACAGGAGGAGAATAAGGTGGGAGGAAAAGAGGACCGTCTGGGGCGTTTTTCTCAATTTCCCGATTTAATACTGATGGATGGAGGAAAGGGACAGGTCGGTATTTGTGAGTCCGTACTGGAAAGTCTGGGGATTACCATCCCTGTTTGCGGAATGATTAAGGACGAGCATCATCGTACCAGAGCATTATTGGTTGGGAATCAGGAATACCCCTTATCGGAGAGAAGTGAATGCTTTAAACTTCTTACCAGAATTCAGGATGAGGTACATCGCTTTGCCATTACCTATCATCGCTCCCTGAGAGGAAAAGAGCAAATCCATTCTCTTCTGGAGGATATTCCCGGAATCGGTCCGGTGAGAAGAAAGGCATTGATGAGAAAATTTCGAGATTTGGAGGGGGTAGCAAACGCTGATTTTGAAGAACTGCTATCCTGCCCGGGAATGGACGAAAAAAGCGCTCAATCAGTATTGCATTTTTTTAAGAACAGAAATAGAATGGACGATGAAAAGGTCTGAATTAATTCTTACGAAATTGCCAGATAATCCAAGCAAATGAGCGCTTTTTTCCAGCTTTTTAGCCAAGCTAAAGAAATAGCAAGGATTTATATCGTATGATAATAAATACTTGTAAAAACCGAATTTTCGCCGTAATATTACTAAAGAATTAACAATCTTTTGTAGAGGAAGGATGAGTAACACTTTATCGTGTCAGGCGATAATGAAAATATTCCATAAATCAGTAAGTTGAAGAAGGAGATGGGAAAAGTGGTTAAAACAATTTTACTCAGACAGCACATCGGTGCACCTGCTACACCGGTAGTAAAGGTAGGGGACTCCGTTAAAAGAGGAACCTTGCTTGCTGCACCGGAGAAACTTGGCGCCAATGTGCATTCCAGTGTGGACGGTGTGGTAAAAGAAATTACCGAGGAAGCGGTCATCATTGAGGCCTCCGAGAAGCAGAGCGATGATTACGTAAAGATTGAGGGGGAGAATACTCTTGATTTGATTAAAGCCGCAGGAATCGTGGGTATGGGCGGTGCAGGATTCCCTACTGCAGTGAAATTAAACATCGACTTGAAGGGTGGATATATTCTGGTTAATGCAGCGGAGTGTGAACCTTTGCTGGAGCATAACATGAAGCAGATTATGGAACAGCCCGAGAAGACTTTGCGGGGTATTGATTACTGTATGAAGGTAACCAATGCAGCTAAGGGCGTGATTGCCATTAAGAAAAAGCATGAAGAAGAGATTAAAGTTCTTCTTTCCTTACAGGAGAAGTTCCAGAACATCTCTATTCATCTTTTACCGGATATTTACCCGATGGGAGAGGAAAGAGCCGTTGTACGTGAAGTTCTAGGTAAATTACTTCCTCCCACTTCCCTTCCTTCAGAAGCGGATTCCGTTGTTATTAACGTAGAGACCTGCCTTCGAATCGCTGAAGCCGTTGAAGATAAGAAGCCCAGTTTCTTAAAGAATATTTCTATCGGCGGTAAGCTAAAGAAGGGAACTAAGACACAGATCTTCATGGATGTTCCTATCGGTACCACGGTAGGAGAGCTTATCGAGATGGCCGGAGGTATTGACGGGGAATATGGAGAGATCGTTTTAGGAGGTCCTTTCACCGGACATGCAGTAGAGCTTTCTACACCGATTACCAAAACCAGCGGCGGAATCCTGGTTACTGAGCCCTTTAAGGATTTAAAGGGAGCAAAGATGGGTATTCTTCTTTGTGCTTGTGGCGGAAATCTGGAAAGAATGGAAGATTTGTGCAAGAAGTACAATGCCGTAGTTACAGACGTACAGGCTTGTAAGCAGGCTGAAGACGTTCGTGGAACACTGAAGTGCCAGAATCCCGGAAACTGTCCCGGACAGGCACAGAAGATTCTGCACTTTAAGAATGCAGGTTGTACCGATGTCATTATCGGAAACTGTAGTGATTGTACCAACACGGTTATGGGATCTGCGCCGAAGATGAATCTGAATGTTCATCATCAGACTGACCATATCTTTGAAACCGTTGGTATGGAGCCTATGCGTTACTTGACCAAGTCCAAGGTTGTGGAGCAGTTACCGGTAGATGATAAGGGCCGTCAGCTTCCATTCCCAAAGGAAGAGGAAAAGAAAGAGCAGGCAGTGGAGCAGGAATTCAGCTTTTCTACCATGCTGGATGATGGATTATTCCATATCCATGTGGAGGAAGGCCAAGATATTCATATAGAATTTTCATAAGAAAGGAAGCAAAATATGTCTATTTCAGCAGAGTATGCAGAAGAGCACAAGAGCAGTCCGGCGGTGTTATGCTGTAGGGCTGAGGAGGGGGTAGTTCTCTCCAGCCACAACTTGGAGGATCCTGAAATCTTTGATGATTTGGTAGATCAGGGATTGTTGAAGTTGGATGGTTGTTTAACCATTGGCGATGTTTTAGGAGCTAAGCTTTTAAAGACCTGTGATTCTCTCACACCTCTTACAAAGGATTTGGTAGAGCTTGCTGATAAGCCTGCAGAGGCAGCGAAAGAGGAGGCTCCGGCAGCTTCTGCTGTTGCAGCTCCGGCAGCGTCTGTAGGAGCAGTGGCAGCACCGGCCTTAGGAGGAAGCTTGAAGATTCACATCGGTGAAGGTAAGGGAATTGATATTCAGATTCCTGTAGGCGCTTTAGGCGGGGCTTCCGGAGTTCCTGTAGTATCCAATGCGGCACAGGCTGTAGCAGGTAATGCAGGCGTAGCTGCCCCAGGAGCTGTTACTACAGACGAGGAGGTAGTTGTTCGTAGTCTTACCAGAAAGCACTTCAAGATTACCGAGGTTAAGAGAGGACCTGAAACTAAGTTAGAGGGTACTGTTCTTACCATCCGTGAAGGCATTGAGAAGGAATGTGTTGATTCTCAGAAGCTTGTAGTGGATCTGAAGATTGATATCATTACTCCGGATCAGTATCATACCTACTCCAACACCATCATGGATGTTCAGCCTATCGCGACCAAAGAGGGTGATGATGAAGTGGGAACCGGAACAACCCGTGTATTAGACGGCGTTGTTATGGTGGTTTCCGGAACTGATGAGAATGGTGTTCAGATTGGTGAGTTCGGATCCTCCGAAGGATACCTTGATGAGAATATTATGTGGGGACGTCCCGGTTGTCCTGACAAGGGAGATATCTTCATTAAGACCAATGTAACCATCAAAGAGAAGACTAACATGGAGCGTCCGGGACCATTGGCTGCTCACACAGCAACTGACTTAATCACCGATGAAATTCGTAAGGTATTAAAGAAGGCTGATGAGAGTCTGGTTGTTGATACTGAGACCTTTAACCAGGTAAGAAGACCGGGTAAGAAGAAGGTTGTTATCGTTAAGGAAATCATGGGACAGGGAGCAATGCATGATAACTTACTCCTTCCTGTTGAGCCTGTCGGCGTACTTGGTGCTAAGCCTAACGTTGATATTGGAAACGTTCCAGTAGTAGTTTCTCCATTAGAGATTCTTGATGGATGTATTCATGCATTAACCTGTATCGGACCTGCATCTAAGGAGATGTCTCGTCACTACTGGAGAGAGCCGTTGGTATTAGAGGTTCTTCACGATCATGAAGTAGATTTAGCCGGTGTTGTACTGGTTGGATCTCCACAGATTAACGCTGAGAAGTTCTATGTTTCTCGCCGTGTAGGTATGACCTTGGAGGCTATCGGACCGGATGGTGCATTTGTAACCACTGAGGGATTCGGAAACAACCACATTGACTTTGCATCTCACATCGAGCAGATCGGTAAGAGAGGAATCAAGGTTGTAGGTATGTCCTTCTGTGCTAACCAGGGTGCTCTGGTAGTAGGTAACAAGTACATGACCAGCATGGTAGATAACAACAAGTCTGAAGGCGGAATTGAGAACGAGATTCTTGCTAACAACACCCTTTGTACTGAGGACGCTATCCGTGCATTAAGCATGTTGAAGGCTGAGATGGCAGGCGAAGAGGCGAAGAAGGCTGAACGTAAGTGGAATCCAAACGTAAAGACACAGAACATTGAGTTGATTTCCAATGTTACCGGAAAGCCCATTGAGCTTGTTGAGAATGAAACTTCTCTTCCAATGAGTGATAAGTTCAAAGAGAAGTACATGAACGCATAATTATGGCTAAATACACAGATAAGATTATTTACATGGAAGGCATTATCGTGGAGGTTCATGACGGTGCCGTGGGGATTGACTTAAAAGGTCGTTTAGGCTTTTTAAAAATTCCCATGCGGATGCTCATTTCCGATTATGAAATTAAAGTCGGTCAGGAGGTTGGTTTCAATATGAGTTTTATTGAGCAATTAAGTCCGGATGTAAATGAAAAATACATTAGTAATATTCAAAAGCGCCAAGAGCCGTAGAATAATTACATAAAAAAATTTATGAAAGGAGAAAGACATGGGTAATACTGTAGTAAAAGGGATGCAGTCTGAAATCTTCGTACCTGTTACTCCTCCACCTGTATGGGCTCCTGTCACAAAGCCGTTAAAGGATATGGTTATTGCCATTGCAACGGCCGCAGGTGTGCACCATAAAGATGACAAGCGTTTTAACCTGGCTGGTGATTTTACCTTTAGAGTTATCAAGGATACAATGCCTTCTAGCGAACTAATGGTATCACATGGTGGTTACGATAACGGTGACGTTAACAAAGATATCAACTGTATGTTCCCAATTGATCGTCTTCATGAGTTGGCTAAGGATGGTGTAATTAAGGGGGTAGCTCCTGTACACTTCGGATTCATGGGCGGTGGTGGAAACCAGGAAAAGTTCAAAAACGAGACAGGTCCTGAAATTGCCAGACAGCTGAAAGAGGAGGGCGTAGACGCCGTAATCCTCACCGCTGGCTGAGGAACTTGCCATCGTTCTGCCGTGCTTGTGCAGAGAGCTATTG
>CAUUJL010000112.1:0-6702 GCA_963545375.1 uncultured Oribacterium sp.
TATTAGAAGAATGCAATGCAAAGATAGCGGACATGGTAAAGAAAGAAACCGAAGACGTACTGGATAAAGTACTCTATGAAGTCAGCTGCCAGATGAAGAACGGCTATGGCCGCTCGGATGCTTAACAAAGAACTTTTTTGGGGAAAAGCCCTACTCCCCTTGCCAGTTCTTCCGCTTTCCCCTTATAATAGGTGGGAAAAAGCCATTTTGTAGAAAAGTTCCGAAATATCGGAAGCAGAGAGGGGAAAAATGATTGCAGCAAGTAATGTAACCTATCGTGTAGGGAAGAAGGCCCTTTTTGAAGAGGTCAACATCAAGTTTACGGAGGGGAACTGTTATGGGGTAATCGGTGCCAACGGTGCCGGTAAGTCCACCTTGTTAAAGATTTTATCCGGAGCCTTGGAGCCCACTTCCGGAGAAGTCATCATTACCCCGGGACAGCGTTTGTCCGTATTGGAACAGGATCAGTTTAAATATGATGCTTACCCGGTGCTTAGTACCGTAATCATGGGAAATAAGCGCCTGTATGAAGTGATGCAGGAAAAGGATGCTCTTTACGCAAAGCCTGATTTTTCTGATGAGGACGGTATCCGTGCAGCGGAGCTGGAAGGGGAATTTGCCCAGATGGACGGTTGGAATGCGGAGTCGGATGCGGAGACTATGTTAAACGGCTTGGGAATCGGCCCGGAGCTTCACCATAAGATGATGAACGAGTTAAAGGGTTCCGAGAAGGTGAAGGTACTTTTGGCTAAGGCGCTTTTCGGAAATCCGGACATCCTGCTTTTGGACGAGCCTACCAACCACCTGGACTTGGGCTCTATTGAGTGGCTGGAGGATTTCCTGATTAACTTTGAAAATACCGTGATTGTAGTCAGCCATGACCGTTACTTCCTGAATAAGGTTTGTACCAATATTGCGGATATCGACTACGGAAAGATTACACTCTTTGCCGGAAACTATGATTTCTGGTTTGAGTCCTCTCAGTTGATTGTCCGTCAGCAGAAGGAAGCCAACCGGAAGAAGGAAGAGAAGATCAAGGAATTGCAGGAATTTATCCAGCGTTTCTCCGCAAATGCTTCCAAGTCCAAGCAGGCGACCTCCAGAAAGCGTGCTTTGGAGAAGATTGAGCTGGATGACATTAAGCCATCCTCCAGACAGTATCCCTATATCCAGTTTAAGCCAAACCGTGAAATCGGAAATGATGTTTTGGAAGTTAATAACCTGACTAAGACCATTAACGGCGTAAAGGTTTTGGACAATATCAGCTTTATTTTAAACCGTACCGATAAGGTAGCTTTGGTTGGTCCCAACGAGTTGGCAAAGACTGTGCTGATGCAGATTCTTTCCGGGGAAATGGAGCCGGATTCCGGAGACTATAAGTGGGGCTTAACCACCAGTCAGTCCTATTTCCCGAAGGACAACACCAAGGAATTTGATTCCGAGGACACCATTGTGGAATGGCTTACCCAGTATTCTCCGGACAAGGATACCCAGTTCGTAAGAGGATATTTGGGAAGAATGCTCTTTAAGGGAGATGACGGAGTTAAGAAGGTCAATGTCCTTTCCGGAGGAGAGAAGGTTCGTTGTATGCTTTCCAAGATGATGATTTCCGGATCCAATGTCCTGATTTTGGATGAGCCTACAGACCACCTGGATATGGAAGCGATTTCCGCCTTGAACGACGGCTTAAAGAACTTCCCTGGTGTAATCATCTTTGCTTCCCGTGACCATCAGGTTGTGGAAACCACCGCGAACCGCATCATGGAAATCATTGACGGAAAGCTTATTGATAAGCTCACCACCTATGATGAGTACCTGGCATCCGATGAGGAAATCAAGAAGAGATTTACCTTTACTCTGTCTGAGGAAGATGCAGGAGATAACTAAAACAGGCTTAAAAAGATGTCATAGAAAAAAGCTCAGGCCATATGGTCTGAGCTTTTTGAATAACCATCTTGGTTCTAAAATCAACAGGTTTTGCTCTATGAGTCGATTCTCTCTTATAAGACTCATTTTGTCCTATAAATATGCTTTTCTAAATATTTTTTATTCCTTCGTCACTTTCAGCTTTTGCACGGTTAAATGTCCGAAAATACTATGGGGATTTTCCTCTGCAACGATGCGGTAAGAGTACTTTCTGGCTCCCCCCTCAATGAAGACGAAAGCGAATTTTCCTTTTACAATCCATTTTCCATCTTCGAAAATAATACTTTCTGTATTAAAGTAAGGCTCTTCCGCTCCAAAGTCCCCTACTCCGAAAACAGCAGTATCTTTATTGATGAGATTGTAATTTTCGCCACCTTTGATAGTGGACTCCCAGGCTTTATCACTAACATCTAATCCCAATAAGTCTTCCAGCACTTGCCTATAGCTATCCCAATCCAAAGCAATCGCTTTCTCTCCATCAGAACGGACTGTTCTAAAATATTTTGCCGCAAAGTCCGGAAAATTGCTTTCCACATAATAGGGGCTGGATAGAACCGTTAAAATTAGATTTGTCTGTTCGGCAGTTGGCTGTTTTTCTGTAAAATCAACTGAGAAACTATTTTTCTCGTTAAAGGGATCAAACATTCCATAGTGGATGGAAGTAGCTAAATAAGGTAAGACATTGGCATCCACGTTAGGAGTATTTACAAGCTTTGTTGCCGGAAAATAAAGCTCATCAAAAACCCATTCTCCACTGGAGCTTACCAGATATCCATCTGGTGTTTTTTGATTTAGCAGGCAATAACCCTCCGCATCAAAGTAGTAGCAGTAAGCAATGTGATCGCCATCCGCATCAATCCATTGCCAGGTATTTTCGGGGTAGCTTCCGTCATCATTTTGATACCAATAACCTTTGGCATCCTGCTTCCAACTTCCTGCAAAGCAAACAAAGGATAATGTAAGAGTAAAGAGGACAGAGCAAAGCAAGAGGGGAAAGAATTTTTTGGATTGTTCCATAACGATATTCTCCTTTTGAAAAATATTTAACTGTAGCAAGAACGATTCTGTGGAAAACCTAAGAGCGGATAACTGTTGGAGATTTTACGTCAGGGTTTTCCGGACAGAATTATATTGTAATGATTATAAAGAAAATAAAGCATTAGTGCAATAAGGTATATAAGTTTAAAAATGAAGCAAAATTTACTTTTGCAATAGTATTTGGCATAGAATGCATATATGCTAAGATACAGCTATAGTTAGGGAATGAGTAGAGGTGATTTGATGAAAGAATCGGTAGAAAACAAACTGAATAACATTCATGAACTGGAATTTACCCTATTTTGTATTGAAAGTTTAGCAGAAGCTTTGCATAAGGATGGAGCAAGTGTTTATCAGGGGCTTAGCAGTGGAAAAAACTTTTTGCAGAACTATATCATACCGGAATATGAGGTGCTTCATACGCAAGGAAAAGAATATATCCTTCAGGAGCTTTTGTCTGTGATGAAAGAATGGGGGGTGAAGCTATGATTCTCTATCATGGTTCCAATTTGGCTATTCCCCAACCGGATATTTTACATTCCAGACCCTATGTGGATTTTGGCAGGGGATTTTATGCGACTCCGTTGAAAGAGCAAGCAGAACAATGGTGTAAGCGTTATAAACGGCAGGGGAAAGAAGCTGTATTGTCCATATATTCTATGGATGAAAGGAAAATGGCCGAAAGAAAGCTTTTGTCTTTCGATACCTATTCTTTGGATTGGCTGGATTTTGTAGTGAAGTGCAGGAGTGGACAGGATAAAAGTGACTACGATATTGTGATTGGCGGAATTGCAAATGACAAGGTGTTTAATACAGTAGAGCTTTATTTTGACCATTTGATTGATGAAGAAGAGGCAATAAAAAGGCTTCGTTATGAAAAGCCTAACATCCAGTATTGCTTTCGTACAGAAGAGGCTCTTTCTGTATTGCATTATGAAGGGAGTGAAATCCTATGAATGCCCATCCCGTTCTTTTACAAAAAAAATACGCCCGCATTATAGCAGGCTTTGCAGAGAAAGAAAAAATGTCTTTAGAAAATGCCTTGGATTTTTTTTATAAATCTGAGCTGTATCAACTCATTAGCCAAGGCATTTCCGATATGCATTGCAGAAGTGACTTATATCTGATTGATGAGTTGGAAGAAGAATATAAGGATTCTCAAAGAAAGTAGTAACGCTATTCCTTCCACTGCAAATGATGTAATGCCCCTTCCTTACTTAAGAAAGGAAAATCCTGCTGCCGGAGGGCTTCATATAAAATGATGGCTACAGAATTGGAAAGATTTAAGGAGCGAGCCTCCTCCAACATGGGAATGCGGATACACTGTTCTTCGTTGTCCACCAGAATTTCCTCCGGAATGCCTGCGGATTCCTTTCCGAAGACAATGTAATCATTGGGAGAAAAGGAGACCTCCGTATGGGTTTTATGAGCCTTGGTGGTGGCGTACCAAACCTTGGGAAGAGCAATACTTGTCTTGGGAGCGTTTTCAGAGGCGACATTTTCAGAAAGAGTATTTTCCGAGGAAGTTTCTCCCATCGCTTTTTCCATTTCCTTTCTTTCCTCCTCCACACCTGCCATAAATTCCTCATAGGAAATGTATTCCCGAAGCTTTAGTAAAGGCCAGTAATCCATGCCGGCTTTTTTGATATTTTTATCATTCAAAATAAAACCGTAGGGCTTAATCAGGTGCAGGGTACTTTTGGTTGCCACGCAGGTTCTGCCGATGGCTCCGGTATTAAAAGGAATTTCCGGTTCATGTAAAACGATATTCATAAAGTCTCTCCGATTCTATCCATTATCTTTATGGTTCAGCGTATAATATTCTTGGTAATTTGCAGTTCACAGGACTTAGGAACCAAGCTTTGCCGCCACTTTTTTGGCAATGGAATCTGCCAGGATTTTCTTTTTCTTTGCAGCATCCTCTTCCTTTTCGGAAGCGGAACCTGCCGGGTGCGCACCCTCAATCGCCAAATGTCCGATAGCCTGATATTTTACAGTTTGATATTCATTTTCATTGCTTTTCCAGTTGGGGCAGTGAGAACGGCTACCCTCCTGCCACATCTTGGCAATTTCATCTTCATCAAATTCGGCTATGCACTCATAGTCTTCCTCTTCATCGTCAAAAGCCAAATTTCTGCATAATTCACATTCACACATGGACTAAACCTCCAAACTTTTCTTCACGGTAGGCTTGTTTGCCTCTTTATTCGTACTTTATTCTGCGACTTTTTTCGTCAATGTCTTTCTGGAGCCCCCAACAACATTTGACTCTACCTTCTTCAAACTTGCTTTCTTTGCAGCAGTCTTTTTCTTTCCCACTGTCTTTCTTTCGCCTACAGGCCGCCAGGTCTCCGGATCCTTCTTGCTGGAAGGGCAGAGGTCCTGCAAATAACATTCGCCGCACTTGGGATTCTGAGAAGTACAAAGCGTTCTTCCCAAGGCAATGATGTGGGTGTTCCAACGAATCCAAAACTCCTCCGGAAGATGCTCCATGAGCTGAAATTCCACCTTGGTGGGATCCGGGGAATCCGCCAGTCCCAAACGGTTGGAAATGCGCTTTACATGGGTATCCACAACGATGGACGGGATGTGGTAAATGTTTCCTAAAATCAGATTGCCGGTTTTCCGCCCCACACCGGGAAGGCCGGTTAAGGCTTCGATATTTTGGGGAACTTCTCCTCCATATTCTTCCACCAGCGCTTTGGCGCAGGCTTTCATATTTTTGGCCTTGTTATGGTAGAAGCCGGTGGAATGAATATCCTCTTCCAGCTCCTTTAAATCACAATCGACAAAGGCTTGCAAATCTTTATATTTCACAAAAAGTTTTTCCGTCACCATATTTACCCGGGCATCGGTGCACTGGGCACTTAAAATGGTGGCAAAAAGCAACTGCCAGGCATTTTTCGCCTCTAAAAAAATCATGGGCCGGTCCCCATAATGGGCATCCAGCCTCTTCATGATTTCTCGAACTCTCATTTCTCTTTTTTTCTTTGATTCAGAACGAATAAACATTATTTCCTGTATTTCTTTCTATTGATATTTTTTTAAAAAATGCATCCGAAGATACCGAAGGGAGAAGCTTAAAATTCAATCGTGATGCTTCTTCCGGTGGGCTGATAGGGGTAATAGCGTACACCTGCGGCATCCAGCATGCGCTTGGAGGCCTTTACCGCGGGGGTGTCCGCATATTTGTCCTCCCAGTACACCAGAGTTTTGATGCCGGATTGGATAATAGCTTTCGCGCACTCGTTGCAGGGGAAGAGAGTCACATAAATCGTGGCGCCCTCCAGGGAACCGCCCCGATAATTCAAAATGGCGTTCAATTCCGCATGGGTTACGTAAAAATACTTGGCGTTATAGGGGTCCTGCTCTGCCTTCATTTTCGCCCAAGGGAAAATGTCGTCGGAGCAACCCTTTGGGAAGCCGTTGTAGCCCATGGAGAGAATCTTATGATCCGGAGATACGATGCAGGCTCCTACCTGGGTGGTGGGGTCCTTGGAACGGTGGGCGGATAGCGTACAGATTCCCATAAAGTATTCATCCCAGGAAATCGCGTCCTGCCGCTTTTCATTTTCACTCATAGAAAACCCTCCTTTTTCATCGAAAAAACATGTATTCTTTAGGCTCTAATGATAGCAAAAGGCAGGGGGAATGGAAAGAGCGAATTCAAAAAAGAAAATAAGATCAAAAATGAAAAAGTAAATTCTACTCATCTATTCCCCAGTAGATTTTACTTCT
>CAUUJL010000113.1:0-6684 GCA_963545375.1 uncultured Oribacterium sp.
TGCGCTCCCTCCCTCTGAATCGGAAAGAAAAAGCCTGCAATGTTTTGCACCAGCTTCTGCAATTCCTGATTCTTGGCCAGCTCCTGCTGCGCTATGGGCATAAGCAGCTTTGCCATAGCAATGGAGAGAAGCAGGGAGGTCATCGCAAATATTTTTTTCAATAATCCCTTCTTATAGCCATGCCATACCATGGCACTAAGGGAAAGGAGTAGGACTAAGCCTACTCCCATTTCACTCATTCCCATATTTTACCCCATAAAATGTTCTTCTCGTAAAATCAACTTATCGTCCTTATTGTACTTTGGACGAAGGAAAGAACTTAACTTCTTGCCAAGGCTGGGTTTCTCCGCCTGGTCTGCAGCTTCCTCCACCAAGTCCTCCGCACTCTTCTTATTCAGAAGAATTCCGTCCTCTTCCATAAGCTGAATTCTCTCATAGAGGGCGGTGATTCCCTTTTCCGTGATGGCACAGTCAATGCTGTCGGCATAAGAAATCGCATATTCTGCAAATTCGTCTATGCTCATTCCCGCATTTTTCTTTTCTCTTTGACCAAGAGGGGAATGCTTCTCCAGCGCATCGGAAATAGCGGATAAGTCTTCTTCCTCTTCCCTAATTGGAGCTTCTCTTCTCTCTTCTCTTACAGAAGGAGCATCCTCAACAGCTTCCTCTTCTATCTCCTCGTCGTAGTCTTCATTTTCATCATCATAATACTCTTCTTCAGGCTCTGCGTCTTCAAAGTCCCGGGCAGGAGCTTCTTCACGGACTTCCGATGGAGCTTCCTGCTTTTCCTTAGCCTCTTCTTCCTTCCGGGCTTCTTCCTCCAAAACCTCGGTATAAGGTCGTGCAGGTCTGTCGAAAATGGAAGGCTTATGGGGAACATACTCTTCTTCGACAGTTTCTTCCGCCTCTTCCTTCTCCGGCTCCGCTACGGAAGCTTCAAGATCCACGTCTTCCAGATCGCTATCCTCTTCTTCCTCTGGCTCTTCCTTGTTGGAAACGATGTCGAAGTAGTCAATAAATCTTGGTCTGTCCTCAGCCATTCGATCAAAATGATCGTACACATCCACCAATATAATAGAAGAAGCGTCCTTTGGATTCTGTATATATCTTTCGATTTCATCCACAACGGAGTACTTCAGCTTTCCGGCTTCTTCAATAATTAAATCTCTTTCCTTCAGCTTCTCCGCAAATGGAGCAAAACCCTTTTCATTGAGCTTGTCCGCATTGGTTTTCGCTACCTTAAATTCAAGATTGTATTCCTGGTGGAAATACTTGATTTCCTCTACCGCAATCTTGAAGCCTTCTTCCAGCGTATCCGCCTCAATAATCATGTGGTAGGTGGGGATAGGCTCTTCCTTCTCATCCGTAGCCGCAGGTGCATCCACCTTTGCAACTTCCTTTCCTTCAGCCTTCTCCCCGGAACTTTCCTCGGAAAACTCTTCGGAAGCTTCTTTAGATTCCTCCCGGGAAGCTTTATCGGAAGCTTCCTCCGTCTCCTTCTTGGAAAATGCTTCTGTCTCCAACGCCTTTTCCTGCTCCGACTTTACTTCTTCCGCCGGACTTAGCGCATTGCTCTCTGCCTGCTTCTCTTTTTCTCTTTGAATCTCTTCTCTGCTTACTTCCTTTGGCGCTAATACTCGGGAAGCTTCTTCCGAAACCTCTCTAACGGGAGGCTTTTCCTCATATACAGCCTGTCCGGAATTCTTCTCTTTGAAAGCAGGTTCTTCCTCCGGAAGAGCAAAGCTCTCTTTCCGGGGTGCTCTTCTTGTATCCTCTTCAAAGGGACGATACCGAAGCTTTAAATCCTGAGCCTTGTCTACATATTTTCCCATGCCGAAAAGAAGAATCATCTTATCGCAAAGGGCGATGCAATCCTCTTCCCTTCCGGCTTCTCCATAAAGCTTTGCCAGCTCATAGAGCCACTTTTCATCCAGCTCGGTTTCGGTAAATTGCTCCAGGGGTCCCACCAGCTGGGAGGCCATAGCCCCCTTGGCCTTCAAAATCTTATAGCGAAGCAGGTATTTTCTGGGATCCTCCGGACTGACATCCAGGAATTCCTTGTAAAATTCAATAGCCTCTTCGATAGAGCCGGAACGTAAGGACAGCTCTGAAAGCTTATAAAGAAAACGCTTTCCCACCGGAGCTCTCTCAAAGGCCATCAGCAGGATATCCTTGGCCTCCTCGTACTCTCCGTTGTACTCATAAATATCCGCTATGGAAGAAAGAAGGTTTGCATTACGCACCCTATTCCAGTCAATGGTATCCGCAATCTGCATAGCAGTCTTGTAATCTCCCTGACTGCTTAACTTTTTAATCTGTTCTGCCTTGATACTAAACTCGTACTTGTCCATAATACCCCTTCCACTTCCTATAAACTGACTCTTCCGTCCAATGCTCTAAGAAGTGTTATTTCATCAATATTTTCTATATCTCCCCCTACAGGAACGCCGGAAGCAATACGGCTTAAGGGCACTCCTAAAGGTTTAATCAGCTTTGTGATATAGCTTGCGGTGGTTTCTCCTTCCAAAGAGGAGTTGGTGGCAATAATCACCTCTTCCACCTCTCCCTGCAAACGAACCATCAGCTCCTTCAAACGGATGTCTTCCGGTCCTATGCCGAGCAAAGGGGAAATCGCCCCGTGGAGGACATGATAAACTCCCTGATATTTACCTACTCGCTCATAGGCGGACATATCTCTCGGGTTTTCCACCACCATAATCTGTTTATGGTTTCTTTCCGCACTACTGCATACCGGGCAAAGCTCCCCATCCGTTAAAGTACAACAGCATTTGCAGTAGCGAATACTGTCTCTGGCCTTTTTGATGCTGTCGGCCAAAGCATAGGCCTGTTCTTTCTCTCCGTTAATCAGAAAGTAGGCTAATCTTTGTGCGGACTTCGGACCTATGCCGGGAAGCCTGGAAAGCTCCTGCACCAGACGGTCCATATCCTTGGAAAAATACTCCATTAAAATCCTAACCCCATTCCGCCGGTAAGCTTGCCCATTTCCTGATTGGATTCCTTATCAATGTCGGAAAGGGCCTGGTTCATTGCCAGAACAATCATTTCTTCCAAAGTTTCCACATCTTCCGGATCTACGGCATCCTTATTCAGACTGACACTTAAGACCTTTCTCTCCCCGTTCAGCACGACCTTAACGGCACCGCCTCCGGCCTGAGCAAGGTATTCCTTTTTTGCCAGCTCCTCCTGGGTTTCTTCCAGCTTCTTCTGCATCTTCTGATACTGCTTCATCAGATTATTCATATTCATGCCGGGCATTCCCCCGCCAAATCCACCATGCTTTGCCATAGCTCCTCCTTAATTTTAAATTAAGCATAACTTTTATTATTTTACCATGAATCCCAAGAATAAATCTATGAGAAATCTTATAATTCCCTTACAGTGTGGAATTTTTATCCTTTTATTTCCGCAAAACAAGTACTTATTATTCCTGATCGCTAATCTCAATCGTCATGGAAATTTTGTTTAAATCTTCATCGGAAACGTATCTGGTACTGCGTTCTTCCGTTTCCACCTTCCCCAAAACAAAGTGAAATTCCTTTTGATATTTTGCGGAAATAACCTTTCCGATTTCCAGGAGCTCCATATCCGTAAGCACATTGGAAAGCATTCCCAGACTCGGGGCAATCACCATGGACTTCTTATCCTTTGCCGGATAAACTCTGGATTTCGCCAAGGCCTGTTTCACCGTGGGGGAGTCGAAGTAGTTTTTGATAATATCCCAGTCCTTCTTTAAGAGCATATAGTCCTCATACTGGGCTTTCGGAAGGACTACTTCCTTTTCCATGGCTTCCGGCACATCTCCATTTTCCTCCTTGGAAAATGCTGTCCTTTCTACAGGAAGAAAGCTTCCCTTTTCCATCTTCTCTTCCAGCTCCCTTAGCCTCTGTAAAAGGGCGTCCGTCTTTCCTTCCATTTCCGGATGAGCCAGTTTCACCAAAGTACTTTCCAGTAAAACCCGCTTCTGTCTGGCAAAACGATATTGCTGTAAAAGCTCTGTCAGTAAACGGATACCCCGTAATATTTCTTCCATGGAAAGGCTTTCCCCATCGGAAAGAAGCTGTTTTTTATTTTCTGCGGACAAATCCATCAAACCGTCAATCTTCTCTACGGTTTTTGCCAGCATAATATTACGATAATAGTTCAGTAAATCGGAAGTATATTGGCTAAGCTCCTTTCCCTGCTCCAAAACATCGGCCACCAATGCCATAGCTTTTGCTATATCCTTCTCTCGAAGGGAAGCAATCATTTGGGAAAATGCTGCGGTATCCACCGCTCCCAATATTTTCAGGGTGTCTTCATAGCTGATTTCTCGCTGAAAATCATAGCTGGCACACTGATCCAAAAGACTCACCGCATCACGCATGGAGCCATCCCCCATACGGGCAATATATTGGATAGCCTCTTCTTCAATGGCAATATGCTCTTCTTCCACAATATGTCTCAACCTGTCCGCAATGATATCTGCAGGAATCCTTCGAAAATCATAGCGCTGACAGCGGGAAAGAATGGTTATAGGCAGGGCATTTGGCTCCGTAGTAGCCAGGATGAAAATGGCGTATTCCGGCGGCTCCTCCAAGGTTTTCAGAAAGGCATTATGGGCTGACTCTGTCAGCATGTGTACCTCGTCGATGATATATACCTTATAGCGCATACCTACAGGAGGATACTCCACCTGTTCCCGAATCAAACGAATATCATCCACCTTATTGTTGCTGGCCGCATCCATTTCATAGACGTTAATGCTGGTATTGGACAAAATGGCCTTACAGTTTGCACACTCATTACAGGGATTTCCATCCTTAGGATTTAGACAGTTCACAGCTCTTGCCAAGATTTTCGCCATGGAGGTTTTACCCGTACCTCTGGTACCACAAAAAAGGTAAGCATGACCAATACGATCATGACTTACCTGATTCTTAAAGGAACGAGTGATGGCATCCTGTCCCACCAAATCATCGAAATCCCGGGATCTCCATTTTCTGTATAAAGCGGTATATGACAATTCTTTTTATCCCTTCTATATCGTTAAAACAGATAAAATTGGCGCCTAAGTTCATCAAGTTCTTTTTAAATAAGCTCTATACAAAACTTCATCTTCGGCTACTCTTCATCTCCAAATGAAATCCCCAGCATCTTGGCTTCTTTCACAATTCCGGAATCCGGATCCACCGTTTTTAATTTACCGGCAATATCTGCCAAGGGAACCGTTGTGATTTCATTATTCTTTAAAGAAAGCATCACGCCATATTTTTCCTTCTTAATCATTCTGGCAGCTTCCGCACCGATTCTTGTAGCAAAAACACGATCATAGGGAACCGGCTGTCCGCCTCTTTGAGTGTGTCCGGGAACGGTTACCCTAACCTCTGCACCGGTTTTTTCTTCTATTTCCTTCGCCAGCTTATAGGCTACGGAAGGATGATTCTTCCTATCCTCCGCCAGCTTCTTCTTTAATTCCTTCTTTGTCAGTTTAGATTCATCCTTGGAAATGGCACCTTCTGCTATAGCTACAATAGAGAAACGAGAACCACTGGCATGACGCTCCGCAATCTTTTTACAAACCGCATTGATATCGTAGGGTATCTCCGGAACCAAAATTATATCGGCGCCACCGGCAAGTCCGGCATAAAGGGTAAGCAGTCCTACCTTATGTCCCATAATCTCTACAATGAATACTCTACCATGGCTGGCAGCCGTAGTATGAATACAGTCAATGGCATTGGTAGCCACTTGAACAGCAGAATAAAAACCGAAGGTCATATCTGTACCGTACAAATCATTATCAATGGTCTTGGGACAACCGATAACATTCAATCCTTCTTCCGACAGAAGATTGGCTGTTTTTAAAGAACCATTCCCTCCTAAAACCACAAGACAATCCAGGCGAAGCTTCCGATAGGTATGCTTCATCGCCTCAACCTTATCCAGTCCATTGGCATCCGGTTCCCGGATCTGTTTGAAGGGTGTTCTACTGGTTCCCAGAATAGTTCCGCCTTCCGTCAAAATTCCGGAGAAATCGGAACGCTCCATCTTACGATATTCATCATAAATCAAACCTTTGTAACCATCCAGGAAACCATAGATTTCCACATCTCCCAATAAGTTATATAGGGTTTTTCCTACACCGCGCATGGTTGCATTTAAAGCCTGACAGTCTCCTCCACTGGTTAATATTCCTACTCTCATCCTTACCCCCTTCTACTTACTATGGCAGTAATCTTGCTTTTCTACAATAGAACAAAGTATACGGAAAAGCAATAAAAAAAAGAGACTTTAAAAGTCTCTTTCGTTGCGGGAGATGGATTTGAACCAACGACCTTCGGGTTATGAGCCCGACGAGCTACCAGACTGCTCCATCCCGCGATAATCAAATGGGGCCTACAGGGCTCGAACCTGTGACCCTCTGCTTGTAAGGCAGATGCTCTCCCAGCTGAGCTAAGACCCCAGTTGTGTAGATTACTCTACATAAGACATATTGTCTCAATGGATGGAGGTGGATTCGAACCACCGAAGTCAGTGACAACAGATTTACAGTCTGCCCCCTTTGGCCACTCGGGAATCCATCCATAATAAAAGCCCAAAGGCTAACGACCCGGAACGGATTCGAACCGTCGACCTCCGCCGTGACAGGGCGGCGCTCTAACCAACTGAGCCACCGGGCCATAT
>CAUUJL010000114.1:0-6311 GCA_963545375.1 uncultured Oribacterium sp.
AAAGTCGGGACTGGGACTCATGCATACCGGAAGACACTCCCTCGGATAAAATCATACCGTCATACTTCGGGTTGATATTGTGCTCATAGTAGGCATGTCCCACCTCATGCACTGTAGACAAAATGGCAGAAATCACATTGCTCTCCAGATATTTCGTAGTGGTTCGGCAGTCATTTTCACAGGTCCAGGAAGTGAAGGGATGCTCGGATTCATTTTGATAGCCCCAGGAAGAATCAAAATGCAGATACTCTAAAAGACCTTCCATAAACTTCTTCTGCTCTTCTACAGGGAAGCTCTGCTTAAGAAAATCCTCCCGTAGCTGCTTCGCCTTTGTGACCTTCTGAATGAGGGGTACCAGTCTTTCCTTTAGAGCGGCAAAGAAGGCATCATATTTTTCCTCGTCCATCCCCGGCTCGAAGTCGTCCAGCATCTGATTATAAATACTCTTTTCACTCTTTCGGTAGCCGTAGAGCTTCTTCTGGCTCTCAATTACCTTTTTCAGATAAGGGGCAAAGAGAGAATAATCCGCCTTTGACTTTGCCAAAATCCAGGCATCAAAGGACTCGTCACAAAGCTTTTTAAACGCTACAAACTCCTCCTTGGGAATGCAAAGGGTATCCAGAGCCTGCTTATAGTAAAGCTGAATCGCCCGCTTATTTTCTGCATCCACCTTGGGATCTTCCTGCAAATCCTTCAGCAAAGCCACGATTTCCGAATCGGTTTCCAGGCTGAAAAGCTCTCCTGCCAAAAAGGCGGAACGCTCATCTCTATAGCTTGCCCCTGCCGTAGGTGCCACAGTCTGCTTATCGATGTCAATGATATTTAAAGCCATATGATAGGCAGAACATTTGAACAGCCATTCCTGATATTTCTGTAATTTTTCTTCTGTAGTCATATTTTTCCTTTCTTATAATTGTTTTACTATAACACATGCCCGTACGGGAATATTCTGATATAATGATTTTGCAGATTTAACGTTAGCGTTTTTTGCATTTTTACAAAACTGCCAACGTTAATTTTAATATTTCGTACTGTATTTGCTATTATATACTATGAACTAATAAGTTAGAAAGGAAGAATAATATGACTTGGTATCCTCGTGAAAACTACCTTAAGAAGATTCGTGACTTTTATCACGAAACCGATATTATTAAAGTAATCACCGGTGTGCGAAGATGTGGTAAATCCTGTCTTATGGAAACAATTGCCAACGAATTAAAATCGTCCGGAATTCCCAGTAATCATATTTATTTCTTCGACTTGGACAGTAAGGACTATCATAAAATAACAAATCCGGAACAATTGGAACAGCTATTGGAATCAGTTCCGAAAGTGCGTGGAACAAAATATCTTTTTGTTGATGAGATTCAAAATGTAAAGGACTTTGAACTAATTCTTAACAGCTTTCGTAGGTCTAATGAATGGTCAATTTTTATTACCGGTTCAAATTCATATCTCCTAAGCGGAGAATTGATGACAAAACTAACCGGAAGATATATTGAATTTGAGATGTTCCCACTTTCGTTTGAAGAATACGAAGGCATTAAAAAATTCTATGGAAAAAAAATTGCTCCCGACAGACAAGAAGAATTACAAAACTATATTCTTGAAGGCGGTTTTCCCAGAACAATACAACTGGAAAATATTGCCGCAAAGCGTAGATATGTTCAAAGCGTTATCGAGGAAATCTTCGAAAAAGACATTAGAAGAAGGCTAAAAATCCGTAATAAGTCTACATTCGAAACCGTCCAAAAATACATCATCAACAACTTTGCCGCGACAACCAGTCTAAAAAGCTTAAAAAAAGCCATTGAACAAAATGGAACAGCCATAAGCGAAGCTACGATTGCAAGATATGTTAAAGCCTTGTTGGATGCGAAAATTCTTTGCGAATGCCCCAGGTTTGATATGAAGTCTAAAAAATCCTTAAGTGGAGAAAAAAAATACTATTTAGCAGATACTGCTTTTTATTTTGCTCAGAACACGGACAACAGAATTAACTTTGGTCCTGTTCTTGAAAATATCACCTATATATATGCAAAATCTCATGACTATTCCGTAGCAGTTGGGAGAATAGGGAAGCTGGAATGTGATTTCATATTAAGAAATAACGAGATGCGTTACTCCTATATACAAGTTGCCTATACCATTGCATTATCAAAAGATACTGAAGACCGTGAGTACAGACCACTTGAATCCATTAAGGACAATTATCCAAAATATGTTGTTACTGCAGACTCTATTCTGCAACAGCGAAACGGTATTGAGCATATTAACCTTATTGACTTTATGAGAAATGGAAAAGAATTTTTGGCTTAATTTATGAAATATATTTCATCTTATAGGAGGAAGGGACTGAAAAAACAAGAGAATAACTTGGTTATACTCAAAATATAACTATTTTATTCTTTACAGCCCCTTCTGCACTATACTGTTCACCCTATAGCAATCCAAAATTACAGCTTGTTTTACAATAAGCTTTTTCCGTTTAATTTTGCAGTTAGGAATTACACTCTGGCAACACCGCTTTTCTTTGCCGCTTCCGCAACGGCTTTAGCCACCGCATCCTTCACTCTTTCATCAAAGGCTGCGGGTAAAATGTATTCCGCATTTAATTCCTGATCGCTCACCAGTTCTGCTATGGCATAGGCTGCGGCAACCTTCATTTCATCATTGATATCCTTTGCCCGCACATCCAGAGCACCTCTAAAGATGCCGGGGAAGCATAGTACATTATTAATCTGGTTGGGAAAATCCGACCGCCCCGTAGATACTACCGCAGCACCGGCCGCCTTCGCATCCTCCGGGAAAATTTCCGGAATAGGATTAGCACAGGCAAAGATAATGGGCTTCTCCGCCATGCTCTTCACCATATCCTTATTCAGGGTTCCCGGTGCGGAAACGCCGATAAAGACATCCGCATTTTTGATAACATCTGAAAGACTTCCCTTTTCCATGGAGAGATTGGTAATCTCTGCCATTTCCATCTTAATGGGATTTAAGTTCTCTCTCCCCTTATAAATAGCACCTTCCCTGTCCGTCATAATCACATTTTTAGCTCCCATGCTTATGAGCAGTTTGATAATGGCAATGCCTGCCGCTCCTGCTCCGGAAGTCACAATCTTCACTTCTTCGATTTTTTTCCCGGTAAGCTTTAAGGCATTGATAAGGCCTGCCAAAGTTACCACCGCAGTACCATGCTGGTCGTCATGGAAAATAGGAATATCGCAAACTTCCTTTAGCCTCTTCTCAATCTCAAAACAACGGGGTGCGGAAATGTCTTCCAAATTCACTCCTCCGAAGCTTCCGGCCAGGAGGCTCACCGTTTTCACGATTTCCTCCACATCCTTTGTTCTTACGCAGAGCGGAATGGCATCCACATCTCCAAATGCCTTAAACAGCACACATTTACCTTCCATAACCGGCATACCTGCCTCCGGCCCAATGTCTCCCAAGCCTAGAACCGCAGTTCCGTCCGTTACCACGGCCACCGTATTCCAGCGTCTTGTCAGCTCATAGCTTTTCTCCACATCCTTCTGTATCACTAGGCAGGGTTCAGCCACACCCGGAGTATAAGCAAGGCTTAAAGCCTCTTTGCTATCCACCTTGGCTCTCGGTGTAATCTCCAGCTTTCCCTTTAATTCATAATGCAGTTTCAATGATTCCTTCGCATAGTCCATTTTTTCTTCCTCCATACTTTATATCATTTGTTCCGGCTTAAACACTTCGTCAAATTTCTCTTCCGTCAAGAAGCCAAGCTGTAGGCAGGCTTCTTTCAAAGAAATATTTTCCTGAAAGGCTTTCTTCGCTGTCTTCGCCGCATTTTCATAGCCGATATAGGGATTCAAACAGGTTACAAGCATAAGAGAACGATGTAGATTTTCCTGCATTTTCTCTTTGTTAGCCTTGATGCCCACAACACAGTTCCGATTAAAGGACAGCATGGCATCGGAAAGTAGGCGCACAGACTGCAAAAAATTGTAGATACACACCGGCATATATACATTTAGCTCAAAATTCCCTTGAGAAGCCGCCATGCCCACCGCCACGTCATTGGCCATGACTTGAACGGAAACCATGGTAAGTGCTTCGCATTGGGTGGGATTGACCTTCCCCGGCATAATGGAGCTTCCCGGCTCATTTTCCGGAAGGAAAATTTCTCCAAGACCGCATCTTGGCCCACTGCCCAGCCATCTGATGTCATTGGCTATTTTCATAAGATTCGCCGCCAAGGCTTTCAATGCACCGTGGGCAAAAACAAGCTCATCCTTCGCCGTAAGAGAATGAAATTTATTGGCTGCAGTTTTAAAATCCTTTTTCGTAAGTTCAGAAACCGCTTTGGCCACCTCCAAATTGAAGCCTTTAGGGGCATTAAGTCCCGTTCCCACCGCGGTTCCCCCAAGAGCAAGTTCCCGAAGTCCGGGAAGGCTTAATTGCAGCATCTCCTTCGATTTTTCCAGCATATTTTTCCAACCGCTGATTTCCTGGGAAAAGCTAATCGGGGTGGCATCCTGTAAGTGAGTCCGGCCTGTTTTTACAATGCCTTCATTTTCCTGCATGAGTCTTTCAAAAGACTGAATGAGGGTATCCAAACTTGGAAAAAGTCTCTCCTCGATTTCCAAGGCTGCTGCGATATGCATGGCTGTTGGGAAGGTATCGTTGGAGCTTTGGGACATATTGGCATGGTCATTGGGATGCAAAAGCTTTTCTCCTGCCACTTCATTTCCCCGATTGGCAATGACTTCGTTCACATTCATGTTGGACTGGGTTCCGCTTCCGGTTTGCCATACCACAAGGGGAAAATGCTCGTTGAGTTTCCCCTCCAAAATCTCATCACATACACCGGAAATCAAAGTTTTTCGTCTTTCATCCAGTTTGCCAAGTCGGTTATTGGCGATTGCCGCCGCCTTTTTTAAAATGGCAAAGGCACGAACAATCTCAGCGGGCATTTTCTCCGTTCCTATTTTAAAGTTCTCAAAGCTTCTCTGGGTTTGTGCCCCCCAGTATTTTTCCACCGGAACCCGCACTTCCCCCATGGAATCGTGTTCTGTTCTATAGTCCATTTCTTTTCCTCCATACAGCATTTACAACAGGAAAATTACTTCGGGTAGATTTTATCAAAAAAATGGCTGAGGGGACAGCCCTACCTTTCCCTCTTCCATACATAAAAAGAAGAGCTTACACGCTCTTCTCTCCTGCGTATTTTTGATACGTATATTGTCCATGGGCGTTGGTCGCCTTGCCGCTCCCGTAATATATGGCATGTTTCGGGCAACGGTGAAGACAGCCCAGACACATGGTGCAGTCTTCCTTCACCCAAGCCGGCTTTTTGTTCTGCATTTCAATCGCCTGAACCGGGCATTTCTTAGCGCAAAGTGTGCAGCCGATGCAGGCATCGGACACAGAAAGATTCTTGGTCTTTCGCATCTTACCATCATAAAGCTTTTTCGCCACCCTTCCTACAAATTCGGGCACCGTGAAATCCATCTCTTTTCCTTTTTTCTTTTCGGAAAGTAATACCTTAAGCTCATTGATTTCCTCTTCCGCCTGCTTTAAGCTAGTTTTAACCTTTTCCGCATTGGATAAGTCAAAAATCACAGTCCAAGTATCCGGCATACGAATATCGAATTTCGCATCCAAGGCTAAACCTTTTTCTTTTAAAAGACTATCCGCAATCGAAGAGGCTGCCCCCGTTGTCATCCAGAAGGTTCTCACATAAAAGCTGTAGGGCTTTGTTTCATACCGAAGCTTCAACTTTTCCAAGAACGCATAAACAATGCTGGGTAGTCCCCAATCATAGGTGGGACTTAAAATTCCAAACCTTCCGTCCTTAACCGTATACTCATAGCTTTCTGCCTTGCAGGCTTCCTCAATGGATATCATTTCTTCCTGCGGCTCTTTAATTTTCTCTGCTACATGCCTGGTATTTCCGGTAGCTGAAAAATAAAATAACATCTTCCTTACTCCTCACTTTGTTTCTTTATTAATGCTCTATGTTCTTCACTCGTACTGTTCCTTTGCTCAAACAGTTTCATTGTAGCAGAACTTTTGGAGAATGGACGATTGGTAAAGAAAATCGAGACGGATACTCCTGAAGAAAGTTTCCTATGGATTGTCTTTTTGTAAAATATACTTGACATATCAAAAACAAGGTGTATATTGGTCATGTAAAGTATTTACGACATTTTGTAATACATATTGCTTTCACCCAAGAGTGAAGGCAAAGAAATGAAAGGAGTTTTCAATGAATTATTTCAACTTAGGAATCGCTGTAGGTTTTTTTGCCAGTTCCCTCTTAGTTCTATTTCGAA
>CAUUJL010000115.1:0-6208 GCA_963545375.1 uncultured Oribacterium sp.
TGTAAAGTAGCCACGCCCTCTCCAAAAAGTAATCCCAAAGCAAAAAGACCGGGCAAAGTCACAATGCTTCCCTCTCTCTCTCTTTCCCGAAGAAAAAGATAAAGAGACAAAATCAGAAAGCATAAAAAGGAAAGCACGGCATATCCCCCTTCCTTCAAAAGATATGCCATGCCATACAATATCGTATATAAGCAAAGGTCAAAAAACAGACTTTTTTTACTGTGATTTTGCTTTCCGTTCAGCGCTGGGGCCTTTGTTTTCTGTAGATTCTCCACTATCCGCTCCGCTTCCTTTACTATCTCCATTACCGCTTCCCTTTGTTTCCGTTGCGTTTTCTTCCTCCGTGCTTTTTGTGCTTTCCGAGGATTTGCTGCTCTCTGTTGTGCCCTCCGTACTCTCTTCCGTAGTACTTGCCTTGGTATTCTGCTCCACCTCTTCCTTCGTGCTTTCCGGAAGCTTTTTGATAGTGGCGTGAATATAGACTGTACTGTTGGGCTCTGCAAGAGACAAACCGCTGGGCAAATAATCCTTAAGCCGCAAGCTTACACTCACATCCTCCTTGGCATTGGATACATCCAAGGCAGGAAGAGTCAGTTGATTAAGCCCCTCCAAAACAGATTCACTACCGGAAACACTGATGCTTTTTGGAGAAATCTGAAGCTCCTCCACCGTATAACCGTTTTGGACATTTCCTTCTGTTGTTGCGGATAGAATAAGATCCTTCTTCTTGTGAATCACCACCGTATAATCCACCTGCTCCTGAGACAGGCTGACATTCGGCAGATTTTGAATAATCTTTCCGTTAGCATCGTAAAAAACAATCTTTCCGGTACCATCGGTATTTTGATTCATGCCGTCCACATTAACCACCAAACCTAAAGAAGAAATCCGTCCCACGGAAGACTCCGGACCGGTTACATAAATGGTAGTAGGATCTACACTGATAGAAGAAACGGTATAGCCCTCCGCTACGTTTCCCTGTTGATGCACCTGCAAATCGAATTTTTTCTTTTGTAAATCCTCTATGCTGACATGAACAACGGAAGGTCTGGCCACAATATCGGAAATGCTGGAAGCATTTTCCTGATTGACAAGCTCCACATAGACCGGTACGGATCCTGTAATAGAGTAATCACTTAAATCAATATAGGCCTTAAAATCGGAAGCCTTTACAGAGGAAGCCAGATTACTTCGCACGGTATAACTTACTGTCACCGTACTCCGATCCACTTCCCAGGTTTTATTCTCCGCGGAAAAGGTGTCCTGATTTAAAATCTGTAATTCCACGGTTCTGCTTTCCTTTTGCTCCGGATTGGACACATTGAAAACAATCAGCCAAAGCAACAAAGCCAGAACCACACTCACCAGCTTTAATATAAGATTCTCTTTAAAAAACTTCATTTATCTCTCCTCCTTTTTTCTGGGAAGAATACGGGAAAATAAAGTTTTCTTCTGCTCTTCCTGCTCCTGCTTCGGAAGATACCGTATTAATTCTCCTGCCTCTTTGACATGTAAAAGCTTTCCCTGAAAGGCTACGGAGATTCGTCCTGTCTCCTCGGATACTACCAGGGTAATGGCATCCGTACTTTCCGAAATTCCCAACGCCGCCCTGTGTCTGGTGCCATAGGCCTTGGAAATTCCGGTATCGGACAGGGGAAGATAACAGGTGGCGGAAACCACTCTGTCTCCGGAAATCACAACCGCCCCGTCATGTAAGGGGGTATTTTTTTCAAAAATATTAATGAGCAAGGCCGCCGTTACTATACCATCCACGTAAATGCCGGTATCCTCCACCTCTTTAAGGCTTTGGTTTTGCTCAATAACAATCAATGCACCGGTCTTGTATTTTGACATTTCCTGACAGGCCGAAATCAATTCTTCATTTACTCTCAAGCTGCCTTTGCTGTCTTCCCTTTGGAACTGCCCGAAAAGATTCTTAGAGCCTAATTGCTCCAAAGCCTTTCGCAATTCCGGTTGGAAAATGATAACAGCTGCAATAATAGCCGCTGTGGAAATTCTTTCAATTAACCAAACAATCGTATTCAAACGGAAGAAAACGGCAAATGCCGTAAACAAAAGAAGCACCAGAATTCCTTTCAGTAACTGCCAGGCTCTTGTGTTCTGAATCCAAAGAAGGACGACATAAATAATCCCTGCCAAAATTGCTATTTCCACAAGTCCTGACAGACTAAACGCAGGAAGTAAACTTACCCACCCCTTAATCTTTGTAAAGAAATCCAATTCCGATACCCCTTTCTCCTCGTAGCAACAAACAGCCAAGTTCACACAAAAATTCTCTTTTCTCTATGGAGAAAATTCCTTAATCCGAAGAAGGAAAATGTTCTCCTTTATTCTTCGGTACAGCCTTTACAAAATAGTAGTAATCATCGTCTTCCATCTGCAAAAATTTGGTTCCCCTGTAATCCACATCATGGAAGAAAAACAGGGTGAATACAGACAGCAGGGCGGAAATGAAATAGGCAATAATGCTAATCAAGAAGTTCATCTTCAAAGAAAGCAAAGGATACAATACCCAAAGCAATGCCTCCATGACCAGCCCCACCGTTACCGCAATGTGCCAGGAATACTGAAAGTTTCCGTTTCTCAGCAGATAAACCGTCACTACCACAGCAGAAAAAAGAACCAATACAAGAATCATTTCCTTATCTTTAAAAAAGGGAAGCAAGGTTTTTGTCAAGGATTCCAACTGTTCCGTAAGGTCTGCAGAAGCCGAAAAAAGCTTTTCGTTCTGCTGAATAAAGCTCAGGAAAAAATATAAAAAGCATCCCAAAGCCAGAGGTAGAAAGGCCGTAAAGCCCATGGTGAGCCCTACAAATATCGGTAAAAAATAATGGATTTTCAAAAGAAAGCAAAAGGGCATCAAAGCGATGAGGATGGCATATTTTCCCCTGATACTGCTTTGCAATAAAAACAAGAACAAAAAGATGCCCCCGGAAACGATTAAGAGCAAAAGGGATTGCTGATAAAAATAGGACATCAAAATTACGCCCAGAAGCATCGGCAAAGTCGAAAAGGGAAGAAAAAAGGATATCAAACTAAAAAACAAAAGAAAAATCGGATGCGCCAGCTTTCCCACCATGGAAAAATGGCGAGTTAAGGAAAAAAAGATAAGAAAGGCCAGGCAGGAACGGAAAATAGGAACCATCCAATAATCCTGCTGTCCATATATTTTTTGACATTTTTCTTTAAAAAGCCGAAAACCGTTCATACTCCTACTCTCTCCCTATCTTACTCGTCCAACCAATCCGCCTCATCATCCAGCCACTCTTCTTCTCCCTTTGGTTTGGGAGCAGCATTTTTCTGAACAGCTTTTCCTCCGTCCTTCAGCCTTCTAGCCTTAGCCAATCTTTCCGATCTTGTATAAAGCGGCGCTAAATCCAGTTTAGCTCCCTCTTTCTTCATTTGCAGTACCACTTCCTGAGCCTCTTCTCTGGCTTTTTGAACGATAGTGTCTTTCTCCTCCTTTTTTCTAAGCTTTTCCGTTCTCTTTGCTGTAGATAAAAGAAGCAGATCCTCTAAGCGTTCACGATAAAGCAAACTGTCTTCATAGGCTCTTTCATAGGAATAATAGGACACAATGGAAATAAGCACAATGGCACAAACCATGCCCAGGAAATAGAGAAGGGAAATTCGTTTTCCCAAATCCATCATATATTGAAAATCCAGCTTTTGGAGAATGTTTTCTATTTCCATAAGAAAATAGGCAAGCAAAAGCAGGAAGAAGATTCCTGTATATTGAAGGATTCCCCGCAGTACCCGATTGGAAATATAATCTTCCCTATAGTACTTGGCCGTGTCCAGAGCCTCCTGCCCTATTTCCTTTTCCAGCATGGCGACCTGCACCATGGCTATGATTTTCCTCTGATCCAACATCAATATCCCCTTGCCTGTCTGGCCCTTTCCGCATAAGGCGAACTTGGGAACTCCCCTACCACGGAATCAAAGTTCTGATTCGCCTCCGTGGTATTGCCCATGGTTTGCTGTATTCTTGCCAACAGGAATAAGTTCTCCGCCTCTCTTCGAATCTTTACGCTCCAGGTATAATCCTGTAAAGCTTCCTCCAGACGGCCTGCATTCCATGCCGTACTGCCCAATTCCTGCAAACGAAGGTACACACTTCCCTCCATCTGGGACTTAATGGAAGATAGCATGGAAACCAGACTTTCATCCGTAATGGCACTTTGATCCAAGGCCGTGTATAACTGAGCCGCCTGTGTCAAATCTCCTGTGGAAAGAGCATTGTTAATACCTATAAGGCTCTGATATTGCGCCATAAAGGAAGCATTTTGGTTCTCATAGCGATCCAGCTTCTCCTTCATCTCATCATACTCTTTTTGCAGACTGGCATTGGCCGCAGACAAATCACCCATTTTCTGATTCGCCGCATCCAGCTTTTCCGTATAGGATATCATTTCCTGATTGTTTTTGCTATTGGCTCTTCTGATTCCTGCCGGAAGCATCAAAAGATAAAAAACAAAAAGGGCAATCACCACGCCCAAAAGGAGTAGGGCAGAAACCGCCCAGGGGGAAATCTGCTTAACCTCCTGGGGCATCATTACGTCATCATCCATCATTTTCCTATGGGAAAATACATTCCGAAGGCGACTCTGCTCCACCTCCGCTCTACCGGTCTTCTTCTTCACATAGTCCATAAGAACGAGAGCCTTTGGATTGTTTCTGTCAATCTTCAGCACCAGATAAAGACTCTTTCCCGCCTTTACCCACTCGCTTCTTCTCATGTAGAGAAGAGAAAGTAAGATGTGGGCCTTCACATAGTTCGGACTGTCTCCGATAACCTGATTCAACTGAAAAACCGCCAAGTCTTCATTATTATGCTGGGCATAGTCCAAGGCTTGATTGTAGCGCTTTACATTATCAGAGCAAATGCGCAAAATAGCCGGCTTTCTTTGAATCTGCTCCAAAAAATAATCCGCCGGATTATCCTCCGGCAAAAGGTTCATGCTGATGACCCATTGCACCAGGGCATCCGCCACTTCTCCCATTTCAAAAAAAATAAGCCCCAATAGATTTCTTGCTTCCCTTTGGTACTTATCAAAATGCAAGGCCTTCTTCAACAGCTCTGCGGCACCGCTTAAGTCCCGAAGTCTGGCTCTTTCCAGTCCCAGGTTATAATAACAGTTGGCTATCCGTTCCAGGGTAATATCATATTTCATGACGGATCGTTCCCCTTCTTTAAAGCCTCTTCCATAAGCTGTGTCATCAAATCATTCATATCGGTAAGGTCCACCTTGAGAATGGCATCCTCTAACTGATCCACATCCAAGCTGGGTTTAAACCTCTTTATCTCATCCTCGAAATTAATCATTGCACTCCTTTATTTTTAAAACTACTCAATTTTAAAAAAAGAACAGTTTGCACTTTACTTTGCAAATGTGCAGTTTTTGTGAAAAGCATTGACTCCCCTATACTTCTTCTATAGAATCCCAAACAGTTTCAATGGGAAAATGCCTTTGCATGAAATTCTAACATAAGTCAAAATGGCATTCAAGTTTAGAGAAAAGGGAATTATGGAAAGTTTTATTACATTTTTTACAGCACATTTTGAAAAATTTCTTTCTCGGGAAATGATGGTCTTCTTTTTATCCATGATGCCCGTTATCGAACTGCGTGGCGGTTTGATTGCCGCCTCCTTACTGAAGGTAAATTATATACAAGGCTTGCTATATTGTTTAATCGGAAATATCCTCCCCATCCCCTTTGTCCTTTTCTTCTTTGCCAAGATCGTGGAGCTTATGGAGAAGTCTTCCATCACAAGACCTTTGGCATCCTGGTTTAGGAAAAAAGTAGATAAGCATAAGGATGCCATTGATAAGGTGGACTTCTGGGGTCTGGTTCTCTTTGTGGGAATTCCCCTGCCCGGTACCGGCGCATGGACCGGTGCCATGGTAGCCAGCCTTTTAAAGATGAATCGAAAAAAGGCATTCTTAGCCATCGGTATCGGAGTATGCCTTGCAGCAGGGATTATGTCCCTACTCAGCTACGGCTTGTTGGGCAAGCTGGTGTAGAAAGATATCTACGAAAAACTGAGTATTTCCGATTGTATAATAAATCTTTTGGTTGAAATTCTTTTTCTTGACGAAAAAAAACGATGGTGATATACTACTTTCGTTTGCAGAAGTGGCGGAATGGCAGACGCGCACGGTTCAGGTCCGTGTGAGGTAACACT
>CAUUJL010000116.1:0-5859 GCA_963545375.1 uncultured Oribacterium sp.
ATAGGCAAAACGGAAAAAGCTTGTAGCGACGCCGATTTGCCTTGCTTTATGTGGGGGCTCTCCGTATAATGATATAACGGCGTAAGCCATGAGAATAAGGAGAGTAGCATGGATAATAATAATGATTTTAAAGGCGGTGAGAATGGAGGCTTCTCTAACTGGGGGCAGACGGTTCTCATCGTTTTAATAGCGGCAACAGTAACCTTCTTTATATATACGGTAGCCCAGCGTTTTATGACTAAAGGCATGTCTCAGGAATTAAGCTATAGTCGTTTTCTTTCTATGGTGGATCAGGATCTGGTGGCCAAGGTAGAGTGGGGAGACGGACAGATTACGGTTTATCCCAAGAGCAGAGTGAAGACAGAGCAGCCGAAGGAAAATCCAAGTAAAGAGGAGAAGGAAGGCATTGCCAGGGATGATGACGAAGGAAAGTCCTTAAACTTCGACGCGCCAAAGGAAGATACTTCTTCCTCTGAACAGAATTCCTCACTGACGCAAGATTCCTCTAAGAATAATGCGGAAGGTCTCCAAGAGGGCAGTGTAAAAACGGAAGAGGTTTATTTTAAGGAAGATATTTCCGAGAGAACTTCTTGGGAAACGATTCTGGGGATGATTTTAAAGAATCATTTGAAGAGGAGAAATAATGCAGGATCCGACGGCTCTTCCGGGCTGACTCAGGGAGAAAGCAGAGTCTACTATGTGGTGCCGGTCAATGCGGATGCCGCATCTTTGGTGGAGCGTCTCTATAGACATAATGTGGAGATTTACAGAAAGAGACCGGATAATTCCGCCTTTTTGATGCAGATTATTGTCAGCATTGTACTGCCCTTTGTTTTCCTGATTATTCTGATGAACGCCATGGTGAAGAAGATGGGAACCTCCGGGGGAGGATTCTCCGGAGTAGGAAAGTCCAAGGCGAAGATGTATATGCAGAAGGACACCGGCATTAGCTTTAAGGATGTGGCAGGTGAGGATGAGGCGAAGGAAAGCCTTGTGGAAATCGTAGACTTCCTGCATAATCCCACAAAATATACTTCTATCGGTGCGAAGCTTCCTAAGGGAGCCCTTTTGGTAGGACCTCCGGGAACCGGAAAAACTTTGCTCGCCAAGGCTGTGGCAGGAGAGGCCAATGTGCCCTTCTATTCTCTTTCCGGTTCGGATTTTGTGGAGATGTTCGTAGGTGTGGGAGCAAGTCGTGTAAGAGATTTGTTCCGGCAGGCAAACCAGACTGCGCCTTGTATCATTTTCATTGATGAGATTGATGCCATCGGTAAGACCAGAGATACCCGTTACGGGGGCAATGACGAAAGAGAACAGACTCTGAATCAGCTCCTTTCCGAAATGGACGGCTTTGATGCGGGGAAGGGAATCATGGTCATGGGAGCTACCAACCGTCCGGAAATCCTGGATCCGGCTCTGCTCCGTCCGGGACGTTTTGACCGTCGAGTAATTGTAGAAAAGCCTGATTTAAAGGGAAGAGTCAACATCTTAAAGGTGCATGCGAAGGATATCAGGCTGGATGACAGCGTAGACTTTGACGAAATCGCCTTAGCCACCAGCGGTGCGGTGGGAGCGGATCTTGCCAATATGATGAACGAATCCGCCATCACTGCGGTAAAGAACGGCAGAGAAAAGGTTAGTCAGAAGGATTTGTTTGAGGCGGTGGAAGTGGTTTTGGTGGGTAAGGAGAAGAAGGATCGTATTCTTTCCCGGCAGGAGAGAAAGATTGTTTCTTACCATGAGGTAGGACATGCCCTTGTGGCAGCGGTGCAGAAGGACTCCGAGCCGGTACAGAAAATCACCATTGTCCCGAGAACCATGGGAGCCCTTGGCTATGTGATGCAGGTGCCGGAGGAAGAAAAATATCTGAATACCAAGGCAGAGCTTCATTCTATGATGGTGGAATGTCTGGCAGGTAGAGCGGCGGAGGAAATCGTTTTTGAAACGGTAACCACCGGAGCCAGCAATGATATCGAGAAGGCAACGAAGATTGCCAGAGCGATGGTGACCCAGTACGGTATGTCTGAGAAGTTCGGTTTAATGGGACTGGCAAGACAGGAAAATATGTACCTTGGAGGTCGGGCTGTCTTAGAGTGCGGAGACGATACCGCCACAGAGGTAGACCAGGAAGTGGCACGAATTTTGAAGGAGTGCTACGAAGAATCCAAGAAGATTTTGTTGGAAAATCGTTTTGCTCTGGATGAAATCGCAAAGTTCCTGATTGAGAAGGAAACCATTACCGGTAAAGAGTTTATGAAGATCTTTGCCGAGGTAAAGGAAAAGGAAGGAAAAGGAGAGCATCCGGAAAATCCTTCAGAGGGGAAAGAGGGAACAGAGGAAAATGAGGGCAAAGAGGAAGGACACTCCGAAGCCTAAGAGGCAGACGCTTCTATAGAAAAGCCGCATTTTCTGAAAGAAATGTACGAAAAAGGTCTGTCAGAGTTCCTTCTCTGGCAGACCTTTTCCCTATGATAAAATACCATATATGACTATGCCCGGTCTCTAAGGACGTACTTCCATAATGTCTGAAACAGTACAGGAAAACAAAAGGCAAAGCTGTCGTATGGTTTCTGTAGAGACCGGTAGGTTTTTCTTCAAACGATGCAGCTGTGCGGCAGAAACTTTGTGGTCTTGAATAAGACGATATTGGCTCACTTGTTCTCGTTCAATCAGTCGCCAAAATGGGGCATAACTAATCACATATACTCCTTTTAAAATGAGAAAAAAGGAAGACAAAATATAAAGAATTCTTCTATCTTGTATAATTTTAACATTATTATGCGGATTCGTATAGAAAGGAATAGACAAAATGACTTTTCTTTTCCTCTTAATCCTTCCCTTGCTCCTGCTTATCTATTCCCAGTGGGAAAGAAATCAACTCAGAGTGGAGAAGTATAGGATTTCTACCGATAAGGTAAAGAAGGCCTATCGTTTTCTCTTCCTGACAGACCTCCATGACAAGAGCTTTGGAAAGGATAATGGGATATTACTGAAAAAAATCGAGGAATTAAAGCCTCGGTGGATTTTCATTGGGGGAGACTTTCCTATAAGCTATTCCGGAGAAAAAACGGTGGAGAGAGATGAGGTGGAAAATTCCTGTCGTTTGCTGTATGCTTTAGCAGAAAAATACCCTCTTTACTATGCTTTTGGAAACCATGAGGAAAAGTTGTTTAGTAAAGAGGATTTTCAGGGAAAGCAGCAGGCCTTTCGGAAGGCTTTGGAAAAGGTGGAGCTTTTAGAGAATCGTTCAGTGCTTTTAGCCCAGGATTTAGAGCTTAGCGGCTTGTCTTTGGATTTATCCTATTATCGTCCCCTGCTTTGGAAGAAGAAAAAGCCCTTGGGGGAAGAGGATAAGAAAAATTGGGAAAAGGCTATAGGAGCTACCCGGGAGGAACAGCCTAAAAATATTTTTCGCATTGCCTTAATGCACAGCCCCTTTTACCAGGAGGAAATGGAGGCCTTGCCGGTGGATTTGGTGCTGTCCGGACATTTTCATGGAGGAGCCATCGGCTTCCCCGGCTTTGCTTTGATGACGCCACAGTATAAGTTTTTTGTGCGAAACCCAAGAGGTTTACGAAAAGTAGGGGGACAATGGCATTTTACCGGAAGGGGACTGGGAACCCACAGCATCAATGTGCGCCTGGCAAACTTCCCGGAGCTGGCTTGCTTTGATATTCTTCCTATGGGAGAAGCTTAAGGAGAAAATGATGGAAGAAAAGGTGATTTTTTATAAGCTGGATGCCTTTGAGGGGCCGCTGGACTTATTGCTCCACCTTATTGAAAAAAATAAAATCGATATCTATGATATTCCGATTTCGGAAATTACAGAGCAGTATCTGGAATATATGAAGGCTCTGGAGGAAGAGGATCTGGAAATCGTTTCCGCCTTCCTGCTGATGGCAGTGACGCTTCTGGAAATGAAGGCCAGAATGCTGTTACCCAAGAAGGAGGAAGAGGAAGGGGAAGAAGTAGACCCCAGAGAAGAGCTGGTACAGAGACTTTTAGAATATAAAAAATATAAAAGAATCAGCGGAATGCTACGAACCAAGGAAGAAACTGCCCCCAATATCATTGAAAAGGAACCCAGTATTCCGAAGGAAGTGGAAAAGTACAAGCCGCCTTTGGACCTGGAGGATCTGTTGAAGGGCTTGGACATTCTTCGCCTTCGGGAGACCATGAAGGAGATTTTAAGGCGGAAGGAAGCCAGAAAGGACCAGCTTCGGGCAAACTTTGGAAAGATTAAGCGGGAAAAGATTAGTTTGCAGGGGAAAATGCAGGATATTCTGGCTTATGCGAAAAGTCACGGACGTTTTTCCTTCCGACAGATGCTAAAGAAAAAGCAGGGAAAGACGGAGACGGTGGTGAGCTTCTTGGCCATTTTGGAGCTGATGAAAATGGGGAAGATTATCTTAAAGCAGGAAAACGCCTTCGGAGACTTAGACATCACTGTTAATAAAGAGGCGGATCAGGAAGAAATGGATCTGACGCTGGTGGAAGATTTTGATTAAAAAAGCGGCGCGTAAGCTATGCATGGAAGGTCTGCCGTCAGTAAATTAAATATAGAAAAGAATTTATCTTAAATAGCTTTTAGAAGGGAGTAAGGCAGGTGGAGGAAAACGAACAGTACTCTTTGAAAGAAGAGTTGGAAAAAACTTTGGCAGGGGAAGCTGCCGAAGCCTTACGGGATAGGGATTCGGTGGAAGAAAAAGCCGAAGGCTCTCGGGATAAGGCCCCGGTTCTTAGCTTGCAGGAAGAAATAGAAAGAGAAGATGCCCTAAGCTTGCAGGAAGAGGAAGATTTACTGGAAGCTCTTTTGTTTTCTTTGGGAAGAACTGTGAGTCTGGAAGAAATGGCGATTTGTCTGCATATGGGTGTGGATGGAGCAGAGCTTGCAGCAGAGCGTTTACGGAAGAAATATGAGGAGCGTCAAGGCGGTCTTTTAATCCGAAAGCTGGAGGGAAAATACCAGTTGGTCAGCCACCCCAAAACCTATGATGCTTTGATTCGGGTGGTTAAGCAGAGTAGGAAGCCGGTGCTTTCCGATGTGCATTTGGAAACCCTTTCCATTATCGCCTACTGCCAGCCGGTAACAAAGGCAGAGGTAGAGCGGATTCGTGGGGTAAAGTCCGACCATGCGGTCAACCGTTTGGTGGAATTCGGTTTGATTGAAGAGGTGGGCCGTTTGGATGCTCCGGGTCGACCGGTGCTCTTCGGCACCACCGAGGAGTTCCTGACTCGTTTCGGTGTAGATTCTCTAGCTTCCCTACCCAGCCTTCCCAAGGATCTGGAGAAGCTTTTGGAAGAGGAAGTAACGGAGGAGCTTAAGGACAGCCTTGGCTTAGAGCCGGAGAAGGTAGAAGAAGCTAAAGAAGAACGGTTGGAAGATCAAAAAGAAGAGCTGGACGAAGAACCGGAAGAAGTTGCGGATGAGGCGGAAGAAAGTACAGAGCCGGAAGATGCTGTAGAGGAAGAGACTCCGGAGCCGGAAGTTTCTGCGGAAAGCGAAGAAGAAAAAGAACTGGAAGAAGCTGCGGATGAGGCGGAGGTAGCAGCGGAAGAAGAAGCGGAAGAAACAGTGGAAGAAACAGCGGAAGAAAGTACAGAAGGGCAGGAGGACGCGAAGGCATTGGACCCGGAACAGTAGGCAGGGACCTTTTGCAAGAGGAAGAAAGCTTTATCGAAGCTTATCTTATGGAATTGGAGGCGGAGAAGGAAGGAGAGCTCGAAGAAGACAACGAAGTATTCGAGAACTCGGAAACCGAAGATAAATCAGAGGCTGATGTGGAACCGGAGCCCGAAGAGGACTTAGAAGAGATTCGGGAGCCGGAACTCGAAGAGGACTTAGAAGAGATTCGGGAG
>CAUUJL010000117.1:0-5735 GCA_963545375.1 uncultured Oribacterium sp.
ACAGGCTTTTCAAGGCCTGAGGAGATTTTGGAACTATTTAACTGTCAAACTACCGAGATGCTTAAAATAGCTCATTTCATTTAAAGACAAAATGTATAAATATTTACAGAATATTGAAGAAAAAGCGTACAAGTGCTATAATTCCCCTTAAGAATTTATTTTTGCCTGCCTACATTTTCCCCTAAAAACTCTTTCTTTCCCCGAAGAAAGAGTGGCATAAGGAGGAGAGGCAGGGATAAGGGTTAAACCTTAAGGAGAGGAGTGTTTATGGACAGCACAGTAAAAAGAAAGGGAGGGCTAGGGTTCTGGATTTGTAACTTTGCCTTCACCCTGGAGCGCTTTAGCTTTTACTCTGTAAAGTGGCTCATCGTACAATTTTTAATCGCCACTGCGGCCAACGGCGGTTTAGGAGTAGCGAAGGAAAATGGTGCTACTTACCAATCTTTCTTCGTAGCATTTACCTATTTAGCGCCTTTATTCGGTTCCTATATATCCGACCATTTTGTGGGTGCCAAGTATCTGGTTCCCATCGGTATGGCTTTGATCAGTATAGGATACTTCTTCGGCTTTAGATCTTCCAATTTGACTGATGTGGCTATCATGATTGCATTAGCTTCTATCGGAACCGGACTCTTTAAGCCCCAGACCAACTCCATCACCGGAAAGTTATTCTCCGATCCTAAGGATTTGGATATGGCCTTCTCTACCCAGTATTCCATGGTAAACTTAGGTTCCTTCATCGGAACCACCAGCGTGGGACTGATTGCAGGAGCAAGAGGCTATAGAATCTGTTTCCTGGTTTGCTCCATCGTTATGTTGGTAAATGCTGTTATGTTCTTCTTAGGTTGGGGACCCTTAGGAGAAGCAGGAGCAAAGCCCTTTAAGGATAGTGCAGAAGCAGCAGCATCCAAAGAGACCATTAAGACAGCTGAGCCAAGCAGACCTCTCACAAAGATTGAGAAGCAAAGAGTTCTGGCTATTATCGCCGTTTCCCTCTTCTCCTCCGTTTTCTGGATTTTCTGGTATTTAGCATATCTACCTGTTTATGATCACTGGGGAGCAATGAACGATGCTAAGGAATTCATTAACATGAACTGGAAGCTTTTCGGATTCACTATTCCGACATCCTTCTTTGACTCTGAGAATGGACTTCTTTGTATTCTGTTAGGACCTGTTTTAGGACTCCTTTGGGCTAGAGATGCAAAGCGCCCCGGCGGTGGACTCAGTATCTTTAAGCATACTGCATTAGGTATGGGAATTTTAGGACTTGCTTTCGTGGTTTCCGCATTTGCAGAGATTACTAGAGCCGGAAGACCTGCAAGCTTACTTTGGGTTGTAGTATTCGGATTCTGCCTGTCTCTTGGTGAGATGACCTTCTCTCCATTAGGAAATTCCTTTATTTCCAAGTTTGCTCCCGGAAAGCTCCTCTCCGCAATGATGGCGGTATGGACCTTTGCCATCTTTATCGCAGGACTTTCCTACGGAACCTTGTATAACATTATTTCCAAGATGCCATTTGCGGCAGCAAGCTTCGGTATCGCAATTCTCTTGATTGTTCTTGCAGCAGTTCTGTGGATTATGGATAGAAAGCTGAACAGCTTGATTACCAATGATCAGGTAGAAGAAACGGCATAAGAAGATATAAGATAAAGCATTTAAGAAGGGGAGGGCTTTGAGCCCTCCCCTTTCTTTTTTCAGACCTATATTGCTTAGAAAATTTTTTTGATTTTGTATTGACCCTTCTTTCAAGCTCTAGTCATTCTGATTCAGCCACTCCATCAATACCTTCTTGTAAAGCTCCTCTTCATCTACAAAGCACATGTGCCGAGAATAACGGAAAAGCTCCCACTTGGCATTGGGGATAGCATCAAACATTAATTTTGCGATATAGGGAGAGCAAAGGTCTTCAGCACCGTTACAGATTAGAGTTGGCTTGGAAAAATCCTTCAGCTGATCCATGTAATTATAGTCCCGAAGAGAACCTGTGGGAGTAAATTCATTTGGACCCCATCCTGCCACATAGGCTTCGGTTCCTGCCTTCTTCTTTCTGGTTAAGCATTCTGCTGCATCGGGACCGAAGGGGCCGGCACAGTGACGTGTCATAAATTCTGTAATGGCTACGTCATAGTCCGGATCACTGTAGTTTCCGGTTTTTTCCGCCTTGGCAATGGCTTCCTGCATTTCCTTGGGAAGATAGCCGACTCTTCTTTTCTGCTCACTTTCCCAAATGGCATTGTAGGGAAGGGTACTGGAAAGAATATAGCTGGCAACTCCCTCCGGCTTACATTCACATTCATAAATGATAGCTAACATTCCACCCCAGGACTGTCCTAAGATATGTACTTCATCCAATCCTAAATGCTTTCTCAGGGCAATTAATTCGTTTAGCCAGGTCTCCTTGGTCCAAAGCTCCGGATGTCCGTCCAGGTAGGAATTTCCACAGCCCAGCTGGTCATACATAATCAGCTGACGTCCATCCTTTTCTGCAAGGTCATCCAAAACCTCGAAATAGTTGTGGGTGGAGCCGGGTCCACCATGGAGCAGAAGAAGAGGCTTTTTATTGCCCTTATTCTCTCCAACAATACGATAATACGTTTCATAGCCTAAATAAGGCATGCGTCCTTCTTGAATCTTTGCCATAATGTCCTCCGTTTCCACCGGCTGAGCCGCTGGTTTTCTTAAATTATATTTCTTTTATCATACCATACTTTCCAAGAGATGTTAATTATTTAACGGGAAATACTATGAAGCGGAAGTCGCTTAATACTAAAAATCCCCCAAGGGAGAACGATAGTCCTTTGGGGGATTTTACAAATCTTCTAATGAAAAAACATCGAATTCGATAAAGGGAAAGCTACGAAAGTTCTCCGGAAAAGTCCGCGAATTCGCTAAAGGGAAAACTATATTACTCTCCCTTAACGATACTTCCGTCTTCCTTTACAATCAGAAGATCCTTGGTGTAGTGGTTTAATACATGGCATCCGTCCTCGGTGATGATTACCAGATCTTCTACACGCACACCGATATTTTCCTCAGGAATGTAGATACCGGGTTCTACAGAGAAGCACTGTCCAACCTCGATAATCTCTTCATTAACGGAGGAAACGTCTCCCACCTCATGATCCTCGATACCTGCGGAATGTCCGGTTCTATGGGTGAAGTACTTACCATAGCCCTTCTCCTCGATATAGTTTCGGCAAGCCAAATCCACATCGCACATTCTGTTTCCGGGCTTTGCCATAGCGATGCCCCGAAGGTTTGCATCACGGACAATCTGATAAATCTCCTTATGTCTTTCACTGACTTCTCCAATGAAGACGGTTCTGGTCATGTCGGAGATATAGTCATTTAAGACACCGCCGATATCCAGAATAACGCAATCTCCCTTCTTTCCCTTGGTATCGTCGGTAACGTGGTGAGGATCTGCGGCACCGTGTCCGTAAGCGGTAATGGGATCAAAGGAAACGCCGGAACAGCCGTGCTTCTTGTACAGGTCTCTGGTTACGGCATTTAATTCCTTCTCTGTTAAGCCCTTTACCACATAAGGCACCAACTCTTCCATAACCTTATCATTTACTAAAGAGGACTGAATCATCAGCTCCTGCTCATGCTTGTCCTTAATCTGACGTACCTTGTCCACGATTACGGAACCGTTGACGAAGGAGGAGCCTGCCTTCAATTCCTGTAAGCGAAGAAGGAAACGTGCCGGCCAGGTCTTGTCGATACCCATGGGCTTATCCTTTTCGATGAACTCGGAAAGAATTGCTACAGGATCTTCCGTATCGTCAAAATAAGTGATTTCAACACCTAAGTCTCTCTCCTGAGGAAGCATACGGTTTACGAACAGATGCTTGTCACCCTTTGTGTTGATATACAATGCCAACATTCTTTCGCCGGGATGAATCCACTTTCCGGTTAAATAGAAAATGGCGGGTGGGTCGGTAATAATCATCTGAGAAAGATTCCGCTCCTCCATCTTCTTTAAAATCCGCTCTAACTTGCCTTGATCCATTTGTGTCTCCTTTCTATAGAGGGAGAAGGGAGCTTCCTGCTTCCTTGCTCCAAAGAATAATGTGTTTGGTATAACTACCTAGATTATAGCAAAAATTAACGAAAATAGCACATTGGATACAAAATTTTTGCAGAAATTGTAAAAATCCGGTATAGACAAGATTTATAACTGAGCATTTAAAATAAAAATTTGCGGAGGAAAATCTTTTATGCTATAGTACAGAAGTCCTAGTTATTCAGTATGTTTATAGGAATATATGGCAGGACAGAAATAGTAAGTATAGAAAGTAGAAAGAAGCTTTTAGTGGGAAAAGCTTTTATGGGAGAAGAAGGAGAAGAGAATTATGGGTAACGTAAAGAAGAAAAAAATAGCCTTGGGGTTACAATTATTGATAGCATTGTTTTTAGGAGGGGCAGCAGGATATTTCCTTCCCCAATTCGCAAGCTTTTACCAGTTTCTGGGACAGGCCTTTATCCGGCTCATCAGTATGCTGATTATTCCTTTGGTGCTCCCCCTTGTGGTGGTGGCTGTGGCAGAGGTATTGGGAAAGAATCATTTTCAGAAGCTCCTGGGAAAGACCTTCCTGTATTTCTTTGCCGTGACTACAGGAATTACCGCCCTTTTTGTCTTTGCTTCCTATTATTTAGGATTTGGTCAGGGAGTAAATATCGGACAGGAAGGTGCAAGCCTGGAAGGAATCGCCACCGGGGTAAAGATTGATGAGTTTTTCTTAAACTTCATTCCTTCCAATCTTTTCAAGGCACTTACAGACGGCGCCTTACTTCCGATTCTGATTTTTGCCATTTTCTTAGGCTATGGCGTAGGCCAGCTGGAGCAGGAGAAGAAGGAAGCCTTCCTTTCCGGCACAAAGATTTGGATTGCCGCCATTTACAAGATTTTAGACGCAGTGATTTTACTCTCTCCTGTGGGCGTCTTCGGCTTTATTGCCAAGGACGTGGCAACGACCGGAGTGGACAAGCTTTTGGGACTTGGACAGTTTGTTCTGGGAATGTACCTTGGCTATGGCGTTTTGGCACTTGTAATCTTCTCCGTTATTGCTATTCTATATAAGGTAAACTATGTAAAGCTTTTCAAGAGTATCGGAGATTTGGTGACCCTGGCCTTCGTGTCCGGCGGCTCCAGCGTGGTTTTACCCCCACTTTTGAAGCGTTTGAAGAAGGAAGGTTATGACGAGGCGGTTACGGATTTCGTGGTACCCCTTGGTTACTCCTTTAATCTTGAGGGAGCAGCAGTGTATTTTGCCTTAGCGACTGTCTTTTTGGCAAATGCTTACGGCATTACTTTCACTCCTCAGGCCTTACTGTTTACGGTTCTCCTTTTAAGTTTAATCGGAAAGACCGCGGCAACAATCCCCTCCGGGGCCATTGTAGTTTTACTGGCAGCAGCTCCCCAGCTGGGACTTCCGGTGGAAGGTGTAGCCTTGATTCTCTCCGTGGACTTCTTTGCAAATGCAGGAAGAACCGCTTTAAATGTGGTAGGTCAGGCTTTGGCAGTGGCTGTATTGGACAGTAAGAAAGAGAAGGCGGAAAAAGTAGAAAAACCGGCAAAGGCGGAAAATGTAGCAGGCAAGGAATTTGTTGCCAATGCAGGCTAAGAAACAGTTGTTACTAAAGTAGGCTAAGAAGCCCGATAGAACGAAGGAAAAATCCGCCGGCCATGCAGGATGAATTGGAAGAAATAACATTTATAGAATACGAAGTTT
>CAUUJL010000118.1:0-5603 GCA_963545375.1 uncultured Oribacterium sp.
ATTTTTGGATGCTGCCAAGGCTCAATATCCCCTGTGGTTTCCTTCTATTTTGAAACTCTTGTCTCCCGGTGGTATACTCTTTTGCGACAATATCCTCCAGGGAGAATTATTGTTGGAGAGCCGTTTTTATTTGGAAAGAAGGCAGAGAACGATTCACAAGCGGATGCGGGAGTTCCTGAGACTTCTGCAAGGGGAGGAAAGTCTGGAGAGCTCCATCTTGCCTATTGGAGACGGAGTAAGTCTGTCTATCAAGAAAGCATAGAGAGAATCAGTACGAAGATTGGTGCATTGCGTTCATCGGTACAAAGAGTTCATTGGTACAAAGCGTTCATTGGTACAAAGAGTTCATTGGTGCAAAGAGTGAATCAGTAGGAAAGAGATTATTAGTACATAGAGTAGAAAGTAGGATTATGAAGAGAAAAGTGGAGTTATTAATTCCGGCAGGATCTATGGAGGGCTTGAAAACCGCCATTCACTATGGAGCGGATGCCATCTATATGGGAGGAGAGGCATTTTCCCTCCGAGCCAACGCCAAGAACTTCAGCTTGGAGAAGATGAAGGAAGCGGTGGACTATGCTCATGAAAGAGGAGTAAAGGTCTATGTCACCGCCAATATTTTGGCCCACAATGCGGATTTACTGCCTATGCGGGAGTATTTTTCCGAACTGAAGGAAGTAGGGATGGATGCGGTATTGATTGCGGATCCGGGAGCCTTCCTGCTGGCCAAGGAAATGATGCCGGGAGTGGAGATTCATATTTCCACCCAGGCCAACAATACCAACTATGAAACCTTTCGTTTCTGGCATCAACTGGGCGTAAAGAGAGTGGTTTGTGCCAGAGAGCTAAGTTTGGCTGAGATTAAGGAAATCAGAGCCCATATTCCGGAGGATATGGAGATTGAGGCCTTTGTGCATGGGGCAATGTGTATGTCCTATTCCGGTCGTTGTCTGCTTTCCAGCTTTTTCACCGGAAGGGATGCGAACCAGGGAGCCTGTACCCATCCCTGCCGTTGGAAATATTCTTTAGTGGAGGAAAAACGTCCCGGAGAGTATTATCCGGTGTTTGAAAATGATAGGGGAACCTACATTTTCAATTCCAAAGATCTGAATATGATTAGCCACATTCCTGACCTGATTGAGGCAGGAGTGGATTCTTTGAAGATTGAAGGAAGAATGAAGACGGAGCTCTATGTGGCTACCGTGGCCAGAACCTATAAGGTGGCTATTCAGGATTATCTGGAGGATCCGAAGAAGTATGAATCGAAGCTTCCGATTTATGAAGAAGAAATCCGGAAGTGTACCTTTAGAGACTACAGCACCGGCTTTTACTACGGCAGACCGGATGAGGAGGACCAGATTTACGGCAACAACAGCTATAGTGCAGGAGCCATTTATCTGGGAACCGTGGAGAAGGTGGAGGGAAACTTTGCCTTCTTACAGCAGAAAAATAAATTTTCCGTGGGGGAAAGTATTTCCATTATGAAGCCAAACGGGGATAATCTGGATACGGAAGTTTTAGCCATGGAGGATGCGGATACCGGAGAAGCACTGGAATCCTGCCCCCATTCCAAACAGAACTTAAAGATTCGTTTTTCCGTTCTTCCGGAAGCCCAGGACGTATTGAGAAGAATCGAAGATAAATAAATTTCAGGAGTAAAGCGGGAAAGGAGAAGATATGGGAATTGTATTTTTAATATTAGCCTTAGGATGTTTTCTTTACTTTGGCTTTTTATGGACCACCGCTTCCTATCTTTCCTTTCTTTGGATTTGGCTTCTTTTGGGAGCCGTTCATCTCCTGATGGCCTTTGTCTATAAGGCACCGGAGCGTTTACGAAAAAATCCCTTGTTTTTTCGCTTTAGAATCTTTGGCTTAAGCAGTTACTGTATTTTTTTCCTGCTTTTCAGTTATCTTATCGGTTATTTAAGCCAATATCACTACGGGCAGTGGAAGGAGCCCCTTTCTTATATTTTGGTGGTGGGTTCTGAATTGGAAAACAATAAAATTACGCCACTCCTTCAAAATCGCCTGGAAAGAGCGGATTTATGCTATCAGGAGAATCCTTCGGCAACGATTGTACTTTCCGGTGGAAAGGGAAGGAACAGTGCCAGTGCGGAAGCCAGTGTAATGTACCAAAGTATGCTGAAGATGGGGATTCCCGCCGATGCTATGCTGATGGAGTTTTACTCTAAAACTACGGAGCAAAAGCTTTCCTACGGAATAGAAAGCATTTTCCAAGGGGAGCAGAATCAGGAAGGCTCCGAGATACAAGAGGATCTTCGTCAAAAGCGTCGGGAAGAAGTCCGGAAAAGACTGGCGGCCCAGGAAAATCAAGTTGTGGACTATGAAGAGGACTTGGATTCGGATGAGATTTTTGATTCGGCGGAAGAGCTTAAAGCAGAGACAGCCGAAGGACCGGAAATCAAAGATGATTCAGCCGAGAAAGAAATCGGAATCGGCATTGTGAGCTCCCAGTATCAGATGTTCAGAGCCTGCCATTTTGCGGAACAGGCTCTAAAGAAGCAGAGAGAAGAAGGGAAAGTGGATGCTTTACAGAAAGTCAGCATTGTGGGCTTTCCTTCGGTAGAGGACCCTGCGCTTAGGCCGCATCTTTACTTTCGGGAGGCACTGTTCCTCTTGGGAGAAAGGCTCTGCCATAAGCTTTAGAAAGGCTCTGCCATAAGCTTTAGAAAGGCTTTGCCATAAGCGGTAAACAGGCTTTACCGTAAGCTGTAGACGGATCAGGGAAGAATTCGGTAGTTTAGAAAGGAATAGATATTTTGATGAAGGCATATCAGTTTATAGAAGAAAAAGAGATTAAAGAGCTGGAAACCATGGCACGTGTATATGAGCATAAGAAGACCGGCGCCAAGGTTTTATGCTTAGAGAATAAGGATGATAATAAGGTCTTTAGTATTGCCTTTCGTACCCCTGCGGAGGATTCCACGGGAGTAGCCCACATTACAGAGCATTCCGTGCTTTGCGGTTCTAAGAAGTTCCCCTTGAAGGATCCCTTTGTGGAGCTGGTAAAAGGCTCTTTAAAGACCTTTTTAAACGCCATGACCTATCCGGACAAAACCGTTTATCCGGTGGCTTCTCAGAATGACAAGGACTTCCAAAATCTTATGGACGTATATTTGGATGCGGTTTTTCATCCAAACTGCCTGGATAACTACCGGACATTTTTGCAGGAGGGCTGGCACTATACCCTGAATAAGGAGGGAAAGCTATGCTATAGCGGTGTAGTTTATAACGAGATGCGGGGCGCATTTTCCGACCCGGAGTCCGTACTGGAACGCTATACCTTCCATTCCCTTTTCCCGGATACTACCTACGGCAATGAGTCAGGGGGAGACCCGGAGGACATTCCGAAATTAACCTATGATGCCTTTAAGGCCTTCCATCAGCGCTTTTATCATCCCTCCAATTCCTTCATTATCCTTTACGGAGATATGAATATGGAGGAGAAGCTGAACTGGATTGATGAGGCCTATTTGCAAGAATTTGAACGGATTTCTCCAAACTCCGAAATCGCAGGGCAGCAGCCCTTCGAAAAAATGGTGGAGGAAAGCCACTACTATCCTATTTCCGAGAAGGATAGTAGTGAAAATAAAGCTTATCTTTCTTACAACTTTGTTTTGGATGCAGGGCAGGATGCGAAGAAGTCCATGGCATTTTCTTATCTGGATCATGCCTTACTTTCCGGTCCCGGAGCAGTATTAAAGCAAAAGCTTTTGGAAGCAGGCTTGGGAGAGGATGTTTTCGGAGGCTATTCCGACGGTATTTTACAGCACTATTTTTCTGTTATTAGTAAGAATGTTTCTGAAGAGAGAGCCGGAGAGTTTCTGCAGCTGATTCAGGATTGCTTTTTGGATGCAGCGGAAAATGGTTTAGATCATAAGACCATTTTGGCGGCTATTCACCATGATGCTTTCCAGTACAAGGAGGCGGATTACGGCAGTACCCCTAAGGGATTGGTTTACAGCTTAAATGCTTTGGATTCCTGGCTCTATGGAGGAAAGCCCTGGCTTTATCTGGAAGCGGAAGCTCTTTATAAGGAACTGATGGAAGAGGTGGATAAGGGCTATTTTGAAAAGCTCTTAAAAGAATATTTCTTGAACAATCCCCATTCTTCCCTCCTTCGTTTATTACCCAGGAAGGGGATGACAGAGCAGAAGGAAGAGAAGCTTTCAGAGGAGTTGCAGGCCAGATGGCAGGCATTTTCTCCGGAAGAAAAAGAACAGATCAAAAAAGTAAAAGAAGAACTTACTTTATACCAGCAGACAGAAAATACTGAGGAAGCTTTAAAGACTCTGCCGGTACTCTCCAGAAAGGATATCAAGCGGGAAGCGGAGTCCTACCCTTATCAGGAGGAAAGCCTTAGCGGCAGAAAATTGATTTTAGTACCCGGAGACTCTAAGGGGGTTCTGTACCTTCGACTGCAATTCCACACTGACGGGCTTAGTGAGGAGGAACTGTCCTACCTTTCCTTCATAAGAACCTGTCTTGCCTATATGGACACGGAAAATTACCGTTTTCAGGATTTTAATTCTGAGATTTACCTCCATACAGGAGGCTTTAGCGTGGATTTAACGGCTTACCCGGATTTTGTGGAGAAGAATCGGTACACCGGTGTCTTGGCTCTGGACTTCAAGCTTTTACAGGGAGAATTGAAAAATGCGGTAGAGTATCTGGAGGAGATGCTGTTTAGAACGGTTTATCAGGAGGAAAAGCGCCTTTCCGAGATTCTTTTGGAAGCCAAGTCCAGAGAAAGAATGCGTCTGGAGGGCTCCGGTCACAGCTATGCTGTGACTCGTGCCATGTCCGGCTTCTCCCCAAGCTCTCATTTTCAGGAGCAGATTAAGGGAATTGCCTACCTGCATTTCTTAGAGAGGCTGGAAGAGGATTTTCGAAAGAATCCCGGGGCTTTAGGAGAAAAGCTTACAGCCCTATCCGGGAAAATTTTTAGTGGAGAAAGATTACTCCTTGCAGCAGGGGGAGATATCGGCATTTTCGAGAAGGAAAAGAAAGAGCTTACAGATTTCTTGGAAAGACGTTTTCCGGAAAAGGAAGACTGGAGAGAAACAAAATTTGCAGGAGAAAAAGAGCGCAGGGAAGCCTACAGTACCACTTCTCAGGTGAACTATGTGGCCTCCGCAGGCTCCTTCCAAGGGGAGGCTTACCCCTATACCGGAAGCCTGAAGGTCTTAAAGGTAATTTTGTCCTACGACTTCCTCTGGAAGAATATTCGAGAGCAGGGAAATGCCTATGGGGCGATGTGCGGTTTTGGCCGAAACGGAGAAAGCTTTATGGTTTCCTACAGGGATCCCCATGTGCAGAGAACCTTGGAGCAATATCGTAAGGTGGCAGAGTATCTGGAAAACTTCAAGGCTACGGAATTGGAGTTAAACAAATATGTCATCGGAGCCATTTCTGAACTGGATATGCCAAAGTCCGCCTATACCAAGTTTCTTTTGGGATTAAGCTGCTATATCTCCAAGCTTACACAGGAAGACTTGCAGAGAGAAAGGGATGAGCTTTTGGATGTGGAGGAGAAGGATATCCGAAATCTTTCGGCTTATATCAAGAGAGCCTTCCAAGAAAAG
>CAUUJL010000119.1:0-5592 GCA_963545375.1 uncultured Oribacterium sp.
TGGCATAGATATCCAAGGTACAGGTTAAATCCTTACTTTCCTTATCCTCCATCTTGATTCCTAAGCCGGAGCCGTCGGTCTTTCCGTATGGGAAAAGCTCTGTAAGCTTCTCTAAATCCTGCTTCAGCTGTGTTCCGATGGAAGGAAGCTTTGAGGCAAAAAGCACTGCCGCAAGACCGGCATTTTTTCCAAGGTAAGGGGTTGCCGCATGGGCGGAGGTTCCGATTACCGTAACTTCATTGCCGTTTTTACTGATTTTTACCTGACACTGCTCTTCCACCGCCTGCTTTGCGCTTTGGAATTCATCCTCTCCCAATGCAGAGAAAACAAGTACAGCCTTCTGCGGTACCGCATTTACCGCGATTCCCGCCTTTAAGGAAAGAAGACTGCTCTCCTCCTTCTCTCTTTTCTTGAAAATAGTTCCTCTGAACTGTCCCTTTTCCACGTTAATAATGGGGAACTCCGCATCCGGGGTAAAGCTCATCTCTCCGGCCTTCTCCCGGGCATAGTAATACTCTAAATCCTTGGAACCGGTCTCTTCATTGGTTCCCATAATCATACGAACGCCCTTCTTTAAAGGATATCCCAGTTCTTTTACCGCACGCATGGCATAAAGTCCCGCAAGCATCGGACCCTTATCGTCACTGACACCGCGACCGTAGACAATTCCGTCCTTTTCCAGCATTTTGAAGGGCTCGGTAATCTCCCAGCCTTCTCCCGCAGGAACCACATCCAGGTGCGCCAAGATATCCAGACTTCTGGGAAGCTTTGCATCCAAATCCGCTGTTCCCACATAGTTTTCCATATTGTTTACGGAAAAACCGTAGCCCTCACAAAGGGACATTGCCTCCTCTAAAGCCTTCTTGGGGCCTTCTCCGAAGGGTGCTCCCGGCTTTGTCTCTCCCTGAACGGAATCAATGGCAATCAGTCTGCCTAAGTCCTTAACAAATTCCTCTTCATGCTCTGCCAACCAAGTTTTGATACTCTTTTCCATAGGGTCCTTCCTTTCTTCCTGCTTAAACTTCGTATGCTCTTAGCTATATCTTTATGCCCAAGGCCTTCTCTAGCAATATTATGCATTTTGCCCTTGGGCATTCTTTGCCAATATTGATATCTCCTGCCTTAAGGCTTTTTCACTGATGTTTTTTACCCCTTTTTTTAGTTTCTGGAGAACTCACTAAGCTTCAGATTTTCATTTCTATCCAAAACCATACCGATGGACCAGGGATGGGCGAAAAGCAATAAGGGTCTATCCTTTAAGTCCTTTACCAGCTTCATATCCGAGGTTCCGGAAATGGCGGAAACATCGATTTCCGTATAATTCTCAATCCAGCGAATATGCTCATAGGGGAGCATTTCCAACCGTACCTCTACATTATATTCATTTTTCAGACGGTAGGTTAATACTTCAAATTGCAGGGATCCTACAACGCCTACAATAATCTCCTCCATACCGGAGTTATACTCCTGAAAAATCTGAATGGCACCTTCCTGGGCAATCTGAGAAACACCCTTTAGGAACTGCTTTCTCTTCATGGTATCAATCTGACGCACTCTGGCAAAATGCTCCGGAGCAAAGGTGGGAATTCCTTCATAAACAAACTTCTTATTGGAAAGCTCCAGCGTATCTCCGATGGAAAAAATTCCCGGGTCAAAGACGCCGATAATGTCTCCACCATAGGCCTTTTCCACGATTTTTCGCTCATCCGCCATCATCTGAGTAGGCTGGGAAAGCTTTACCTTTCTTCCCCCCTGAATATGATTTACCTCCATGCCCGCATCAAACTCTCCGGAACAGATACGCATAAAGGCTACTCTGTCTCTATGTTTGGGGTCCATATTGGCCTGAATCTTAAAGACAAAGGCGGAAAATGCTTCCTCCACCGGGTCGATCATACCCTGATCGGACTTTCTGGGAAGGGGAGACTTGGTCATCGCCAAGAAATGCTGCAAAAAGGTCTCCACACCAAAGTTGGTTAAGGCAGAACCGAAGAATACCGGAGTAAGTTCTCCCGCATCCACTCTCTTTTCATCAAAGGCATCCGCAGCTCCGTCCAAAAGCTCCAGATCCTCCTGTAGCTTTTCAAAGTATTCTGCAGAAATATGATTGGGAAGCTCCGGATCCTTATAATCAAAAACTTCCTTCTCTACCGCCTTCTTTCCTCCCGCATTGCTGTGGAAGAGACTGACCTGTTCCGTTTCTCTGTCATACACGCCCTTAAAATTATGGCCGCAACCGATGGGCCAGTTAATGGGACAGGTACGGATTCCCAGTACCTCCTCAATTTCATCCAAAAGGGCATAAGGGTCTCTGGCCTCTCTATCAAACTTATTGATGAAGGTAAAAATGGGGATATGTCGCATAACACAGACTTTAAAGAGCTTAATGGTCTGGGGCTCCACACCCTTTGCTCCGTCAATGACCATCACCGCACTGTCTGCCGCCATCAGAGTTCTATAGGTATCCTCCGAGAAATCCTGGTGTCCCGGAGTATCCAGAATGTTAATGCACTTTCCGTCATAATTAAACTGGAGCACGGAGGAGGTTACGGAAATTCCTCTTTCCTTCTCAATCTCCATCCAGTCGGAAACCGCATGTTTTGCGGACTTTCTTCCCTTAACCGTTCCTGCCAGATTGATGGCACCACCATAGAGAAGAAACTTCTCCGTTAGGGTAGTTTTTCCTGCGTCCGGGTGGGAAATAATCGCAAAGGTTCTTCTTTTTTCAATTTCTTCTCTTAAATTCGCCATGGTTCTCCTATTGATATATTGATTTATAAACGCTTACTTTCAGCCTAATTAACCTGTCTTTTGTCTTTCTCCATTACGATAAAAAAGGGACTGTAAAAAAATCAAAATAATGAATAGATTTTCGGCAATATAGGTCTAAATGAGAGGGTAGTCTGAGCCCGTTGGTACTTGCGAAAAACAAGAGAATCGAAGTTTTTCGCTTAGTATCCGATACGTGGCGAAGCTAGCGAGAGCGTGCCCCCAATTTAGACCTATATTGCTTAGAAAACTATTTTGATTTTTTTACAGCCCCTACTTTCCGCTTTTATCTTCTCCGAAGGAAATCCGGAAGATCGATATTGTTTTCTCTTCCTGTTCTTACTCTGCTGCTCTGGCTTTCCGGAGTCTCTACAGGTCTGGAAAGGTTGACTTGCGGAGTGCTTGCATATCCCCCAAGATTAGTCTGAGTGTTCTCTACAGGCACCTCCGGTCTTTGAGAAAGTCCGGGAGCAACAGGTCTTTGATTACTAAGGAAAGAAGGAAGTCCGGGAGTAGCATTGCTTCCTGTTCCGGTATTGTTGGCAACAGATGGATTAAGCTGTGGAGTCTGTGTATTGACCGTTCTAACAGTTTCTACAGTCTTGGTTCTCTCCTTGATACCGGTAGCAATAACGGTAATGGATACCTCATCCTGACTATCCTCATCATACATAGCACCGAAGATAATGTTGGCATTCTCGCCTACCAATTCTTCTACATAGGAAGCCGCATCATTTGCCTCAATGAGGCTGATGTCTCCGGAAATGTTGATGATAACATCGGTAGCACCCTCGATGGTGCTCTCCAAAAGCGGAGAAGAAATCGCAATCTTTACCGCTTCGATAGCCTTGTCATCACCCTTGGCCTTACCGATACCCACATGGGCAATTCCCTTATCCTTCATAACTGCAGAAACGTCTGCAAAGTCCAAGTTAATCAGTCCGGGTACATTAATCAGGTCGGTAATTCCCTGTACGGACTGCTGTAATACTTCGTCAGCTTTCTTCAAAGCCTCCGGAAGAGAGGTCTTCTTCTCTACAATCTCCAACAAACGATCGTTGGGAATTACAATCAAGGTATCTACCGCACTCTTTAAGGCATCAATACCCTCCATGGCATTCTTCATACGCTGCTTAGCTTCAAAGCGGAAGGGCTTAGTTACAACACCAACGGTAAGAATCCCCATATCCTTTGCAATTCTGGCAATAATAGGAGCTGCACCGGTTCCGGTTCCGCCACCCATTCCACAGGTAACGAAAACCATATCTGCCCCCTGTAATGCAGCGGTAATGTCCTCTGCACTTTCCTCAGCGGCCTTGGTACCGATTTCAGGCTTTCCTCCACATCCCAGTCCCTTAGTTAATTTCTCACCAATGGTCATAGCTGTAGAAGCCTTACTGGACTGTAAAGCCTGCTTATCTGTATTCACCCCTATAAATTCTACTCCGGCAATGCCCTCGTCCACCATGCGATTCACCGCATTATTTCCGGCACCACCAACTCCCACAACAATTATTTTCGCAGCCGCTTCGGACTCGGGAAGCTTAATTTCCAGCATATCTTCCTCCTTCAATCTATGACTTTTTTCCTTTTAGGAACGGACTCTTCTCCACATTAATCCTAACTATATCATTATAAGAATTTTCGGCATTTTGTAAAGACTTTCCTTAAGGATGATACACAGATTTCAAAGAAAGTGCAAGTTCAATTCTTCCTACAAGTTTATTTATTTTCTCGAAAGATATAGGCTTCCTTTTCTTTTCTTCCTTTAAACTCACTTAAATCCAGGGTTCCTTTCCTTCCTGAAAGAGCCGGCAGAATGTCCTTTAAGCTCATCACCTTCTGCTCCATATCCTCATTTCCGCCAAGAAGAACCCGAATATCTCCCACATGGATAATGGCCTGGGTTCCGCTATATTCAATATAATCGCAGCTGATTTTTTCCTGTTGCAGGGAAGCACTGAGATTCAAAATATCCTGAAACACTCCCTTATTTTCCACCGGAAGAGCCTTGTAAAGACTCACAGAGGAAAATTTCAGGCCCTTTACCTCCGGAATTCCGGGGGCTTTTTTCCTGGTGGATTCCACTACTACCCCGTCTCCGTCAAAATAAAAGTTGCTGGACATATATTGCACATAGCCCACCATATTTTTTTCATAGATAATAACTTCCACGCTCCAAGGATTCTTCCAACGCATTTCATACCGTTCAATAAAAGGAAGGCTTTTGTGGGGACGAAACTTTTCTTTAAAAAAGGCATAGGCGGATTTCTCATCCCATTCATCCTGAAAGAGCATTGCCTTAATTTCTTTTTCGCTGTACTGCTTATTCCCCAAAATCTTCACATCCGAAATACGAAGACTGACTATCAGCAAAAGTAGTAAAAGAAAAAAAAGAATCAGTCCATAATGTATTAATTGTTTCTGTTCTTTTCTTCTGTTCATCTTCTGTTCATCTTCCCTTATCACTCCCAAAGCTTCCTTACTTCTATAGTATACATCGGCAAACGCTGATTATTTCTTAAGTTTCCGAAAAAACGCTGATTTCCTACTCTTATTTTTCGGAAGAAATCGACTCATCCAAAGTAGTTTGATAGGAAACATTCAGGCAGATTCCGATTTCCGCCAGCAAAATCACAAGGGAGGTTCCTCCGTAGCTGATAAAGGGGAGGGTAATTCCGGTGTTGGGAATAGAGTTTGTCGCTACCGCAATATTTAAAATTGCCTGCAAAGCAATGTGGGACATTACGCCGATAACCAGCAAAGAACCGAAAAGGTCTTTGGCATTTTTTGCAATCTCATAGAGACGAAAAAGAATAAGTG
>CAUUJL010000120.1:0-5182 GCA_963545375.1 uncultured Oribacterium sp.
AATGTTTTAAATCAAGAATCGCTCCTGCCCGAGCCAAATCCTCCATGATTTGATAAAACTTATGGGCAGACTTTAGCTTATTGGAAGAATCCGCCAATGCCTTCAGCACTGTACTTTCCTTTCGATACACTCGCCCCTCTTCATCAGGACTCATGTTTTCTCTTAAAAACTCGGAAAAGGGATTCCAATGCTCCGAATGAAGCTTCATCACCTTCCGGATTTTTAAAATGTCTTCCCTACTCTCCTCGTTCGGAACATCTTTAATATCCTTTTGTAATTTATAGTTAATGACACCGCCATGCATCTCAATCAGCTTATCCAGAGACATGGGAACAGTTCGTTTGGTCGCTATGCTACTGATGCCTTTATGTTGTTTATCATTTAGGAACTCAACATTTGGCTCATAAGCATTTACCTCATCATTCTGTTTATCTCTGTTGAAATGCTCTTCCTTCACCTCGTTGTAATGCAATGATTCCGCATTCAATTCCAAAAGCTTTCCTTTGAAAATGTCGTACATGTGCATAGGTGTTTCATAATCCCAGGACAGCATACCAAAGGCCACCAGCATCAGGCTTTCTCCTCCGGTAATGTCGAAAAAGAGCTTGGCTTTTTTGCTAAGTTCCAGCTCGATTTCCTTTCGCATGGTTTCCAAAACCGACTGCAAATTGCTTCCCGACAAGGGCAGAAAGACAATGCTTTCCACAGCACAGTATTTTCTCAGAAAATTCTCCGTCTTTTCCTTCTGTGAAATAATGTCCTCATGATTTCCGAAAAATACCAGCCTATCCACCTGAAAATTCATCGCAGTAATGACATTTTCAATAGGCTCCCGGCTAAGAAATTCAAAAACAACTACCATGCTGTCGCTCCTTATGCTTATGCTTATATTTCTATTCCATTATTTCTCTTGCCTTTGGAAGCCACTCTTCCCTTGCCTTATCCTCGGTATCCTCCCGTTCATCATAGGCATCGTAGGGCGCCATGGGATCATGGGGCTTTTGCTTCTTTAAGGAGTTACAAATCTGATCCTTATGCCGAAACGCAAATTCCAAATCATCCGTCCAGCCGGTGTGTCCGCTAATAATTTTCGGAGAAATCCCTCTCTCCTTTATTAGCTTTTCCAGCTTTACAAGGGACTTTTTCGCCATCTCATTGTCCTCAGCCAATGAATTTAAAAAGCTATAGCCGCCATCCGGCCCAAACCAAATGGTATCTCCCGTGAAAAGATAGGTATCATCAATAAGATACACCAGATGCCCGAAGGTATGCCCCGGCACCGGGATAGCCTCCACTTTGATATCATCAATATAGAAAATTTCCCCATCTTTTAAGAGCCTTTTCTCATTATCCGTCTTCACCATAGGAAGCTTATAATGCCCAAATAAGACTCTTCGACGAGCCTCGCCGGTCAAATATTTATTTTCCGTTTCTCCAAGGTAGAGCTTGGCATTCCGAAAAAGCCCTGCACTATCCCTTTCCACCGCCCCCACATGATCCGTATCCAAATGGGTCAGCAGGATATGCTGAATGGAAGCGGGCTCTAGATCCAGCCACTTCATCTTCTCCGCCAGACGCTCATAGTTGTAGCCCGCATCAATCATGATGGTCTTGCCATTTTTCGTATAGAAAAAGACATTTGCCACCCATTCCCGGACCGCACTTACTCTTTCATCAATCCGCCCCGTGTTTAGAGGCTTAAATATTTCCTTTCCCCGATAGGAAAATGACATCAATACCTTCTGAAATTTAGAAGCAAATTTCGACATAGGAAACCTCCTATAACGCTAACTTTTCCTCCAGTCCACAATCTGTAACTTTGCAAAGGGCTCCATCCCGAAGCAAAAAGACAACTCTGGCTTTGGCTTTATCTCCAATCTTGTCATACAGTCTTCCGGCACTCATGGACTCTCCCTTCACCGTATAAGGGCTGTTGGCCACATAGCCAATCTTTCCAAGGCCTTTTATCTTCACCAAAATAGCCTCGGAATCGAATTTATTATCCGGTTCCTTCTCCAACTTTAGCTTCATGCCCTCCTTCAAAAACTCCGTACCAAAATAATGATTGCATCCCGTAATTGTAAAATACATCTCTTCCATGGCAAATACCATCCTTTCTATTTCAGCAATGGGTATTTTTGCTTTGCTTACTCTAAAATGTATTTTACGCCGGAATGAGTCCGATAAAACTGACTAGATGATGGTCTGTACCCCTCATAGTTATCTTTTGAAATTTCTTATATTGTTTTTAATTGTACTCCCCTGAACCTAGCTAAGCAAGCTAAACTCAATAGCGACTACAAAGTACATATTGTTCCTTCTACTCCATTCCTAATAGAACTGAATTGACAAGTCTACTCTTTAAAAGTACTATCAAGCTAAGACTGTCTAGAGCATATGTGGCAAACAATTAAAAAGCCGGAATAATCTGTTTAGAGGTGTTAAATGACAAATCGGGAATATAAAGAACTTCTCCGGGAGAATTATAAATCCTAGCGAGAAGAGAAAATTGGCATACGCATCCTTTCAAATGAGGAAGTCGAAGAACTCAAAAAGAAAGGGATTATTAAAGACAAAAGGAGTTAATGATGGATTACGAAGATGAAGAAGTAACATTAACAGGCGGCAATTTAGATGGGCTCTTTTGGAAATTTGTATCTCTAGCAGATTCTTATTTTCCTTCCAGTCTTAAATTCTATAAAGAAATTGCATCCACAGATATTATGGCTGAAGATGAAAGGGGATGTAGACCAAAAGAATGTTCTATAGATGTTCCCTCTAAAGCCTTTGCTATGGTTCATAGTCCTTATCAATTGGAAAGTACAGGAAGGGGAATTTTAGCTCTACACAATCCGCCAAGGCTTCTGGAAGTAAGGCTAACAAATGGAGATGTACACTACTTCCCCTTTTCCGGTTCTGACGAATTCGATACTAGATATGAATTGGAAAATGAATATACAGATCTTTTTGATGAGCAATATGAAGAAATCCGTATTTTACGAGAAGCTGCGGAAGTCATGAAACTGCTGGACTTCTTAGAAGAAGCTATTTGGGACTTGGATGTAGACGATGATTCCAACTTCTCCTTGAACGAAGACTTACAACGTAGATTCCCCACATTCCACCTCTTAGATTTTTTCGCCGGTAACACAAATGATACGCCTGCTTCCTTTGATCCTGCAGATGATGAATTTCCTGAATTTTTAGAAGATCAAGAGACTCGGCTCCAATCTTTCCTCAATGCCATGAAATGGCTCGGAAAACGAAATCGAGAAGTTTATGAAGCCAGAAAACAGGAATTTTATCGCTATATTGATGAAAAGGGAATAAGCGATTTTTAAGCTTCCATTTTCGAGCCGACGAACAAACTTGACGGACATACATAAAGAAGCATTCAGAGGAAGAGGAGCGCTTCACGCTTATTGGAAAGAGTGAGAACAATCGTATTTTATACGTATCACATTGCGAAAGAGTCGGGGGAATCATTCGGCTGATTTCTGCAAGAAAAGCGATGACCAGAGAAGTTAAAGTGTATTTGAGGAGGTAAAAAGATGGGAAAAGTTTTAGAAGATGACGAAATGCCCGAATTGACAAGCGAGGATTTCAAAAAAGCGGTTAGAAACCCGTATGCACAGTATTTCAAAGAAAAAGATACCCTTATAGTACCCGATAAGGCGGTAGAGTACTTTATAAAGCAAGCGACAGAGACGGGAACAGACTGGCGAACATTGGCGAATTTCTATTTGATGGATGTTGTAAAGAATGGGAAAAAAATCAAAATAGAATAAAGTATAAGAAAGGTGGAAAGCATGAGATATACGGTGAATTTGCTATGGGATAGTGAAGCTAGTGTATGGGTAGCTACGAGCGAAGATATAAGGGGACTTGTACTAGAAAGCGGTTCGCTTGATGTACTTATTGAAAGGGTACGCATGGCAGTACCAGAGGTATTAAAATTAAATAATCAACCACTAGCGCATGCAAAAATAGCCTTTCTGACCGGAATAGTGGCATAGATTATCATTTTTAAAGTCGTACGGAAAAGAAATATACAAGGTTTAGAGGGACGGAGCATGGAAAGATATGGAATTATACTTTACTGGTCGGAAGAAGATAAGCTATACATTGCGGAAGTTCCAGAGCTAAAAGGATGCTTTGCTGACGGAAAGACAAGGACGGAAGCTGTGAGCAATGCGGAAATAGTTATAGCGGAGTGGCTAGAGGTGGCGAAAGAGGACGGCATATCTATCCCAAAAGCAAAAGGAAAACTAATGTTTGCATAAAATCATTGGCGGAGCGATAGCATAGCAAGGAAGCCATGCACGGCATGAAAGCCAAAAAGAAAAAGCTAGGGTATACCGCCCTAGCTTTTATAGTGTGTAAAAATATTTAATTTTCTTTCTTTTCTATGCCTGCTGCCTTTGCGTACTCAACCATATAAGCAGATAGTACGCTTGCCTGTGATACGCCTTGGCTTTCGCAAGCCTCTTTAAAAGCTTCCACTATATCCTTTTTCAAAGTATAGCTTTTTGAAAGCCAGCCAGCTTTTTTCATATACTTGGATACTGTCTCCGACCTACTCGCCATAGTGTACTACCTCTTAAAAATTTTTTTGTATTGCCCACTTACGAGCAAGCCGATGAAAGACGAGAGTGTTACTATAAGAAATATTTTCATTTTCCTTTATCGTGATGTATAATAGTCGATACAGAGGATTTTTCCCCTGTACCGTGGTGGTTTATCATAGACCGAGAAGCTTAGAGATAAGTGCCACCAAGATGCCCGATAGTACCGATATGGCAAAGTTGATGAAGACAGCTCGCCAGTCGATATTCTCGGGATTTTTTCTATTACCCATCCTTTTTCCTCCTTTCCTTGTATTCCAACGTTACGACTATTGTATAATGCTTTATACAAATGCTGTCAATACTTTTTTTCTATTATTTTTTAAAAGTTTTTTTAAAGCAGTAGTAGACCTATAAAGCCTGCTTTTCTTATGTCCATTTTATTGGACTATATTGAATAAAGTAGCACAAGCGTTTGCGTGTATAAAGCCTTGAAAAGGCTAGCTTCTCAAGAGGTCGAGCAAGTTATACATTCTTCTGAATTAACAAAGCTCTCAAACGAAGAAACTTTCCGATTTTCCTGCTTTAAATAATTGGATATGCTTCTTGCACTGAAG
>CAUUJL010000121.1:0-5165 GCA_963545375.1 uncultured Oribacterium sp.
TGCTAAATAGTGTTAAAGCTTGTATTTGCATAGGAATAGCCTCTTTGTTTATAAAACTTACCTTTCGATTTGAATACTTTTTTATTGTTGTGCTGGTGTGCTTTGGCTGTATGGGGATATCCTATATACTGTCTGCCTTGACCCTCATTTTTACGAAAATGGCCTCTTTTGTCAGCATTGTGGGCTACCTGTTTTTATTTCTTTCCGGCAGTATTCTCTCTTTACCGGAATATCTGAACTATACCAATCCGCTATCGGCAGGTTCCCATTTTTACGCCCGAATGATTCATCACACAGCAAGCGTTAAGGATTTTTTTATTCTAATGATGCTATGTGCAGCATATTTCTTTATAGGAAAAAGCATTTTTGCCTTTGTTTTTCAAAGGAGTAAACAATTCAAATGGACTTATTAAGACTATAATGAAGCATGAGCTGATGCTTAGCACGGCATTTCATTGCCTTTTCACACGCTAAGGGATATACTGACTAGGATTTATTGTGTATTTCTTTAGGAGAAAATTTTTGAATAATATAGAAATAAAAGATTGTACTTACGAATACGTACGAAGGGATGAAAATGATGAGGTAGTGGAGAAGCTTTCCGCTATTTCTCATTTGAATTTCACAATCGAAGAGGGAAGCTTTGTCTGTGTGCTGGGCCATAACGGTTCCGGAAAATCCACACTGGCAAAGCTTTTTAATGCTTTACAGATTCCTACGGAGGGATGTGTGATTATTTCCGGTATGGACAGCCGGGAGGAGGCCAATGTTTTCCCTATCCGGGAAAAGGTGGGCATGGTTTTTCAAAATCCCGACAACCAGATTATTGCCTCCGTGGTGGAGGAGGATGTGGGCTTTGGCCCGGAAAATATCGGTGTTCCTACGGAGGAAATCTGGAAGAGGGTGGCAGATGCTCTGGAGGCGGTCAATATGGAGGCCTACCGCCTAAAATCTCCTAATCATTTATCCGGCGGACAGAAGCAAAGGGTAGCTATTGCAGGAACCCTGGCTATGGAGCCGAAAACCATTGTGCTGGATGAGCCCACTGCCATGCTGGATCCCAGCGGTAGAGCGGAGGTTATTCGGTCCATTCGAGAGCTGAACCAAAAGAAGGGAATCACTATCATTTTGATTACCCACTATATGGAAGAGACCGTGGATGCGGACCGCATTATTCTTATGGATCAGGGAAAGCTGGTGCTGGACGGCACGCCGAAGGAAATCTTTTCCAAGGTGGAAGAGCTGAAGTCTTTACGGATGGATGTGCCTTTGATTACCGACCTGGCCCATGAGCTTCGTCTTTCCGGTATGCCGGTTTCGGATGGTATTTTAAAGGAAGAGGAGCTGGTGGAGGAATTGCTTTCTATCTTCGGGGAGGATTCCTTTGTGGAAGAGATAAAGAAAGGGCAGAAAGAGGAAGAGCATTCTCAAGCGACTACCCCTTCTTCGGAAGAAAAGGCAATAGAAGCGGAAATTGAAAAGGAAACGGAAAAAGAAACAGAAAATGATTTTATCCTGAAAGTGGAAAATCTTTCCTGCATTTATCAGAAGGGTACTGCCATGGAAAGCTATGCCCTAAAGGACATTCATCTGTCGATTAAAAGGGGAAGCTTTTCTGCACTGATTGGTCACACCGGTTCCGGAAAATCCACCCTTTTACAGCATTTTAACGGTCTCATAAAGCCGGAAGAAGGAGAGATTTTCGTTCATTTTCGGAAGAATCCCGCCCTGATTCTGCAGAACAAGGGCTTTTTGTTCTGGAAGGGTAAGAAGAGAAAGGTGGAAAAGGAAGGAGTACTTTCCTTCAAGGAAGAGGGCTTTGATTTTCAAGGACTTCGTTTCAAGGTAGGCCTGGTCTTCCAGTATCCGGAGTACCAGCTTTTTGAGGAAACGGTTTTTGAGGATGTGCTTTTCGGGCCGAAGAATCAGGGCTTATCCTTGGAAGAAGCCAAGAAAGAGGCGGAAGAGGCTTTAAGAAGCATGGGCGTGGAAGAAGCGCTATGGCAGAAGTCTCCCTTTGAGCTCTCCGGCGGACAGAAGCGAAGGGTAGCTATTGCGGGTGTGCTGGCTATGGAGCCGGAGCTTTTGATTTTGGATGAGCCCACAGCAGGGCTGGATCCCGCAGGAAGGGAAGAGCTGTTTCAGGTGATTTCTCATTTGCAGGAGCGCTATGCCATGACTATCCTCTTGGTTTCTCATTCCATGGATGATGTGGCCCGCTATGCGGAGGAGGTTTTTGTCTTAAATCAGGGAGAGTGTATCCGACAGGGTAGCCCGAAGGAGGTATTTTCCCATAAAAAGGAAATGGAGGAGCTGGGCTTGGGACTGCCCCAGATTCGTGCCTTTTTGTATAGCTTGGAGGAAAAGGGCTTGTCCTTCCCTAAGAAGAATACGGTAGAGGAAGCGAAGGAAATGATTCTTTCCGCTTATAAGAAGAGAAAGGGAGGGGAAAATGCTTAGAGAAATTACCTTAGGGCAGTACTACCCGGTAGACTCCCTTCTTCATAGACTGGATCCCAGAGTGAAGCTGGCCGGCACATTTTTGTTTCTGATTGCCTTGTTTATTGTCGATAGCTGGACTGCCTATATTTTTCTGGCTCTGATTTTGCTTTTACTGATTAAGCTTTCCAATGTTCCCTTCTCCTTTATGGTTCGGGGCTTGAAAAGTGTTTTGTTTCTCCTCTTACTGTCGGTGAGCTTTAACCTGTTTTTAACGCCGGGAAAAGAGATTTTTCGCTTTTATATGTTTAAAATCAGCCAAGAGGGATTGCATATTGCGTCTATGATGGCGGTGCGACTGATTCTTTTGGTATTAAGCAGCTCCTTAATGACTCTTTGCACCACGCCAAATGAGCTGACAGACGGGATGGAGAAGGGGCTTTCCATCTTGAAAAAGCTGCATTTGCCCATCCATGAGATTGCCATGATGATGTCTATTGCCTTACGTTTTATTCCGATTCTGGTGGAGGAAACGGACAAGATTATGAAGGCTCAGATGGCCAGGGGAGCGGATTTTGAAAGCGGAGGAATCGTTCACAAGGCAAAGGCTATGGTGCCGATTTTGGTGCCTCTCTTTGTTTCCGCCTTCCGAAGAGCCTATGACCTGGCTTTGGCCATGGAATCCCGCTGCTATCAGGGGGGAGAGGGCAGAACAAAAATGAAGCCTCTTCATTATGAAAGAAGAGACTATCTTTCCTACCTCTTTCTGCTTATGGTGTTGGCGCTTTCCATTGGAAGCCGATTTGTCTCTCTGCCATAAAATCAGAAAAATAGAGAGTATACCGGACAGGATTGCAAGGGCGGTATTGCCGGATAAAATCACAAGGAGAGTACGACAAAGAGAGAATGCTTTTTTGGCATGGCAGATATTTTTCGGGAAGGTAAAGAAGATTTGCCTTCTGCGTGCTGATTGAACAACAGAAAGGAAGCGGATGGAACAGCGGATTGTATTAAAACTGGCCTATGAGGGAACGGACTACCATGGCTTCCAAAAGCAGGAGGGGCTTTCCACCATTGCCGGCACCGTAGAAGAGCAGCTCCGTAGTCTTTTTCCTTGGAAAATGGAGAACTTTATCGGAGCCAGTCGGACGGATCAGGGGGTGCATGCTCTGGGCAACCTCCTTTCCTTCGATACGGAGGGGAAGGTTTCCGGAGAACAGATTTTACGGGCATTAAACAGCTATTTGCCGGAGGATATTCGGGTGATGGAAGCCTACTCCGTGCAGCAGGATTTTCATCCCCGCTTTACCCCTCATAGGAAGGCTTATCGTTACAGCATTTGCCGGAGCAAGGTGGAAAATCCCCTTCGCAGAAGGACGGTATACCATTATACCTTTCCTCTGGACTGCGGGAAAATTTCCCAGGGGATGGAGCTTTTAAAGGGAGAGCATGACTTCCGAAGCTTTGCCAATCCCAAGGCCCAAAGTCTTTTGCAGGGGGGGAGCTCTGTGCGGGAGATTTATCGTTTTTCTTTGGAAGAAGAGGGGGATTACCTTCATTTTTCTGTAGAGGGGAATGGCTTTTTGTACCACATGATTCGGATTCTGGCCGGGACTCTTTTGGAGCTGGGAAGGGGAAGGATAAGCCTAGCCCAATTAGAAGAAATTTTGGAAATGAAGGATCGCACTCTGGCAGGTCCCACCGCTCCGGCAAAGGGGCTTTGCTTAATGAATTTAGACTATGGAGATTTTCAATCTTTTCTTTTATAGTATAGAAGAGTTTTCGAAAGCCCATGGAATTGCTTTTTTGAGAACAGTGCATTGTTGTTATAAAGCTATGATACGGTTTTTATATAGGCTATGGAACTGTATTTATAGAAAGTATAGAATAGAGCTTTAGAGTGGCTTGAGGGGATGAAGAGGAAAGAAGGGAGTAAGGCATGGAGAAAGAACAGATTTCCTTTTTTGATTTTCAAGGAAGATATGGAAGAGAAGAGTATCGTTCTCTTCGGGAAAATGGGATGTATTATCCGGAAAGCTTGGAACAGGGCTGCATGGGCTTTCGGAAAAGCCTTTTGGAAAAGGATATTTCTCCCTATGGATTGCATTTTTTTGACTGTGCTTCGATGCATTTTTTGACAAAGTTTTTCTTGGAAAGGCTTCGGGAGGATTTTATTCTTCTTCTTTTCGACCATCAGGCGGATGTGAAGAAGCCGGAGGTTCGGGGGCTTTGCCACCATTCCTGGCTTCGGGAGGTCATGGTAAGACTGCCCCACTGTAAGGGAATTTTGCTCTTAGGGGCTACCGAAGAGGAAAAAGCCACCATCAACGATGCTTTGATGACCTTGGGGGATGAGTATGTTCCCATGCAGGGAGGCAGGGAAAGCCTGGAGTCCAGAAGGGAGGTGGCTGCAAGGCACCCGGGGGTTCGGGATCCCTTGATGCATACCAGCCTTTATTGTTTTTCGGACCGGGATTTTCAGATTGGAAGAGCAAAGACGCATATTCCGTCTCTACTCCGTTTGGTACAGCTGCCTCTATACTGTTCCATGGATAAGGACATTTTCGGGAAAGGCTTTACGGAGCAGGAATACCGTATCGCCATGGACTGCGTTTTGGCTTCGGGACAGAAGATTTTGGGGATGAATATCTTCGAGGGAGAGGGGGAAGCTGCTCCGGGAGAAGCGTTTAACCTATCTCTGATTAAGGAATATAAGGAAAATGCCT
>CAUUJL010000122.1:0-5142 GCA_963545375.1 uncultured Oribacterium sp.
CATAGAAGTTAATGTTTGCTCTTACATAGCATCCGCTGTATACGGCAGTCTGGTCCAAGATACGCTGCAGGTTCTTATCTACTACTAATGGCGGGCGGTTCTCGTTAGCCTTTGCCGTAATAATGTAATGATCGTGGCACTCCTCGCCATAGGGCTCGCCATCGGTAGGACGAACTCCGTCACCGTCTAAGAAGGCGATAGTAAGCTTCGGCGGGATTTTACCCCCGAACTTGGAGTCTTTTCCGAGCTGCTTCGCTTCTTCGATAGCGTCCTCTACAGCCTTAATGGTCTTGGTGTCAGACTTCGGAACCAGTAAAGTAGCCTGATACTTAATGTTTCCGGATAAGTCTGCTGCCGGCTCAAAGATGTGTGCGTAAGATAATCTGACAATTCCTGTAGTAATTGCTGTTCCCATAATTAATTTTCTCCTTCTTCTGTAAACATGGACTTAACGTCCTGAATTGATGGTCTTATATCACTAGAAAGCGTAAGTGTCGGCTTTCCTTGCGATTTTGTTACATACTCCCCAACTAAGGAAGCAAACTTCTTTTTACCGAGAAGCTTCTCAATCTTTGCTAAGGATAACGGTACTGTCTCATAAAGGTCTTTCTCCTCTGTGCCGTCCTCTATGATTTTTTCAAAGGCTTTCTTTTCATCGCTCCATACTCTACTGGACCTTCCTTCTACAGCTTTGTATCCTTTGATTTCTTTTCCGGAAAGAAGCTGCTCTAAGGCGTAGTCCTCTAAGTCTTTTATCCATTTCGGGAAATCCGCTACTTTGGCCAGAATCTCCCCAATTTCATCGTTGGATAAAGTGTAAGGATCCTTTTCCTGTAAAAACATCGTAGATAGATTCTTATCTGCCCTTGCCCTGCAGGTGTACTTCGCCTTGCAGAATAGGCAGGTGTGCTCTGATGGCGCGAACTCCCCTCCGCCTTTAAAGGCGAGGGCGGCTATAGGTTTCAATTTTTCTCCGAAGTCTAATAGATCCTGAATACTGCACTCCCGTGTTTTAGGTTCTGCGGACAGCCTCGGTTGCACAATCGTAAGCCTTACATTTTCAAAGTCGTAGAAAGGACTATATAGGTCGTAGGCACCTAAGGCGTAAATCATTAACTGACTGTTCTCTACCGGAGACACCTCTACGCCTCTTCCGTACTTAAAATCTATGATGTGGAGGGTTTTCTCGCTGATGATCACGCAGTCCACAGTACCGAAGCCTTCAGGGATGTATGCGGATAAGTCAAGTTCTACCTCGATGATGGGAAGCCCCTTCTCTTCCTTCGCAGTCTCTACGCAAAACTCCGCATAGCTGTTCGTGCAAACTCCCATTTCTTCGGTGTACATCGGGTCATTAAGGAGCTTCTCATAGTCGGATTCTTTAACATCTTCCCCCCTTAGAATTGCTACCTTCATCTCGCAGAGCTCATGGGCAAGGGTTCCTTCTTTGGCTGCGTCTGATGTCCTACTCTCACAGCACTCTTCCAGCCTTGCGGCCGGTGTGCAGGTCATCCATCTGTGCGAGCCGCTGGCTGATAGTAGGGCATGCGCTCGATTCTCATGTTCCGGCATTAGATCTCTACCCCCACTTTCCGCGCGCCCTCTATAAACTCCGGAAGCTTTTCTTTCGGCAGCAGGGACAGTTTTTTTGCTCCAAGGGACTGGAGGATCGGTTTAAGCTTCATTGCGCCTTCTTTGTCTTTCAAGGTGTACTCCTTCACACTCTTAATTACCTCTTCAAGGGTGTATGCAGTCTCTTCCTGTTTAGCTGTCTCTTCCGGTTTAGCTGCAGCTTCTTCTTTTACCGGCTCTGCAGTCTTTGCCGGCTCTTCCGTTTTCACCTGTTTCGGCGGATCCGGAATTGCTTCTTTGGGGATTCCCTCCCAAAGATACTCCACAATTCTCTTAGCTAACCCGTCTACGTCTGCATCTGTTAATTTGACTTCCATTATTCTTTCTCCTTTTCTTTCTTTCATCCGATTCCAATAAACTGATTAAGCACGCCAGTAAAACTCCCAGAACCATGCTGAGTATTAGGCACTCCATAATGACGTCCATCGGAATCCCGTCACTGTCCACCGCCGCAACTACAGTCATGAGGAATAGCAAATTCAGATAACTAAGCCCTTTTGCTATGATTTTCATTACGCACCTACCTTGCCGGGCTTTCTTCTAACGATGGTCCCTGTAAAGAGTGAAAAATAGCTTTTTACCATGCTTAGAATCTCCTCATCGGTAGCATTAAAGTACCTGCACAGCAGTGCAAAATCCACAAGGCTCCACTCCCCGTCTGCCTTTCGAAAGCTAAGTGTTTTCTCGGACATACATAAATATTTAGCCACTGCACTCTGCCGAACACCCTTTTTGGCCTTACCTATTTCCAGAAAACGGGTTATTTCTTCACCACGTTTCATTCCTATTCTGCTTTTTGGCATTGGCTACCTCCTTTCTAATCACACTTCTTCTATACATGAACCCCGGAAAGAATTTCTTCATGGTCTGTTCCATGCTTAGATCCATGTACTCAGACACGATTGTGATTTGAGCTAAATTCAGAGTATTCTTTTCGAGCCTCTCTTTCAGAACCTCCGGTGACATCCGTAGAATTTTTGCCAACTTAATTGTTGTAGGACACATCACTCATAGTCCTCCTTTCTAATCTCCCGGATCCAAGCAGTCACCGCCGTGTAAGTCCACTTTCTTGCAAGCTTCCTCGAAGTCCTCTTCTCTCCACTTCTCTTCAAGAGCATTACAGTAAATCGCTTCCACTTCCCCGGAAATTAATGCGCTAACCGGTATTCTTTGCTCCTTCGCTTCGTTTGAGAAGTGTGTAAATGCAGACTGGCTAATGTCTATGTAAACTCTCATTAGATTTGCCTCCTATGGCCGTTCGTGTTATAATTTGCACGAACTAAATTATTTGGTTTAGATTTGAGGGGTTACCTGTCGTGGTGGGCGGTAACTCCATTTTCTTTTTAATCATCTTCATTCAGCGCTTCCGCTATCTTTTTACATACAGCCGCCAAAACACTTGCTTCTGTAGCTGCAAGGGCTCTCCAATCCCCTTTATGCTCGCTTTCGAATTCGGATAGATATGCTATAAAACTGAGGCCCTTTCCCGTTTTGAGATGCTCCACATGAAGCTCTGCTAATCCCTCTTCCATATTTGCTATCGCTTGTTCTTTCATGCTATGTTCTCCTTAGATCCTCCGCAGTAGCGGTTTACAAAATAGATTTGTCCTTTACCGCTAACTTTCGTAGTTTTACTCACTCTGATTGAACCATCGGGATTGTTAATCACTGTTTCCTTAATCTCAAACAGCCCAAGCTCCATAGCCTTTTGTGTTGGCATGTTGTAGTCAGAGCCTTTGCGCTTGATAAGGAATCCGTCTTGCCGGAGAGTCTCAAACAGTCTCTTCTGGCCAGTTTCATAGCCATTAGCTTTTAGAATCTTTGCCAGCTCTCCGATTAAGATCGTGCTATGGGAACTTGCTACGGAATCGGCGAAAATCTCCTTTGGCTTCATGCGTTCCACATCCAGTTTCAAGGTACTTAGTTCCTTCTCTGCAATCCGTAATGCTCTAGCCATAATCTTTTCCGGGCTGTTGTAGTCTTTCTCCACTTGGATAAAGTATTGCCTAGCTTGCTTCCCTACCTCCGTCCGCTGAATCATGCAGATTTCTTTGGCCATGTCTATAGTGAGGAGGTGGTCTGTAAGTTCTCTTGCTACTTCCCTGTTTCCCTCAAATCGAACTTGCTCATTTTTGAGCGGGTTGAAATCTTTCCCCTCTGTGAAGCCGTACTCGACCATTCTTGGAAACCAGTCCTTATATAGAGTTTTCACCCCTAAGAACTCATGCAGTTCTCTTCCAAGTACCGTAGGTTCTCCTACTTCGTTAGTCGTGATTGTGATTAGTTCGTTCAATTCTTTTCCTCCTTATCAGCCGCCTACAGTAGGGCAAATGCATTCCCAGTCGTAGTGTTCAAATTCAATCCTGTTGTCCCTAAGGATTTTTCCACCAATTATCAAAATGACTTGATTGAACTCCCCACCTTTCTCGAAGGCATAAAGCTTCATATCCACGCTATACTTCCGGCACAAGGCTAAAAGCTCCTCTGCATCTGCCGCCCAGGCAAACTTTGCATCGAGTACAGCCGTGAAAGTTTCTTCGTCTTCAACGAACGAAAAATCTACATACAAGTTTTCTACAAAGCCTGTTGTTCCTTCAATCCAGCAATCCTTGTCAGACTCGACCTCCCCGATGTCTGATAGTTCCAGTTTGGGTAGATCATTACCAAAGGAATCAACAGGCATAAGGCCTTCCAAAACGAACTTCTTTACGTTTGCCGCTTTCCCTCTTACCTTCAAACATCCTTCACTCCGATTAGGCATTTTTCTCTTCCTCCTTTTTAGTAGTCCTCCGATTGAATTTTTACTTTTTTGAATTCACAAGATCGCAAGATATGAGTGTTTGAAAGTGCCGCGATAATTAGGTCTTCTGCGTCTCTCAAAGCACTTGCCATCTTGCCGGTATACTCGGCATCGTACTCGACTTCTATAGTCGCTTTAACTTTGTATCGTGCCATTTTGTTCCTCCTTTCTTTCATCTTCATCTTCCTTTTCTGTTTCTTCCGCTTTCTTTTTGTACCCTTCCCCATAGCCAAGCAGGTAAGCCTTGCTTTCGCCGTCCATCTTCGGGAGGATTTCTTTGAAAGTCTTTAGTAAGTCTTTTTCTGCCGTGTTTAAAACCATTTTCCTATCACCTTCTTTCTGTCGTGGATTATTCAACTTGTTTTGTGGATTACAAACACAAGATACAGTCATTACAAACATTTGTCAATAGATTTTTTGTTTAATACAAACATTTTTTCTTGACGGCTGATTTTTCTTCTTATATACTCGTGCTTAGAAAGAAGGTGACGATATGGAGATTAAGGATAGAATTAAAGAATTAAGAAAAGCCAAGGGCTTAACACAATTTGAATTTGCGGACAGATTGAAAGTAAGTAGAAACAATATAGCTGGATATGAAACAGGAAGAACTGATCCGAGTGCTTCTGCCATTTCCCTCATCTGCCGAACATTTTCCGTATCAGAAACTTGGCTTCGCACCGGTGAGGGGGAAATGTTCTCTGACACTG
>CAUUJL010000123.1:0-5072 GCA_963545375.1 uncultured Oribacterium sp.
GATATTCACTCTTCTGGAAGCCCTTGGGAAGCTTACTGTTAATGGTCTGCTCAATCACTCTGGGGCCGGCAAAACCGATGAGGGCTCCGGGCTCTGCCAGGGTAATGTCTCCTAAAGTGGCAAAGCTTGCGGTTACGCCTCCTGTGGTGGGGTGAGTCAGATAGCTGATAAAAAGTCCTCCATGCTCGGAGAAAAGCTCCACTGCTGCAGAGGTCTTTGCCATTTGCATCAGGCTATAGATTCCCTCCTGCATTCTGGCTCCTCCTGAAGCGGAGAAAATAATCAAGGGGCATTGCTCCTTATCCGCCACTTCGATTCCTCTGGTTACCTTCTCTCCTACCGCCTGGGACATGGAGCCCATAAAGAAGCGGCTATCCAGTACCAATACCACTACCGGAATTCCTCCGATTTTTCCCTTGGAAGAAACCACCGCCTCTTTCAGGCCGGTCTTTTTCGTCTGGCTTTCCGCCTTCTCTCTATACTCCGGGAAGTCTAAAGGATCCTTTACCGCTATATCCTGATCCAGCTCCTGAAAGGTTCCCGGATCATAAAGCATTTTCAAGCGATAATAAGCTCCGATAGGACTATAAGAACCGCAATGAGGGCAAATATAGTAATTTTCTTCCCAACGGGAACGAAGTGCTCTTCTTCCGCATTTTCTACAGCTGATAAAGGTTGCAGGCACCTTTAATGGGGCAGCTCCGCTCATGGTATCTTTATTGGCTTTTTGCCGTAAGTCCCTGTCTTTCACCAGCTCTACCAGACTTTGAATGGGTGATTTCATATTTCCTCCTATGGTTCTTGACCTTTCCTTTAGAAACAATTCTTTTCTTTGAGAAAAGCGTCCCTAAGGACGCCTGTTTTTCTGTCTTTCTATCTTGATAAATTTACGCCTTTGCGTTATTTGCATAGTCTAAAATATCTTTTACGGTATGCATCTTTCCGATTTCTCCATCAGGAATGGAAACGCCCAGCTCATCCTCTAAAGCCATGTGCAGCTCCACTAAGGAAAGAGAATCCACCTCTAAATCCTTCTGCATATCTGCCTCTAAAGTAACCTTATCCTCATCACATGCCAAAGTATCTACAATGATTTCCTTTAATCTCTCGAATTCCATACTGAACTCCTTTCGCCTTTTTACTAAAAATTATTTTAATTAAATTTTCGAAAGCAATATAACTGTAAATCATAAAAATGTCAATAGAATATTTTTTTAAGGGATATAGTTTAAAATATGCAAGAAGCGGTTTTGAAAACCACTTCTTGCCGGGGAAAGGGATTTCGAAGAGCAAAAATAGCTTCCCTGCCAAAGGCAGGGGAAGCGTATCTCCTATGAAAAAGGGGGCCGGAGGAGAATGCATTCTCATCCGACCCCTTTTCCCATAGGAGAAGGGAGCTGTGAAATACACAGCTCCCTATTTTTGCATACTTTATCTCAATACATCTTCTCCCATTTTCACCAAGGCAAATATCGGCCTTTACTAAGCTCCTATCTGCCTTTTAATCAGTCTTTTAAGCTTTCTTCTGTCCCGTCTTAATCCAAAGCAAAATTCCAAACAGAAGTGCCACGCCTATGCCCAGCGGAATCCAAGGAGTCTTTAAGAATCCTGCCAAAATATAACTAATCGAGGATACCCCGGCCACCAAAAGGGCGTAGGGCAACTGGGTTTGTACATGGTTGATATGAACACTTTGGGCTCCGGCGGAGCTCATAATGGTGGTATCGGATATAGGAGAACAGTGGTCTCCACAAACCGCTCCCGCCATGCAGGCGGACATGGAAAGAATCATCATGTTGCTATCCACCCCCTGAAAAATGGCTACCACAATAGGAATCAAAATTCCGAAGGTTCCCCAGGAGGTTCCTGTGGCAAAGGCCAGTCCTATGGCAATCAGGAAAATAAATACCGGAAGAAAGGATAATGCAGAGCCTGCACTGCTCTTTACCATCACTGCTACAAATTCCTTCGCTCCCAAGCTATCCGTCATGGCCTTTAAGGACCAGGCAAAGGTCAAAATCAAGATGGCCGGCACCATCTGCTTAAAGCCCTCCGGCAGACAGTCCATTCCTTCATTAAAGGAAAGGGCATTTCTGCCAAAGTAATAAAATAAGGTTACTACCAAGGCGCCAAAGGAACCCAACACCAATCCTTTAGAAGCATCGGACTGGGAAAATGCAGTAACAAAGTCCGCACCGGTGAAAAATCCTCCGGAATAAATCATTCCCACAACACAGAAAACAATCAAAGAGAAAATCGGCACCAGCATATCCAGGATATGTCCTTTTCTTCCCTCTTCCTCGGTAGCTTCCCCATAGGGACGCTCCGCTGTAGTAAAAAGATCATTCCTCTCTACAGCATTTTCCTCATGAAGCTTCATAGGGCCAAAATCCACGTTAAGCAAAACCAAAAAAATCAGCATACAGATGGACAGAAGGGCATAGAAATTATAAGGAATGGTCTTCACAAAGAGCTTCATCCCATTTTCCCCTTCCACGAAGCCGGAAACCGCCGCTGCCCAAGAGGAAATCGGGGCTATGATACATACCGGCGCTGCCGTAGTATCAATAAGATAAGCCAGCTTTGCCCTACTGATTTTGTGCTGATCCGTTACCGGACGCATAACAGAGCCTACAGTCAAGCAATTAAAGTAATCGTCAATAAAAATCAGGCATCCCAAGGCAATGGTGGCCAGCATAGAGCCCTTCCTGCTTCGGATATGCTTCTTCGTCCAATCCCCAAAGGCTCTGGAGCCTCCGGTTTTATTCATAAGCTGTACCATCATACCTAAAATCACCAAAAAGCAAAGAATTCCCACATTCCAGGCATCGGAAAGCACATGGATAATGCCGTCCACAAATACATGGTTCAGAGTCCCCTCCAGATTGTAGCCGGAATACAAAAGAGCTCCGGATAAAATTCCTAAGAACAGGGAACTGTAAACCTCCTTGGTAATCAAAGCCAGGGCAATGGCAATCACCGGAGGCACTAAAGACCAGGGGGAATTCTGCACCGACTCCTTATCGGTCAAAAAAGCCGCCGCCACCAAAAATAAAAGCACAATGCAGATGGAAGTCAGCGAAACAATACGGTTACTTTTTTCCTTCATTCTTTTCTTTCCCTTCTTTATAAAACAAAACAGGAATACTTTACAAAAAATAGTTACTTCTTGCAAGTATTCCTGTTGCTTTATAAATGCCCCTATCCAAACCTATATGGTATAGAATGCATAAGTAAATTTCAATAATTTTTAAAATCCGAAATTGTCATAAAGGGAGCTTTCGGAAAGCACCTCTCCGATAACAGTTTGGATTTCTTCGATATTTTCCTTGGGGAAGAAGTCTCTGGCAAGCCCCAGTGTTTCGATTTGTTCTCCCTCTCCCATGCCCAGCTTCTCATAAGAAACAATGAAGTTTTTCAGATTGCTGTAAGCATCGCTTACGGAGCGATTCCGATTCTCCATAAGAATCTTTCCAAGGGCCTGGAGATATTTTCCTTCCAGAAGAACCATAGCGGCCTCTTTCCGGATTTCCTTTTCTTCCTTATCCTTGGGGGCAATGTACCAACAGCCGTCCTTCTCCCAGCCGTACTTCATCACCAGTTTTCCGGTCATATCCCGGTAATACTGGAACTGTCCCGCATCATCCACTACCAGGAAGCCGTTTTCCGCATTCTTTAAAAGGTTTAAGAGCAGACGTCTGTCTAATACCGGAACACGGAACAGGCCGATGTCCTCTCCCTCATTGAAGCCTCTCTCCTGCACTTTCTTCACGATTTCCTTTGCAGAGCTTTCGGAAATTCTGTAGCAGGCATCCTCTAAAGCCAAATCCTCCACGGTTTTCCGGATAAATTCCTCACTCTTGCCCCGTTTTGCCCCAAGTGCCCACATGGCCTTTGCGAAGCCCTGGGTCTGGGCGTCAATCATTTCCTCTCGAATATTGAAAAGGTGATGACTCAGCATTGCCGCCTTCTTAACGGAGGAAGCTAAATCCTCTGTCCGAAGCTCAATGGCATAACGAGGACGATCTCCCTTAATGCCGATACCGATGGATGCCACATTGGGAGAATCCTTCAAGCTCTCCTGAATCCGCGGATCGGACCAGGAAATCGGCTTCTTTTCATAATTTTCCAAAACAATAAAACGAACATTGGAAAGCATCCGCCATTCCTGCTTCAAGATTCTGTAAGCCGTATCCTGTCCAAGGGTATAGATTCCCACATAAACATTGATTCTGGGATTCTTCTCCAAGAAAGAACGGAATAAAGCCACATTTTCCCTTGCTTCACCGGAAGAAAGCTCCCGGTTTAACTTATCCATATCCATAGGGATAGATGGCCGTCTCCGCATATACATGAAGAGTTCATATTTACTTTCCGGAATGCGAATGGAAGTTCTTCCCAGCTCTACAGCCGCTTCGATGTCTTTCTTTACCGCAGACATCATGTCCGTAAGTTCTTTCCGGGCATCCGCATTTTCCGCATAGGGACATTCCATCAGAGTTTTCAGTTCTTCTCCTCCGGAATTTTTCTGTACAAGGCGGATTCGTCCCTGCTCTTTTTCCAGGAGGAGCTCAATGTTCTCTGTTTCTAACACTGTGCTTATTCTGTCGCCTTTTACAGACAACAAGTCCAAAGGTTGTTTTTCGACGGACTCTTCTTCCCCGAAAACTTCCTCAGGCTTTTTAAAAATCATTTGCATTAGTGACATAAGCTCTCCCTCTCCTATACCCTAATCCACCTTTATCACAAACAGTTGAATTAGGTATTCTTTCGACATTTTTCTAAAAAATATTAGTAAGGCTCTCTGGTAATTTTATGAAAAATCTACTAATATCTTATTTATTATATTACCTTCTTTCCATTTCGCAAAGCTTTTATTAAAATATTTGATTAAATATCAATTCTATTTTGTTTTTTAACTTTGTATTTTAATTATCGTCTCTTTTTTATGCTCCATAAGGGGCATTTCGAAGTTTATAGAATATTTCTTTTTAAGGAGAAAGCTTATGATGAATCCCTTTGATATTCAGGAATGGAAGCCGACATTTTGTAAGACGGAAAAAGAATTAAAT
>CAUUJL010000124.1:0-4980 GCA_963545375.1 uncultured Oribacterium sp.
GGTGCATTACGATTGGCGGAACGTTCACCTTACTGGCCGGTTTTGTTCTGATTTTAGTCAGGCAAAAAGAGGTTCGCAGGCTCTATGAGCTGGATAATGGTGGAAAACGATAATAGTATATGGAGAAAAGTTGTGATGAGAATAGTTTCTTTTAATATAAACGGACTTCGAGGTATGCAGAATCAAGGTGAGGTGATTTCAGAAGAAAAAGAGCTTTATAACAACTTAAACGAATTTAAAACCTTCATAGATGGAATACAGATAAAAGAAGAGGATGTGATCATTTTACAAGAGATACCCCATAAAATTTTGGTGAATAGAAAATGGGAAGAACGATCTATCTTTCAGAAATTCAAATATGTTTTTGGAAAGGATTATACGATTTTCTATCCTAAATTCTTAATTGATTCCAATCAATGTACGATTGCTTTAGCCAGTAAAGAAACAAACTGGACGGCCTCGAAAAAAAATATTATTGAATATGATAGATTTCATAGTTTTGGAAATAAACTCATAGAAATTGAAAAGGGAAATGACATTTTACTGGGAGTGCATATAAATCCTAAAATGTGGGATATGATAGAGAATGGTTTAGAAAGGGAAAAGGTCACATTTGTTGTAGGGGATTTTAATGCCTATGAAGAGCGAGGAGAAATGAAAAATAAACCAAGTATCTTAAGAGGCTTGGGTTACAATTCTTTTATTCCCAGCAATGTAATTACATATTTCGAGGGTGAATCATCTGTAGATAATTTTTATGTCAATAAAGACAGAATTCTGAAACATGGAATAAGAATTGAAGTAAAGAAAACGGAATCATTCATTTCGGATCATGCATGTTGTACTTTGGAAATTTAAAGAAAAGGCAGAAAAGAGAAAATGTGAATAAAGTAGTTTCGTCTAGTATCATGGGACTTAATGTTACTATAAAAAATAGTGGAAATATACCGTTTGAAGACATAGACACTCGATTGTATATCTTGATTACAATTTTTTAAAGTGAGTTACCCGACGAATGAGAAGAGCACTTGGCATGATGCTGGGTGCTTTTTTCTTCTTTTTCAGCTTCATTTCAGTTTTTTCTCCTATACTCCAGCCATGAAAGGAAAGGTAGCAAGTGCTTCCAACTTTCCTTTCAGGAAACGAAAGCAGACAAGGAGGGATAAGCATGAAAAAAAGGATTGCCTTAATACCGGCTTATAAACCCAATATACAGTTATTGGAATTTGTAAAAGGAATTGAAGAACATGGAATGGATTGCCTGATTGTAAATGACGGCTCGGGAGAGGCGTATTTGTCTCTCTTCCATAAGATAGAAAGGGAAACGGAGGCCAGAGTGCTGTCCTTCCCGGAAAATAGAGGAAAGGGTGCCGCGTTAAAGGCGGGACTGGAATATTTGCAGAAGGAAAATGCGGGACTGCAAGGAGATTTCACTATTATCACCTTGGACGCGGACGGACAGCATTTGCTGAAGGACGCCCTCAATCTACTTTCTGTAGCAGAGGAGAAAAAAGATACTCTGATTCTTGGCAGCAGAACCCAGTCCAAGGATTCTCCTCTTCGCTCCAGAATCGGAAACGGCATTACCAAGGAGGTATTTAATCTTTGCACCGGCGTGGAAGTGAAGGATACCCAGACAGGGATGCGGGCATTTTCCGGCAAGATGATTCCGGAAATGCTGACGATTCCCGGAGAGCGTTATGAATACGAAATGAATGTGCTTTTGTTTTTGGCAAAGGAAGGAGTACCCATGGAGGAGGTGCCTATTGAAACGGTATATATCAATGACAATGCGGAAAGCCATTTTGATACGGTGAAGGATTCTTACCGGATTTACAAGCAGATTTTGAAGTTCTCTGCCAGCTCCTTATTATCCTTCCTGTCGGATTTTCTGCTCTACAGTTTCTTCTTCCTGATTACAGGAGGACTGTTTGTATCGAATTTCCTGGCAAGAGTCATTTCCCTACACCTAAATTTCTTCTTAAACAAGACCATGGTGTTCTCCGGAGAGGAAGGAAAGGAAGATATTGAAGAAAGCAAAAAGAGGATGGAAAACATTAAAGTACAGAAGGGAACTAAGTGGAATCTATCCGTACTAAAGAGCTTTAAGAAGGAAGAGTACTTCTCTTATCTGGGATTGGCGTCATTTATCTTCTTAATTAACAGCTTTATCTTATCGGGAATTGTAGGAAGCTTGGGAATGAATCCCTACTTGGCGAAGATTTTAACGGAAGGTTTGTTGTTCTGCTTATCCTACTTCGTGCAAAAGAAATGGATTTTTGAAAAGAATAGCAGCAAGAAAGAAGCGGTGAAGGAGAAAGAACTTATGAGATCCCGTGGATTAACAAAGATAGAAGCTTCTACGGCATTTTCTGAAAAAAAGGATGAGGAATTAGCGGTTTTTGAAGAAGTCGTAAAAGAGAAAAACAAGCAGATTATGCAGGTACAGGCATAAGGAAAGGATAGAAATATGAGAAAGTTTAACGGAAAAAAAGCAGGAATTATATGCGGTGTGGCATTGGCTTCATTTACCTCCTATGCCCTCTTGGATACCTTCGTAATCCCCCACCCCATGCAGACGGTGTCGGGACAGAACTTAGATTCCAACGGGCTGTCTATAAATGAAGAGGAGAGTACTGAGGTGGAAAATGCCTATGCAGATAATCAGGATCAGGACAGTTTAAGTTCCAATAACGCCGAGCAAAGTGGCTTCAATCAAGATGATTCCGGGCAAAATGGATTTAATCAAGACGGCTATCATCAGGATGGTGAAAATAACGAGAATTACGATGAAAACAGCTCCGATCAGAGCTTTGGCGAAAATGGTGAATTCGATAATGGACAGAGCTTCGGTGGGCCCGGAAATGGCGGACCGGGCGGACATGGTCAAGGCGGCCCGGGGCGAGGAGGACAGGGGAGACACGGTGGCGGAAACAAAAAATCCGGCAATAGCTCAAATTCCGCTTCTACCGGCAATTCCGGCACAAAATCCGGGACAACAAACTCCGGCAGTACCGGTTCCAACAGCACCGGATCCGAAACGAAATCCACTACGAAATCCACTACGAATTCCTCCGGTAGTTCTGGTAGTACAAGCAGCACAAGTTCCGGAACGGTAATCGGCACGTACTCCGACAGCAAGAGCAAAATTACCGTAACTCAGTATAGAGCCTATGATAGTAATATTTATGTGGCAGATGTGGAGGTAACAGACGGAACAAGTATTCTTTCCGCATTTGCAAAGAATACCTATGGAAGAAACATTACCGATACTACTTCCGATATGGCAGAGGAAAACAATGCGGTTTTAGCTATCAATGGAGACTACTATGGGGCAAGACAGAGCGGATATGTTATCCGAAACGGTGTGGTGTATAGAAGTCAGGGAAACAACGGAGAAGATATGGTGATTTCCAAGGATGGAAGCCTTTCCTTTATTTCCGAATCCGACACCACTACAGACTCTCTGCTTCAGAAGCAGGCTTGGCAGGTTCTTTCCTTCGGACCGGTTTTGGTAGAGAACGGAGAGGTAGCCGTTTCCGAAAATGATGAGGTAGGTATGGCGATGGCCAGCAACCCAAGAACAGCCATCGGCACTGTAGCAAAGAATCATTATCTCTTTGTGGTATCCGACGGAAGAACCTCAGAAAGTGCGGGATTAAGCCTTTACGAGTTGGCAAACTTTATGAAGTCCTTAGGGGCGACCAATGTTTATAACCTGGATGGCGGCGGATCCTCTACCATGGTATTCCAGGGAGAGGTGGTTAATAACCCCACCACCAACGGAAATAAGATTTCCGAGCGAGCAGTCAGCGATATCTTATATATCGGAAAGAACTCATAAGATAGGAAATGCTATGAAAATCAGTATAGAGGAGATATCAAATGGAAAAGAATCAAGTTATTTATTATCATTCGGCAAGTCGTCAGGACAATGCTGAAGAAAGGATGGAGACTATGCAGGGCAGGCAGAATATTTCTGATAATAAAACGAGTCAGTTATCTTGGAAATCGCTTCTTCCCATTACTTTGACCACGGTTTTTGTCTTTGTATTTGCAAAGATTTACGGCATTTTCTCCCATGGAGTCAGCTCAGCTTTTATGAGCTATGCCTTTTTACTCCCATTAAGTCTCATTTTCCTTCCAAAGCTACTGAACCTTTGCACAGGAAATCGTCTTTGGAATGGTTCTTTGGATACAGAGGAGGGAGAGGGAGAAAAGAAGCTATTCCTCTCTTCCCTGGCTTCCTTCCTTTGGAAAAGCGGTGTAGCCGTTCTTACGGTAGGTTCCCTTTATAAAGGAGTGTTGGACATTTACGGAACCAGTGGAAGCTTTGAATGGGTTTACTTGGCGGTAGGGATTGTGACATTGGCTGCCGGAGGAATCAGCGCTTTACTGGCGAAGAAAGCATAAGGAAAATAAAGGCAAAATGGAAAAGGGCTTGTCATATAAGACAAGCTCTTTTTCGAGTTGGCAGTGTGGCGTCAGACAATAACAGTTGATTATATTTATAAATTTATGCAATATAACTAAGAATTTATTGCAAAATTCAATTTCTCTCCCGTAGCCCTCTGGCGTATACTCTACCTCGTTACAGTTTAAAAGAGTGGCTTAAGGAGGAAAAAATGAAAAAAAGCTTAAAGGTCATGTTACTCTTGGGAACAGTAGGAATGCTGATGGCTGCCTGCGGAAATAAAGCGGCAAGCAACGTAGAAACAAGTGCAAAGGGCACAGAGAAGAGTACAGAATCTGTTGCTGCAACGGAGAAGAGCACTGAGAAGGAGACAGAAAAGGCAGAAGCTTCCGAAAAGAAGGTAGTTGAGGGGGCAGTAAACAATACCATTGACTTATCCAAGTACGAAAAGGGAAAGAAGGTTCGTCTTTGGATTCCTGTTCCTCAAAGCAGTGAGTATCAGACTGTTGAAGACGTAAAGTATGATGCCGGAAATGCTAAGGCGGAAATGAACACGGACGACTGGG
>CAUUJL010000125.1:0-4907 GCA_963545375.1 uncultured Oribacterium sp.
AGTAGAATAAAGCGAAAAGCGAAAAGCGAAAAGCGAAAAGCGAAAAGCGAAAAGCATAAAGCATAAAGCATAAGGAATAAGACATACAGTGCTAAAGGGATGAAAGGGAAAATGATGGAAGAGCGAATCGGTATTTTGGTTTTTGGCGCGGTTTTTGTGGACATTAAGGGTTATCCTTTTTCTTTGTATCGGCCGGATGGAAGAAACGCCGGAAAGGTGGTCAAGGTTCATGGAGGTGTGAGCCGAAATATTGTGGAGGATATTGCCAATGTGGAGCTTCGTCCCACCTTTATTTCTGTTGTGGATAAGGATGCCATTGGAGAAGAGGTAGTACAGAAATTAAAGAGGCATAAGGTAAATACCAATTATATTCAGCGTATTGAAGGGGGCTTAGGAACCTGGCTGGCAATCTTTGATACGGAAGGGGAGCTTATGGGCTCTATTTCCCAAAGACCGGACCTCTCTAAACTGGAAGAGGTACTTGCAAAGCACGGGGATTCTCTTTTCTCCCGTTGTGATAGCGTGATAGTGGAAATTGATATGGATTCCAAGCTTTTAAAGCAGATTTTTCAATTGGCTGAGAAATACAATAAAAAAGTATATGCAGCTGTTTCCAATATGTCCATCGCCCTAGAAAGAAGAGACCTTTTAAAGACCACTGCCTGTATTGTTTGTAACCAGCAGGAGGCAGGGATGCTCTTTTCCGAGGACTTTGAGGAAATGAATTTAGAGGAAATGGCAAGCTCTCTTTCCTCCTATGTGGTAAAGGCACAGTTTCCCCAGATGATTATGACTTTAGGGAGTCAGGGAGCTATCTATGCGGAGCAAAATGGGCATTTTGGGCATTGTAAGGCGAAAAAGGTTCATGTGATCGATACCGCAGGAGCAGGAGATGCCTTTTTTGCAGGAGTGGCCATGGGACTGACTTATGGTAAGAATCTGATGGAATCCTGTGAAATCGGCACAAAACTGGCGGCTTCCGTCCTTGGCACCTCGGAAAATGTAAACCCTCGCTTCCTTCCGGAAGAATTGGGGCTTAAAAGCTTGGAAGACTGAAAGAAGAAGTCAAGCTTTGATGAAAGATTTCAGAAAGTGGATTTGAAAGCTTTGTAGAAGGGTTTAAAAGGTTAAGAGGAGATTTTCAAAATGATTTCTATCATTGTTGCTGTGGCTAAAGGCGGTGCCATCGGAAAAGAGGGAAAGATGCCCTGGAAGATTCCCGGAGAGCAAAGGCAGTTTAAGGATCTAACCACCGGCCATGTGGTGGTTATGGGCAGAACGTCTTATGAGGAAATCGGCCATCCTCTTCCAAATAGAACAAATATCGTTGTATCCAAAACAAAGGTCTTCTCCGGAGAAAATTTATATACTGTAAAATCTTTAAAGGAAGCAATAGAAAGAGCGGGGCAAGAAGAAATCTTTATTGCAGGAGGAGCGGAGTTATTTCAGGAAGCACTTCCCCTTGCAAATAAAATCTATATGACTTATGTGGATATGGAAGTCCCGGATGCTGACCGTTTTTTTCCGATTTTCCATGAAGAAGAGTACAAAAGGGAAGAAATAGAAAAGGTAGGAGGGGAGACCTCCTACCTAAGAGTCTTGTATACGAAAAAAGGGGATTAGGAAAGAAGTATCACAAAGAGGAGTGTTTTTCGTAGAGGAATTTTTTTGGGGAGTGCTTTATGAATATTCAGATCTTTGGAACAAAGAAGAGCCAGGATACAAAGAAGGCGGAACGCTATTTTAAGGAAAGAGGGATTAAATTTCAGGCTGTAGATTTGAAAGAAAAGGGAATCAGCAAGGGAGAATTACAATCCGTTCTTTCTGCTGTGGGCGATTTGGAAGAGATGCTGGATGAAAAAACAAAGGAGCGGGAAGCATATCAACTGATTCGTTATCTTGCGAAGGAAGACAAATTTGCGAAAGTCTTAGAGTATCCTATGGTATTAAAGCAACCCATCGTGAGAAATGGGAAGCAGGCCACGGTAGGGTATTGTCCGGATATTTGGAAGACTTGGGAATAGAGATTTTTTCTTGCCATATTTCACGGATTCAGATATACTAAATCAATAAAATTGCAAACAATATAATTGAATGAAATTAATAAAGCAAAATAAAGAGTATGAAAGATAAATAAAGAGTAGTATAAGGAGTTTCTATGAATATGGTAGTTTTTTGGGGTATATTAATTCCCTTTATTGGAACAAGCTTGGGAGCGGCCTGTGTTTTCATTATGAAACGAGATTTTCATCCCAATGTGCAGAAGGGGCTAACAGGATTTGCTGCAGGCGTCATGGTAGCGGCTTCTATTTGGAGCTTGCTGATACCTGCTATGGAAGAGAGTGCTCATTTGGGAAAGGTGGCCTTTCTTCCCGCCTTTGTGGGATTTTGGCTGGGAACCTTGTTTTTATTGGCATTGGATAAGATTATCCCACACTTGCATCAGAATACAGATCAGGCTGAAGGAATGCCCAGTTCTTTTCAAAGGACTACGATGATGCTCCTTGCGGTAACCCTTCATAATATTCCGGAAGGAATGGCTGTGGGGGTAGTGTTTGCTGGACTTTTGACAGGAGAAGTTAATATTACTGCCGGAGCTGCCCTGGCCTTAGCCTTGGGAATTGCCTTACAAAATTTTCCGGAGGGAGCTATTATTTCCCTGCCGCTTCATAGCAAGGGGCAAAGCAAGGGGAAAGCCTTTATGAATGGTGTATTATCCGGAGCGGTGGAACCCCTTGGAGCCCTACTGATGATTTTCTTTGCACCGATATTTGCTCCTTATATGCCAATCTTCCTATCTTTTGCGGCGGGAGCTATGCTCTATGTAGTAGTGGAAGAGTTGATTCCGGAAATGTCTGAGGGGGAGCACAGCAATATAGGCGTTCTGCTTTTTGCTTTGGGCTTTACGGTAATGATGGCCTTGGATGTGGCTTTGTCTTAGGCAGTCGAAAAGATTTAAAAGGAAAAGCTCCCATTTTATGAAGTTACGAGAAGAGAAAAAAAGTGCTATAAGGGCTTGATTAAGAACAAAGAGGAATTATGCAGTATCAAAATATTGTAGAAGGAAAATTTTTGGACCGTCCAAACCGCTTTATTGCCCATGTGGAGATAGAGGGTAAGGCGGAAACGGTACATGTGAAAAATACCGGGCGCTGTAAGGAACTCTTGCTACCGGGGGTTAAAGTATATTTGGAGAAAAGCGGAAATCCCAATCGTAAGACTGCCTTTGATTTGGTGGCAGTGGAGAAGGCAGGGTTGGGGTTGGTAAACATCGACAGTCAGGCCCCGAATCAGGTGGTAGCGGAATGGCTTAGTCGTTTTTCTTTTCAAAAACTGAAGCCGGAGTATGTATTCTCTGATTCCAGAGTGGATTTTTATATGGAGAGAGATGAAAGTCTTCCGGAAGCCTTTTGGAAATATGGGGAAATGGAAGAAAGAAATGGAAAGGAGCAGCGGGCCGAGAATATAAGAATGCAGCGTCAGGAGATTCTCAATGTATCAGGGAATATCCGTAAATATCTCTTAGAAGTAAAGGGATGTACCTTGGAAAGGGACGGCATCGGTTATTTCCCGGATGCCCCGACGGAACGTGGAGTAAAGCATTTAAGGGAACTTACGAAGGCTATACAGGAGGGCTATATCGCTATTTTGGCTTTTGTGATTGCCATGCCCAAGGTTTCTATGGTATATCCGAATGTGGAGACCCATAAGGCCTTTGGAGACGCATTGGAAGAAGCCCGGCAGGCCGGGGTAAAGATTCTGTATTTACCCTGTACTGTGACAAAGGAAGGTATGTGGATTTCTTCATAGCTTTTGGCTTGTTTTAAAAGGATGATTTTTTAATTCGAGAATAGTTAGCTTGGTTTTTAGAGGAAAGGTATTTTATGAAAATTATAATTTCTCCTGCGAAAAAAATGAAAACATCTGAATTGGATATCCCTCACCAAGGCTATCCTCTTTTTGTGGAATCAGGAGCAGAGGAAAATAGTACATTTTTGAAAGGTGGATTGAATCTGTCGGGAAAGACGGAACGCCTTTTACAATATTTAAAATCTCTTTCTTTTTTAGAGTTAAAAGAGCTTTGGGCCTGTAATGAGGATTTGGCCAGGGAAAATAGTGAACGGATAGAGAAAATGGACTTGAAAAGGAATTGTAGTCCGGCGATTTTGTCTTATGAGGGAATTCAGTATCAGTATATGGCGCCCTCCGTTATGGAAGCCTCTCAGCTTTCTTATTTGCAAAGTCACCTTCGGATTCTCTCGGGATTTTACGGTGTGGTAAAGCCCTTGGACGGTGTGGTACCCTATAGATTGGAAATGCAGGCAAAGGCAAAAATCGGAATGTGTAAAAATTTGTATGAATTCTGGGGAAAAGATATCTGGGAAGCATTGCTTTTGGAAGAGCTGGAAGAGCGTTTGCAAAAAGAGGGAGAAAAGTCCTTGGAAAACAAAAATCCAATGCTAATCCTCAATCTGGCCTCAAAAGAATATGCCAAATGTATAGAGAAATATCTTCCCAAGGATAGAATCCTGAGGAAAAAAATCAAGTGGCAAGATGAGCCGAAAGAATTATCTTTCCCAATTCAGTACATTAGCTGTGGCTTTTATGAGAAGGCAGGGGAGAAGCTTGTGCAAAAGGGCGTCTATGCCAAGATGGCAAGAGGAGAGATGGTGCGCTTTTTGGCAGAAAATAAGATAGAAAACGCAGAAGAAATCAAGGGCTTTAAGGGGCTGGATTTTAACTTTGAGGATAAACTTTCCACGGAAGATCAATATATTTTCCTTCGAAAATAAAGAAATAGAAATTGAAAGAAATAGAAAAGCAAAAAGGAGAAAAATGGAAAAACAAGCAGTTATAAATCAATGGTTACTTGAGCAGGAAATAGCGCATATTAAAGGTTGGGATTT
>CAUUJL010000126.1:0-4858 GCA_963545375.1 uncultured Oribacterium sp.
ATTAACGGCCTTGTGAAGAAAAACTGGCTGGAAGCCTTTTTATTTTCCATCTCCGTTGCGGTAGGTATTACCCCGGGAATGTTACCGATGATTGTGAACGGAACCCTTGCCAAAGGCGCGAAGTTCCTGGCAAAGAAGAAGACCATTGTAAAGAACATGTCCGCCATCCAGAACTTAGGAGCTATCGATGTGCTGTGCACCGATAAGACCGGAACCCTTACCATGGACAATGTGGTTTTACAGAAATATATCAATGTAAATGGCGAAGATTCCTATGTGGTTTTGAATTATGCGTGGATGAATGCCTACTATTCCACAGGGGTAAAAAACCTGATTGACCGGGCCATCCTATCCTATGGCGCGGAAAGCAATGTGCAAAAATACGCCGGGGGATATGTGAAGTCCGATGAAATTCCCTACGATTTTGAGCGTCGGAGAATGAGTGTGGTGATTTCCAATCCGGGTGGGGAGCATCTGGGAGAGGAAACAGAAGAAATTCTTCCCAAACCCCAGGATGAGGTATTGATTACCAAAGGAGCTTTGGAATCCGTACTTTCCTGTTGCAGCCGTATTCGGATAAAGAAGGAATATAAGGATATTCAGGAAGAAGACCTTCAGAAGATTAATGCCCTTTCCGAGAAATTAAATCATGAGGGAATGCATGTCATCGGCGTTGCGGCAAAAAGGAAAAATGCGGGTGACACCGCCGTTTTCCATGCGGAAGACGAAACCGACATGACCTTCCTGGGCATTATCGCCTTCCTGGATCCGCCCAAGCCGGATGCCAAGGAAGCGATTCACGGGCTGTATGATGCGGGAGTACAAGTCAAGGTCATTTCCGGAGATGCCCCCGTTGTGGTGGAACACGTATGTAAGCTGGTGGGCATGAAGGTAGGAGAACAAAATGCTGTAACAGGTTCCGACTTGGAAAAGATGAGCGAGGAAGAGCTGTCCCGTGTTGTGGAGAAAAAAGACATTTTCGCCCGTCTCTCTCCCATGCAGAAGAAGAGGGTGGTGGATGCCCTTAGGAAAAACGGACACGTGGTGGGCTATATGGGAGACGGCGTAAATGATGCTCCCAGCCTTCATGATGCAGATGTAGGCATTTCCGTGGACAATGCCACAGACGTTGCCAAGGCCAGTGCGGATATTATTCTCTTGGAGAAAAGCTTAACCGTCATTTTAAACGGTATCTATGAGGGAAGGCGTATTTACGGAAATATCTTAAAGTACATGAAGATGGCATTATCGGGTAACTTCGGAAATGTGTTCTCCGTATTGATTGCTTCGATATTCTTGCCATTTTTGCCCATCCTGCCCCTGCAGATTTTGATTCAGAATCTGATTTATGACTTTACCCAGATTGCGATTCCCTGGGACAATGTGGACGAAGAATTCCTTCAAAAACCCCATAAGTGGAACAGTGCATCCCTTGTGTCCTTTATGAATGTGATGGGCGGTATCTCCTCCGTATTTGATGTAATGACTTTCCTGGTGCTTTGGTTCCTTTTAGGCTATAACAGCCTTTCCATGCAGAACTATTTCCAGACAGGCTGGTTTGTAGAAGGCTTGATTTCCCAAATCCTGATTGTGCAGTTTATCCGCACTTCGAAGCGACCGATTCTGGATTCCAAGTGCGACTCCAGACTGGCGCTTGCTTCGGCATTGGGAATTTTTGCAGCCATCTCCATTCCCTATCTCTTTCATAACTTGGAGAATACGGTATTTACGGAAATGCCGATGGATTACTTTGCGTATTTGCTTCTCATTCTTGCACTTTATAGCTTTACCATTGAAACCGTGAAGAAGCTCTATATCAAGAAATACGGGGCGTGGCTGTAAGTCGAAGCAGAAAGATATTGATGCCGTATAGGTCGGAAAAAGAGGCAATCTGAGCCCGCCGGTACTTGCGAAAAACAAAGGGACTGCAGTTTTTCGCTTAGTATCCGTTGCAGGGCGAGGTTAGCGGGAGCGTGCCACTTTTCCGACCTATACGGCATCATATTATGTATCATTCCAGTTCCATTGGTAACTTGAGCTTCTCCTCAAAAATCTCTACAATGGTTTTCTCCGTCCCCACCATGCCGGGAGAGGCGATTAAGCCCATATTGCGCATGGTGTCTTCCGGCGTTTTTCCGTTAATGCCGTGTACCTTATCAATGTGAACGCCCTGCAGGGCAAATGCCATGGAGCGAAAGGCCGCATCACAGGCCGCTACCCCCTTCATGGTACAACCCTGGTTTCCCCCGTCGCAGATCATCCCGGTGATGGAGGAGGCCATGTTGTTGAGGGTATACTCCATTTGCTCCACAGAGCCACCCTTCAAATAAGTTAAAGCGCAGGCCATACCGGTACCTGCCGCAATGGCACATCCGCAGAAGGCGGAGAGTCTTCCGGAGTATTCTTTGATATAGGTGCAGATGAGATAGCTCAGCATCGTGGCCCGGTAGAGCATTTCCTCCCTTAAGCCATGAATCTTATAAACGCCGTACAGGGGCATGGTGGCAATGATACCGTGGGCGCCGGAGCCGGTAATACTCATAGCGGGCTTGTCCAAACCAATGACACGGGCTTCGATTGTGGCATTGCAAAGAAGGGAGGCGGTCATTTGCTCGTCCAAAGAGATAACCTGCCCTCCATTCATAGCCAGTAGCTGTCTTGCAAAAGTGGTGCGGGGATTCCTTAGAGCCTCTTCAAAAAGCGCCAGATTCACTTTATAAGCATCCTTTACGAATTCGATTTCTTCCAAGGGAACTGTATTTACATAGTCCACGAGCTCTGCCAGAGTATATCTATGGATGGAATGAATTTTTGCGGTGCCGCATCCTTCTGTAGCCTTGTCCGATTTTGTAATGCCGCATCCTTCTGCTGCCTTGTCCGATTCTGTAATGCCGGTTTCCTGTCCATCTATCGCCCCATGCGCATCTGCCGTTTCCTTTCTCTTCGAGTAATCAGCCTCCTCTTTTTCTTCCGTCTCCAGTAGGGTCTCTCCATTGACTATAATCTTCGTGATATTGGTAGGTGTGTCACGAATCGTAAGAATAACCTTGCTTTCCGTTGTTTCCAGACTTGCCTCAATAAAAATACGGCTGGTAATTCCGCTAAGCGCCACTGTAATTTTCCCCTCATCAATAAGCCTTTGCGCACAGACATTGTCCCCGGGCGTAACATTTGCCAGAGACTCCAGGCCCTTGTCAGGATTCCCGGCAACGTATCCAAGGGCTGCGGCAAAAACATTTCCCACTTCTTTGGAATTGGGAATACCGCAGGTGAAGGCATTTTTATACATGCCGCTGTTCATAGAGACATTTAGATGAAGGAGATCTCCTTTGGCGTAGGATTTAGCTTTTGCAACACAAAAAGCAATCGCCCCGGGCTCCGTCACGCCCAGTGCCGGAACCATATCTTTTTGGATTAGTCGTGTCAATTCATGCATAAATAGAAACCTCCCTGCTTTTGTCTTTCATTATAGCATTTTTGGCGTTGATTTATGCTGTGTCTTAGGAATAAAAAGGATGAAAAAGGAAAATGAAGCATGCTATAATACAGTCTGCTTTTCTGTAGATATACAAGTCTCTATGAGAAACTCTGTTTATGAAAGCAGATAGCAAAAGTAAGGAAATATGAGGGCGGTATGGGAGAGAAAATAATAGAAGAAGCGAAGAAGGTTAATCTTACCGAGCTGTTTTACGATTTGGTTTTTGTCTTTGGGATTTCTAAGATTACCCATGTCTTAGAAAGTCTGAATAAGGGAATCTTTAGCTTAAAAGAGATTATTATTTATACCGTTGTTTTTGTTTGTTTCATCAATGTATGGAATGTGCAGACCGTGTATATGAATCGCTATGGAAAACATAATCTATGGCATATCATCATTATGACGGTTTTCCAAATGCCTGCTTTAGTCTTTATGGCAGCAAATGTCAGTTCCGATATGGAGGAAAGCTGGACAGCCTTTACACTGGCGCTTCTATGGATTGCTGTCATACAATTTCTGCAATATATCTACGCTTATGTGCAAAACAAGAATAGTGAAATGGACCGAAAACTGATTCGGGATTTTCTTCAGCTTCTTTTTGTACGCATGATTGGTATTATAGTAAGCTTGTTTTTGTCCGGAATCGGACGCATCTTATTAACCGGTTTTGGCTTTATTTTAAGTATTTTGGGTACCGGCTTCTTTCGAAAAGATATGGCTAGAGTACCCATTAATCTGCCACACCTTATAGAAAGATTAACACTCCTGACGATTATTACCCTTGGGGAAATGCTGATAGCCGCAGCGGATTTCTTCGAAATAGAGAAATTCTCCATTTATTCTGTTTTCATTCTATTTCAGGTGGTGGCATTGTTTCTGTTTTATATTGCGGAATTTGACCACGCTATTAATGAGGAGCTTCCCTGCCAAAGCGGGGCAGGACTGATTTACAATCATTATTTTGTGTGGTTCGGACTAAATCTTTGTACGATTGACTTGGATTATGCCAATGAAGCTATGGGTGTTTCCAGAGTGATTATGATGTTCCTGGGCTTATTCCTTTTTTATCTTGGTGTGTTTAACAGTGCGCATTTAAATAAAAAGAGCCACAAATTAGATAAAATACTGATGATTCCATTTGTGCTTGTTTATCTATTGGGTCTTTGCGGTTCCCTTATTTTCCAGTCCGATGTTCCGGTGGTTATAGCCCTTGGCACTCTGACGATTGTTTTGGAAAGCGTACTCTTTATATCCTTCGTAATACGACGTTTTCCGAAAGAAATCAGAAAAGAAATGATTGGACTATAAAGGAAAAGAATATGTTCCATTTTAGAAAAGTGGTACAAGTACCTAAAATCTAAAATGAGCTCTTGACTATTT
>CAUUJL010000127.1:0-4768 GCA_963545375.1 uncultured Oribacterium sp.
GGTGACCATGCTTCGTTACAGTAAAAGGAGTCTGAAAAACAGAGAAAGACTCCACTTTCTCTCCGGCACCAAAGAAGTTCTCTGCCGCGCGGTTCTTCTGGATAAAGAAGAGATTGCCCCGGGGGAAGAGGGACTTTGTGAGTTTATCCTGGAAGAAGAGATGGTATTTAAGCGGGGCGACCGCTTTATTCTCCGCTTTTACAGTCCGGTGGAAACCATTGGAGGCGGCATTGTGTTGGAACCCAATGCACGGAAGAAGAAACGTTTTTCCGATGAGGCAATACAGGAACTTCTCAGTAAGGAGGACGGTTCCCTTTCCGATGTACTGGAAACGGTCATTCAGGAAGAGCTGAACAGCTTGTACACGGTACAGACACTGGCGAAACGCCTCTCTCACTCGGTAGAAGAAATTACGCCGGCACTCTCTACGCTCGTGGAGGAGGGACGGGTCTATCCGGTAGATCTGCAAAAAGAACGCTATTTTCTTCACCGGGAAAATGCCTATATTCTTTCTACGGAAATCGGGCATCTTCTGGAAGCTTTTTACAAGAAGCATCCCTATCGTCTCGGTATGCCGAAGGCGGAGGTTCGTGAGAAAGTATTGAAGAGCAGTAAGCAGAATCTCTTCGATGCCTGTCTTCCGTACTTTAATGGAATCAGCCTTTCAGGAGAGTATCTGCTGCTTACGGATAGAGGCGAATTTAAGGATGAGACGTATCGGAAAATAGAGAAAAATATATTGCAGGATTTAGAGGCTGCCGCTTTTATGCTTCCCCGTGTAGAAGAACTGGATCGGCATAAAACAAAGGAAGAAGACTTCCTGGATATCCTACAGAATCTTGTAGTGGAAGAGAAAGTTGTAAAGGTGGGGGAAGATCCGGAACTTCTCATCTTGAAAGAGAATCTGGAGAAGGGCATTGCATTTCTTCGCAGCTATTTTAAGGAAAATGAAGTACTCGGTATTTCCCTTTTGAAAGAGCAGTTTGAGAGCAGCAGAAAGTGTGCCAAGGCGATGATTCAGTATTTCGACAAGGTGAAGTACACGAAGAAGGTTGCGGGAGAGTCGGAAAGAGTGGCCGGAACGGAACTCTATAAGGAAGTTTAGAGGACAAGGCTATGCAAAACGATAAATCATGTAAATGTCTGATTTACGGGGACTCTTTAACCTATGCCTATCTTCCGAATGAAGGGCATGAGGACAGGAGACTCCCGAAGGAGGAACGCTATACTTCGGTTCTGGAGAAAGCGTTTCCGGAAGTGCAGATTTCTGTTTTTTCCAAGGTAGGGCGAACGATACCCTATCTTCCTTTTGAATGGGCGGATTTCAAGGAAGCGTGTGTCGGTATGACAAAAGAAGACTTCCTTATCCTTTTCCTCGGGGTAAATGATTATTTAAGCTTCGGGCGCCCGGATAGTTCTCGCGTAGTAGCGCATTTACGGGAGTTTTTTCAAGATTTCGAGAAGGAAGGGATTCCGTTTCAAAAAAATCATATTCTTTATATCTGCCCGCCTACTTTGGATTTTCGGGGGGACCGATCCTATGAAGCTTTTACGACGCTGGATGGAAGTTTCAATGCGGCTTTGACAGTGGCTTGTACCGACATGGGCATATCCTCTTTTGATGCAGGGAGTCTCCCGCTACCGCATTTTCCGGACGGCGTGCATATTCTGGGAAGCGCACAGAACTGCTTGGGGGAGAAATTATCCGCTTACTTAAAAGAAACTGCTTTTTTTCATCGTATTTAGTTTTTTATGGCACCATTGTTTTTATAAAAATTTGCCATAGTTTATTTCTATAAATGCTTCCTTTTTGTTGATATAGCCTTGTTTTTTGGATAAAATATTAACAATACCTAAAAAAGGTAGAAAATGAAGGAGGGAATTGAACTATGGATGCATTAAATGCAATCATTAACAAAGGGAATAACTTTTTATGGGGCTTTTTGCTGATTTTCCTTTTGTGCGGCACCGGAATCTACTACACCTTTCGCTTGAAGTTTATCCAGCTTCGTCGATTTGGAGAAGGATTCAAACTGGTTTTCGGGCATTTCAACCTGAACGGAGAGAAGCATGATACAGGAGAGATGTCTCCCTTCCAGGCTATTGCAACAGCCATTGCGGCACAGGTCGGTACCGGTAACTTGGCAGGCGCGGCAACTGCGATTGTCAGCGGCGGACCGGGCGCGATTTTCTGGATGTGGGTTTCCGCCTTTTTCGGTATGGCGACCATCTATGGTGAAGCGGTTCTTGCCCAGACCTACAAAGAAGAGAAGAACGGGCAGGTAACCGGAGGACCGGTTTACTATATCAAGGCTGCCTTCAAAGGTACGGTAGGAAAGGTTCTGGCTACACTTTTTGCCATCTTTATTATTCTGGCGCTGGGCTTTATGGGCAACATGGTACAGTCGAATTCCATCGGCGCTGCCTTTAAAGAAGTATTTGCCGTAATGAATGTCAATGTTCCGAGTGTGGCTATTGGTGTATTCGTAGCTGTTATTGCAGCCTTCATTTTCTTCGGCGGCACAAAGAGACTTGCAGCGGTTCTCGAGAAAGTTGTACCGCTCATGGCAGGAATTTATATCTTAGGCGCTTTGATTTTTATCGTAATGCATATTACAGCACTTCCCGGAGCAATCACTGCCATCTTCGTCGGTGCCTTTAATCCGCAGGCAGTAAAGGGTGCTGCAATCGGCATCACGATTCGTCAGGCTATCCGTTACGGTGTTGCAAGAGGTCTTTTCTCTAACGAAGCCGGTATGGGTTCTACGCCTCATGCGCATGCAAGAGCTAAAGCGGAGTGCCCGGATGCACAGGGACTTTGTGCGATGGTTTCCGTCTTTATCGATACCTTTGTTGTTTTGAATCTGACCGTATTCGTTATTCTGACAAGCGGAATTCTGGGAACCGTTGATCCGACAACGGGAGAGGCTTTCACGGGAATTCGTCTGACACAGCAGGCTTTTGTGTCCGGTTTCGGTAACTTCGGCCATTTCTTCGTTGCCTTCTGTCTCTTCTTCTTTGCCTTTTCTACTGTACTGGGCTGGCACTTCTTCGGTGCGGTCAATATTCAGTATCTTTTCGGTAAAGAGGCGGTACAATTTTATTCTGCCATCGTGGTAATCTGCATTATCGTTGGAACAACTTTGAAGGTAAATCTGGTTTGGGATATGTCCGACTTCTTTAATGCGTTGATGGTTATTCCGAACGTACTGGCACTTCTTGCTCTTTTCAATGTTGTAAAGAATACGAAGAAGAGAGGAACGCTGTAATCCGTTTCGACTTTTGTGTGACAGGATTTCATCTTTAGATCTACAGATTATTAGAGTAACAGAGTATCAGTCTTCATATCGCCGTAGCTTACCGGTTTATCCGGAAGGGCTGCGGCGATTTTTTTGTGCAAAAAGTCGTGCTTTATACAAATCAGGGTTATAGGACAAAACGTGTTGATGGAAACCGCTCTACAGCTAGATAAATAAAGGCTGTAGGGCGGTTCAATCTTTTTCAAAATAACTTTGAGGGTGGACAATACGTGTTGATAAAAATGCTGTAAGTCCTTGTGCAGTAACGAGTTATGAGAGTTTAATCTTCCTTGAAAACATACTCCTTGGAGGAAGATGAAATGAATCAAATAAATTGCCCTATTTGCGGAAAGAAATGTGTTAAATCAGGAAAAACCAATGCCGGCTCTCAAAGGTGGTTATGCAAAGCATGTAAGAGTTCTTTCACGCATAAGATTGATAATAACTCAAAGGAATTGAAGAGCTTTTTAGAGTGGCTATTCGGCAAAGATGCACAATCCACTATGCCTGGAGAAGGAAGAAGTTTCAGAAGAAAAACTACTAAATTTTGGGATATATGGGCAATGCCACCTAAGATAGAAAGCTCCGGGGATGTCTTATTTTTGGATGGTATATATCTTGGGCGAAAGGCATGTATACTCATTTGCTGTGATGCAAAAAATGTACTGGGATGGTATCTCTGCAGATATGAACATGCGGGTGCCTGGATAGCTCTTATGAAGCGGATAGCGGAACCGAGAATGGTTGTTTCAGACGGGGGAACCGGCTTTGGAAAGGCACTAAAGCAAATATGGCCTAACGCCAAGCATCAAAGGTGTATATTTCATGTGTTTTGCCAAGTAAAGCGTTATACAACTTCAAGGCCAAATACTATGGCGGGTATAGAGCTTTATTCGCTGGCTAAAGATCTCTTAAAAGTAAAAAATAAAAATGAAGGTGAAAACTGGGTAAAACGCTTTGCAGACTGGGTTAAGAAATATCAGGAATTTCTTAGTGCAATGACTATAGATGAGTATGGGAATAAAAGACCAACGCATGAAAGAGTCCTAAAGGCAGAAAGATCCTTACTAAGACTCATTCGAGAGAATACTCTATTTACATATCTAGATGCTGAATTAACTGCCAGTTTTTTTACACCATCAACGAATAATAGAATAGAAGGTGGTATTAATTCGCGTCTTAGGGAAATGCTAAGGAATCATAGAGGGTTATCAATAGAAAGAAGAATAAAAGCGGTCTTCTGGTGGTGCTATATGCACACTCCAGAGCCGCTTTCTTCGTCTGAAATATTGAATATAATGCCAACTGATAAAAGCATCGCGAGGCTTTATAAAAAAATGAATGAGAAGCAGAGGTTAGAAAAAAGCCTTTCCATTTGGGGTGATGCTATTGTATGGAGTGATCTCCATAAGGTGAATGAAACATTCGTTGATTGGGATTAGCCATCAACACGTTTTGTCCTATAACTC
>CAUUJL010000128.1:0-4607 GCA_963545375.1 uncultured Oribacterium sp.
TGCCTCCCGGATTCATTAAAAATGTACAATAGTAGGTGTGCCCCGGTAAAAAGGAAAATAGGTCTGTATTCCTAAAATCAAATAGATAAGAAGTAAATTTCTTATTTGTTCCGGGAAGCCGCCATCCGTTTCCGCTTGAAAAAAAGATCAGTCTCAGGTCTCTATTGAAACTTCCGCTGTTATCGGTAAAATTCTTTATGGTAACTACTTCACTTGGATCTTCTGTCGTATACAGATAAAAGTTTGCATATTCATTCCCTTCCGTCTCCAGCTCAAAGAAACATTTGTTGATTTCCGGAAGTGTATAAAAATTCACCTTTTTCATGGAAATATTCCACTTTTTTACTTCCTGTTCTTCTTCCCCGGCAGTTTGCTGTACGGAAGTAAACGCGGGATTATACTGCATGCTTCCTTTTTCACTCATAAATACCGGAGAATGATTGATAATCGCATTTTTCTTTCCATTTCCTTTAGACTTGTAGAATGCCTTCTCTCCAATCCTCCGTACGGAAGCAGGAATGGTGACATCTCCTAAGTTTTCTGAATGATAAAAGGCATGGTCCGGTATTTCCTTCAGGGTAGAAGGAAGGCTCACCGTCTCCAGATGTTCCATGCTGCCAAAGGCTTCCATCTCCACATGCAACTTTTCTATCCCTTCTTCTATAATGACTCTCCGAATCTTATTCCTATAGGGCTCCCAGGGAGCCAGTTCAAATGCATCCGTTTCCCCTCTTCCCCGTAGTGTCAGAGTCATATCATTTTCGGGGCCTGTTAAACTATATTCAATCTCCTTCCCTGCTCTTCCACTAAGAGATGCTTTCTGTACGATAATCCGGTATTCTTTTTTTTTCTCCCCCAGGTCATCTTTTATGGTTATAAGCAATCTGGCTGTTCCTTCGTGCAAGGCCTCAATGGCGACCTGCCCATCTCCGTCATGCTTTAGACGAACAGCAGCGGGATCCGTCTCTTTCATCGCTTCACAACGCAAAACATCCTGCCTAAGCAGTTTATAAAGACTGATTGTGTCTCCTAACTCCACCGCTACCGTATCCGAAAAAGTATTTTCTTTTTTAACCAAAGAAACAGCAAATAAAGAGAAATGCTCCGCCGATACTTCTACTGCATTTTCTTTCTCCTCTATTTTTTCTGTCTCTAACTTCTCTGCAGTTGCATCAACACTATCCAGATGAAACACGGAAATCTGTTTTTCCGCATCTTCCTGTAAAAAGGGAATATTGGAAAATTGAACCTTCACTTCCCCTTTTGCAGTATCCGGCTGCACTTCTTCTCCTTCCTGATTGAGCACCGAGATATCAAAAATCATGCTCTGAAGAAGATTTTCCTGATTCTCCTGAAGCTTCTCTTTTACAGCGGAATCCACCTTCTGTTCCTCAACTTTAGAGAGCTTTCTTACTCGTAAAGTCGCGTCCTTTGGAAATACCCCGGAATCAGCCTGCACCGTAATAAGCACACCGGAAAGTTCTTTTTCTGCATAAAATGCGTTCTCTTCGGTAGCCTCAGACTCTCTTTCTGTAATTTCTTTTTCGACTTCATGTTTTTCTTCGACTACATTTTTTTCCATTACGTTTTCTTCAAGTGCATCTTCTTCAAGTGCATTTTCTTCCATCACGTTTTCAGAAGAACTTGTACTCTTTTCTTCCGGAAAACTTTGCTTTATTCCTTCAGACAGTACCGTCTCATTTGCGATAGTTGCTGCAGAAACATAGGTAGAAAAGCTGCAAGATAATGCCAGAAGTAATGCCAATGCTTTTTTTGCTCTTTTTCTCATTTTTCTCCTCATATATTGCTTTACAAGTTCACATTTGGCTTCTGTAGAAAAGAATACCACATACATTAAATTATAGCAATATTGCTATTTTTTAAGAGATAATTATAAAGTAATCTATCATCTAAAACGTAAGATACATCCGGATAAAACATGATGATTCAATTTTACCGGTTTATAGTAGCTTAGAAAAAAATGAAATAAATATATTGCAATATTCATTACATTTGCATTACAATAGAAAAAACAAATTTTTCGATAAGAAAGGAATAGAGAAGCTATGGGACAGGCGGTAAATGTGAATTTTCGTTTGGATGCAGAAGATAAAAAGAATATGGAGCAGGTATGTACAGAACTGGGACTCAGCATGAGTGCCGCTTTTACCATATTTGCAAAGAAGGTGGGAAGAGAACATAGAATTCCTTTTGATGTTTCCGTGGATCCATTTTATAGTGAAAGTAATATAAAGGAGCTAAAAAGACGTATCGAGAGTGTACGTTCAGGAAAGAGCACATTAGAGGAACATGATTTGATTGAGGTGGATTAATGGCTATCAATGTATAGGAAAACCGGAGCCACTGAAGGGAGACCTCAGTGGCTATTGGAGCGTTCGTATTGATGAAAAAAATAGAATTGTATTTCGTATCACGGAAAAGAATATAGAAATTATGCAGTGCGGTTCACATTATCATGACAAATAATTTATCTCATTACTTCCACACCATCCGGCAGCAGCTCCACATTTACGATGGGGTTTCCGCTCATTTTCACCTTCTTTAGGTTTGGAAGATTCCGAAGAACGGAAATGTCGGAGATATAGTTATTCGAGAAATTCACCTCCTCCAGGGTAGTCAGACCTTCCAGGCAATCCAGGCTTTGCAGTTTATTGTCACTGATATTCAGACTCTTTAAGGCCTTGTAATGGGAGAGGAAAGACTTTGCATTAGTGGAAAAATCTTCCGATTCATCATCCAAATTCTTGAGTGTTGTATTTGTGAGGGTCAGGCTCTCTACCGTGTTGTCGTCCTCCATGTGGCTTAGAGAAACGGGAAGAACAGGATAGTCACTGGATGAGCGACTTTTGTTCGGAGAGAAAATAAGCTCTTTGGCTCCGTTATTTGTAAAAGTTTGGGTATAATCCGTAAATTTATCAAAGGGCGAATCCTGGAATTCCAGATGTGTAAGGGCAGGAAGTGTCCGAAGGATAGGTCCCAAGTCCGGCTGCACTGCACCGATAATGCCATTTCCCACAATGGTCAAATTCGTTAATGCATTCATTCCCTGCAGAAAATCCGCACTGTATTCGATACTGTAATTATGGATTGTCAGCGTCTTTATGGAAGGCATGTGGGCAATGGAATCTCGATCCATGGAATAGCAGTTCACATTTTCCAAGGCGCTTAAGCCGTGTAAATCAGGAAGCTGATACGTGTGATACCCGAAGGAAAGCGTCTGTAAAGAACTGAGGGTGCTGAGGGCATTAACATTTTCCAGGGAAGAGCAGTCAATAGAGAGACTGTTTAGGGAAAGATGCCCGGATAAACCGTCCAGATTCAAAATTGAAAGGTCTACTAAACTTAGGGATTTTAATTTCGGCATGTTTTGCACGAAGTTCAAGTCCTTTACATCCTTTAAATTCCGTAAGGAAAGCCGCTCCAGCTGGGGCATGCCGGAAAGTACGGCAACATTTTCCACGGAACTATCTCCTGTTCCCAAGAGATCCAGACTGTTTAGGCTGCTTAAAGAGGAAAGGGGAGAAAGATCCATGGATCGTTTGTCCGCATTAAGCTCCAGAGCAAGCGTCTTGAGCTTCGGAAAGTTTCGAAGGAACAGAAGCCCCTTCGTATAGTCATCATCGATATGAAGGGTGAGCTCTTCCAGAGAAGAAAATGCTTTAAAGGGCGCGTCCTGGTCTTCCCCTTCTGCATCCTCGCCGGAGTAGGAACCACCGGTAGCATCATCGTCCAGAGTAATGTTGTAGAGTCCAAGAATCTGTTCGGGATTCGCGAAAAGCTTCGCGAGAGTTCGGAAATCCTCATATTCTCCGGAAAAATAGCGGAGATTGGTCAGACTCTTCAGGGTATTCGCATCGGAGTTGGCACTATAGTCGAAGTGTATCTGATAACCCAGGGAGAGCTTAATCAGGCCTGTAAAAACCTGCATATCCGCTTCATCGATGGTATCTGTGATAGGAAAATAAAGCGTTTCCGGATCCTTGGCCGTTCCGTCCTCATTCATAGACTTTGCATAGTCAAACTGCCACTTCTCTGTTTGGTCGGAACCGGCCTTGTTGACTTTATGAATGGACAGGAAAGTAAGAGAGTTGTAATCCTCCCTTGTAATATCCTTCAAGCTCTTTCCGAAGGCTGCTTCTACGAAGCTTTTTACGGTTTCATCCTCCGGCACAGTTCGAAACTTCGCCGTAGTCAGACTTACGCTTTTATGAGGCGCACGAAATGTGTTGCTGACGAAAAGTATTAAGATGGCAGATAGTATTGTACCCATGAGGACAAGCGTCTGTACGGCATTGAGTTCCTGCCTTGCCGGAGGAGCACTTCTTTGCTGTCCCACATTGACATTATCAATATGAATGTTCTGGGTGATATTCGGCTTGCTAGGCTCGATGTAGACCTTGGTTTTACAATATTCACAGGTCACGAAGCCTTCCTTCATTCCCTCCGGAATATGCAAGGTACCGTGACAGTTGGGACATTCCATTTTTGTAAGAGTCATTGCTTTACGCTCCTTCTTGTATTCTGACTTCTCCAGTATAGCACGGCTGTGAGGCTTTGGGCAGGGATTTTCTTCTTTACTTTTGCCA
>CAUUJL010000129.1:0-4557 GCA_963545375.1 uncultured Oribacterium sp.
AGAACCTGAATAAGATTTACCTTATTGCTCTTCAGCTTCAACTTCAGCTTCTCCTTGGAGAAGTCGGCAAGGTGCACACTACCTTTTACAGTATCAATAGAATGCTTCTTCAGTTCCGGCAGGTACTTACCATGCTCCGCGCAAAGCTCACCCTTAATCCAAACCTTTTGTACACGAAAATCCTTAAGATTATCAAAAAGTACAATATCCGCTCTATAACCGGGAGCAATGGCACCTCTATCTTTGATTCCGAAACATTCACAGGCATTGATGGTGGCCATCCGGATGGCTTCCACAGCATCAATCCCGGCTTCCACGCACATCCGAAGGTGATTGTCCAGATGTCCCTCATGTAAAATCGTCTTAGGCTGTCTATCATCGGAACACAGAATGCAACGTCTCGCATTCTGTGCTGTAACACCTTTTACCAGCCTTTCCAAGTCCTTGCAGGCAGAACCGTCCCGCAGCATCACATACATACCGCAGGCAATCTTATTCTGCATATCCTCTACGGAAGCACATTCATGGTCAGCCACAATTCTCGTTGCCGCATAAGCATTCAGAGCCTTTCCCGAAACGCCGGGGGCATGACCGTCCACAGGCTTCCCTGTTTCCTTAGAGAGCATCAGCTTATCCAGGTCTCCATCCGCAGCCGCTATCACGCCCGGAAAATCCATAAATTCTCCGATACCCAGAATGTCCTCGGAGTCAATGAACTCCCGCATTTTTTCCGCATCAATCACTGCACCGGAATGCTCAAACACTGTAGCCGGAACACAGGAAGGAAGCATATACCGGATATCCAGCTTTGTATTCTTGGCTGCATCAATCATGTATTGCAGACCGGTGAGGCCGCACACATTCACAATCTCATGGGGATCTGCGATAATGGTGGTTCCCCCATGAGGAACCAGCAATCTTCCCAGCTCTTCCGGAGAAAGGTAGGATGACTCTACATGGATATGGCTGTCGATAAAGCCCGGTGCCGCATAAGCTCCTGCTCCATCCGCCACTTCCTTAGCTTCATAGTCCCCTACTCCTGCAATCATGCCCTCCGTAATCGCTATATTTCCTTCCGTGATTTCTCCGGAAAAAACATTGATAATCTTACAGTTTTTAATCAAAAGATCCGCCGGGATTCTTCCGGCAGCAACATCAATCAAATTCTTTAGGCGTTGTTTTTTCATACTTCCAACCTTTCCAAGCATATCTATCCGGCTATTTCAGCACCTCCAAAATAGGATCAAAGCATTTTAGATTGACATAATCTACAGGTCCCGCATCTGTTATGGCATAATCCGGAATCGCTGTAATAGGCAGGAAGAACATATACATCATGGGATCCGGCAAGTCTGAGCCTAAGTCTCTTGCCGCCTGATCAATGCGCTTTTCACGGGCTGCCACTTCCTCCGGTTCAAGGTCAGTTACGATTCCGCCCACAGGGAGCGGAAGAAACTCCTTGATTTCTCCATCACAAACCACTACCTGTCCGCCTCCCTGCTCAATTAAGTAGTTTGCTGCAATAGACATATCCTCGGCATTTGCCCCCATAACCACAAGATTATTGTCATCGGGAGCCGCAGAGGAAGCCATAGCACCTTTCTTTAGTTTCCAGCCTGAAGCAAAGGCAAGGGCTTTGTTGCCATTTTTCCCAAAACGTTCCAGAACCGATACCATAAGCACATCCTGTACCGTATCCGGCTGAACGATGCCTTCCTTAACCTCCAGTACCACATCTCTTCTCTTTCGAACAAAGGGGCCCTTCACATCCATGGACAGAACCTTTACTTTACCGGACTCTACCGGTGCCTTATATTCAAAGTCTTCTTTCCCGGTCATTTTACACTTTAATTTACCCTTCAAAATCGGGCTTCTCTCCGGAGCCTTCAGCTCATAGCTTAACTTATGGTTCTTTGCCACCATTTTTCCATTCGTCATGACTTCCTCGATATTAAAGTTCTCCAAGGAATCCACAAAAAGAATATCCGCAATTCTTCCCGGGCAAATGGAGCCTACCAGATGGTCGATTCGATAAGCCTCCGCACTATTGATAGTCGCCATCTGAATGGCAGTTATAGGCGCAACTCCGGCCTTCATAGCCAATCTTACCACATTATCCAAATGTCCTTTATTTAAAACATCCGTAGCCGTAACATCATCCGTACAGAAGCTGACTCTTCTGGCAAAATAGGGATTTACCTCTGTAACCGCCTTGATATTTTCCGCAAGGAAATGGGTTACGGAGGACTCACGAATCAGCATATGCATGCCCTTACGCATCTTCTCCACCACTTCCTCATGATCATAGCTTTCGTGGTCCAGCCGAACTCCTCCGCAGAGATAGCCGTTTAAATCATTGCCTCGAGCCATAGGAGCACAACCAAAAACAGGAAGACGATTATTGTAGGCTGTTGCGATGGCGCCTAAAGTATCCTCATCCTCTTCCTGCACAAACTCACGAACGGTTTCCCATACCCCGTAACACTCCTCCCACTTCTGTACTTCCTTGTGGGTATCCTTTGTAAAATTATAAGTCACCGTAGATTCCGGAATGGTGTAAGGAGTCTTAAAGGGAGCTCCCCAAAAAACCTTAAGAGGGCTCTTCTTCATTTCCTCCAGCACTTCCCGCAGACCCTCCAAACCGGAAACCGAAATATACTCATCCAGACCGGAAACCATGCTGGTGGTTCCCCTTGGTACAACAGCCTTGGCATAGCTGGTAATGCTTAACTTACTGCACTCGCTATGGATATGACCGTCAATCATGCCGGGAACAAGAAAGCGTCCCTTAGCATCAATGATTTCCGTGTCCTTTCCAATGTAGGCACTCACATCCCCCACCGCCGCAATCATCTCATTATAGATGGCTATATCCGCCGGATAGATTTCCGCAGACATTACATTAACCAGCTGGCCGCCCTTGATTACCTTGTGAGCAGGTACCAGACCTCTACCGGCTTTCACTCTTTCCTTTAATCGTTCCACTGTCATTTCCATGCTGAACCTTCCTTTCGTCCCTTCCAATGGCTGATATTTTGTTTTCAATAATTGGCGATTATAGCACTATTGTACAAACATAAAAAGCAGAAAGATTTTTATTTTATACCATATAACCAGAAATATTTTTAGATTGTGTACAAGTGCTAAATAATGAAGCCAGAGCCATGCAAGGGATGCTTAAAGCTACAATTTGTCACTACTGCATAAAAATCTCTCCTGTTTTTGCACAGAAAACATGCAGAAAAAAACAACGAGATATCGCACACTACGCGAGCGATACTCGTTAAGCACTAAAAAAAGAAGCGAAGTTTCCCTCGCTTCTTTTTCACATTTTGTTTTGTAAGCTATTCCTTCTTCCCTATCCTTCGAAGAAAAAACGCTTCACTATTCTTTTTTTGATGGTATTTCCCTTAGGCCTTACGCCTGCTCTTCTAATTCTTCTCCGCTTAAGCTGCTGACAACTTCAGCAATTCTCTTAACTACAGAAGAAATCTTCTCATTTACTGCGGAGCTGGAGTCGGAAAGTCTTCCAACCTCATCTGCTACCACACCGAAGCCCTTGCCGTGTTCTCCGGCTCTTGCCGCCTCGATATTTGCATTTAAAGCAAGAATCTTCTGTCTGCTCTGAATGCTCTTTAAATCGTTGGTGCTCTTTCTGATTTCCTTTACCAAACTCTGGGTTTCGGTAATTCCTGCGGAAAGACGGCTTGCAAATTCCTCAAAACGTCCAACGCTGTTTTCTGCCTTTACGAACTCTTCGAGAGTGAGGCAAAGAAGCTTTAATGCAGCCTCCTGTCTATCTCTGTCTCCGTCCTTATCCTCTTTCAGATAAAGGCTTGCCACTTTTTCTCCATCATACTGGAGTTCACACTGAATAGAAGAAGAGCCAAATTCTTGGGATCTGCGATCTAAAGCGTCTGCCTTCCCTGGCTCTCTCTCCTCACCGTCAGCATAGTATACGGTTTTTCCGTCTACTGACTGTACCATTGCTTCCAATCCTGTTCCTTTAGCCCAATTGCATAAAATGGATTGAAATTGCTCTTTTCCTGCAAAATCTTGAATATGAATTGCCATTTTTTTCCTTCCTCTTCTATTTGTAGATAGGTAAAATAACCATCGCTAGATTATTTATCGGCGAAGCCGGAAATTTATATAATGAATTTCTTTCGAATTTCCGTCCTCCTTTTCAAAAAAATTCAGCCAGTCCCGGAATACTTTCCGACTCTCCAAAAAGTCATTTCTTATCTCTTTCATCTCCATAGAAACTAATCAGCATTTGCTGTTATTAAGTCCGTTTTATCACCCTATTGAAATGTCATAATACATCCATACAAACAAGATGTCTAAAGCATTCCGAGAACATCTTTAAAAGAAAAAAGAAACTCCCTTCGAAGTTTCCTCTTTCTTTACCCCTTCATTCCTTTTTCATTCATAATATCAGGAGGTTCCTTATGTATTACGAAAATTATAGCTATGTTGCAAAGGTCGGTACGCAAATCATGCGTTTCGCCACCGAGGAAGAATATTTAGAATATATTGCCGAAGAACAGGACTAAA
>CAUUJL010000130.1:0-4467 GCA_963545375.1 uncultured Oribacterium sp.
TCTCCTGCTTTTGGAGCATCCATGAATTATACGAGCAGGAAAAAAGAGTGGAAAAGGGCTGGTTTCCGAAAAATCCAAAGAGAAAGTAAAGCTTCAACTAAAATAATGATGTTTTCAGAACGGCTGTAAAAATTAAATAAATTTTCTAAGCAATATAGGCCTGAATTGGGGCACGCTCTCGCTAGCTTCGCCTCGTATGGGATACTAAGCGAAAAACTGCGTTTCTCTTGTTTTTCGCAAGTACCCACGGGCTCAGACTACCCCATATTCAGACCTATATTGCCGAAAATTCTCTTATCATTTTGATTTTTTACAGCACCTTTCTTGTAGCCTTTTTTATTCGCTTCTCAAAACAAAAAAATTATCCTCCATTATTCTTTTCTTCCGACATTTTTCTGTATCTATTCTTCTTTAAGCCCCAAGAAATAATTGATAATTATTCCTATGTTATAACCATTAAATTCTATTGTTTTCTTCTAAAATCATTGTAATTCTATTATTTTATTTTCATTTTCTGTTATATCTTGTTTGAACTTATTATTTTGTTCATATTTTTTATGTTATAGCAATATATTTCCCAAAGTAGTTAGTCTGCACTAATTTAAAAACAATAATAATTCTTATTGTATACAATATTCATTCGATATATACTTTGAAATGTAAGGAGTAATAAAAAAATATTTTTTCTTTTTTCAGGAAGCTTGTCTTCCGGATGGAGGTCTATATGAGAAACGAATGGAATGGTTTTACAGAAGGTCACTGGGTAGAGGATGTGAATGTCAGAGACTTTATCCAAAGAAACTACACTCCCTATGACGGGAATGCAGACTTCTTGGAGGAGCCCACAGAAAACACCCAAATCCTTTGGGATTATGTGCAGAGTCTGCAAAAGGAAGAACGACAAAAGGACGGCGTATTGGATATGGAAACTGAAGTGGTTTCCGGAATCAATGCTTATCCTGCCTCCTATATCAAAGACGAATTAAAGGGAATGGAAAAAGTCGTGGGATTGCAAACCGATAAGCCCTTAAAGAGAGCTTTCATGCCCTACGGAGGAATTAAAATGGCGGAGCAGGCTTGCACCACCTATGGTTATACGCCAAGTCCGGAGCTTCATAAGATTTTTACCGAATACCACAAAACCCATAATCAGGCTGTCTTCGACGCTTACACGGAAGAAATGCTTCACGCCAGACACAATAAGATTTTAACCGGTCTTCCCGATAGCTACGGAAGAGGTCGTATTGTGGGCGATTACCGCAGAGTGGCTCTTTATGGAATTGATTTTCTAATCGAGAAGAAAAAAGAGGACTTAAAGAATTACGGTTATGGAACCATGACGGATGATGTAATCCGAGGCAGAGAGGAAGTTGCGGAGCAGATCAAGGCCTTAAAAGCTATGAAGGAAATGGCTGCAAGCTACGGCTATGATATCAGCCTTCCGGCAAAGAATGCCCGGGAAGCGGTTCAGTGGTTATACTTCGGCTACCTGGCCGCCATCAAAACCCAAAACGGTGCGGCCATGTCTGTAGGAAGAATCTCCACCTTCTTAGACATTTATATCCAAAGGGATATGGAGTCCGGCAAGTTAAGCGAAAGTGAGGCACAGGAGTTAATCGATCATCTGGTTATGAAGCTGCGTATGGTGAAATTTGCCCGTATTCCGTCCTACAACCAGTTATTCTCCGGAGATCCTATTTGGGCAACCCTAGAGGTGGCCGGTCTTGGACAGGACGGACGCTCCATGGTTACCAAGTCCGACTTCCGTTTTCTGCACACCCTGGAAAACATGGGTCCCTCTCCCGAGCCTAACCTGACTGTTTTATACAGTAAGCGTTTGCCGGAGAGCTTTAAGGAATACAGCTCAAAAATCAGTATCGATACCTCTTCCGTTCAGTATGAAAATGATGATGTTATGCGTCCGGTTTGGGGAGACGACTACAGCATTTGCTGCTGTGTATCCGCTACGGAAACCGGAAAGGAAATGCAGTTCTTCGGTGCCAGAGCCAACCTGGCCAAGGCTCTGCTCTATGCCATTAACGGCGGTGTAGATGAGAAAACCAAGGAACAGGTCTCTCATCCCTACCGTCCCATCAGCTCTGAGGTTTTAGACTATCAGGAGGTTATGGAGAAGTATGATGTGATGCTGGATTGGCTGGCCGGCATTTATGTGAATGTATTAAACCTGATTCAGTATATGCACGATAAATACTTCTATGAAGCTGCGGAAATGGCATTGATTGATACGGATGTTCGCAGAACCTTTGCTACCGGTATCGCCGGCTTCTCCCATGTGGTAGATTCCTTATCCGCCATTAAGTATGCCACCGTGAAGCCCATTCGAGATGAAAATGGAGTAGCCGTTGATTTTGAAACCATCGGAGACTTCCCCCGTTACGGAAATGATGATGACCGGGCAGATGATATTGCGGTTTGGCTTTTAAAGACCTTCTTGGAGAAAATCAAGAAGCACCCTACCTATAGAAATTCCGAGGCAACCACCTCCATTTTAACCATCACCTCCAACGTAGTTTACGGAAAAGCTACCGGTACCCTTCCGGATGGAAGAAAGGCCGGAGAGCCACTCTCTCCCGGAGCTAATCCCTCCTATGGTGCAGAGAAAAACGGACTCCTGGCTTCCTTAAACTCCGTAGCAAAGCTTCCTTATGAATACGCATTAGACGGTATTTCCAACACCCAAACCATCAATCCGGGTGCTTTGGGACACAATAAAGAGGAACAGGTAAGTACTCTGGTACGGGTAATGGATGGTTACTTTGCCAAGGGAGCCCATCACCTGAATGTAAATGTCTTTGGTGTAGAAAAGCTGAAGGATGCTATGGAGCATCCGGAAAAAGAAGAATACGCCAACTTTACCATCCGTGTATCCGGCTATGCCGTAAAGTTCATTGACTTAACGAAGGAGCAACAGCTGGATGTCATTGCAAGAACCGAGCATAAAGCACTTTAAAACTGCTTTTTGTATCATGCTTTAAATTGAAAGAATTTCTTTCCGAGGTTAACTATGGCTGAATGTTTAGAAAAAGAATTACTTCCTGTCGATTCTGTGAAGGAGGCTCCGGCATCACCTCTCGCACCGGTTCATTCCATGGAAAGCTTCGGTTCCGTAGACGGTCCCGGTACCCGCTTTATTGTCTTCCTGCAGGGTTGCGCCATGCGTTGTTTATACTGCCATAATCCGGATACCTGGGCCTTTAAAAAAGAAAATCTTATGACTCCGGAAGAAGTCTTGAAGAAGGCAATGCGCTATCAGGATTACTGGGGAAAAGAAGGTGGAATCACGGTCAGCGGCGGAGATCCTCTACTGCATATAGACTTCCTGCTGGCCTTGTTCCGTTTGGCAAAGAAGAAAGGCATTAACACCTGTCTGGATACCTCTGCCCAGCCCTTTAGCAACAAAGAGTCCTTTTATGAAAAATTTCTTGCTTTGATGGAAGTTACCGATACGGTTTTATTAGATATTAAAGCCATGGATTCCAATTTGCATAAAAAGCTCACCGGACATCCGAATCAAAATATTCTGGACTGCGGTAGGCTATTGTCCACGCTTGGTGTAGATGTATGGATTCGCCATGTACTGGTTCCCGGCTTAACCGACAGTGAAGAAGAACTCCTGGCTTTAAAGCAGTATATCTCCACCCTTCACAATATAAAAAAGGTGGAAGTCCTGCCCTACCACACCATGGGCGTGGTAAAATACGAAAGTCTCGGCATTCCCTATCCCTTAAAGGGAGTGCCGGATGCCAGATTAGAAGAAGTACAGAGAGCAGAGAAAATTTTAGGATTATAAAGAGACTTTAACAGTCAGAGATGTTGGCTAGCCTGTTATGCAGTATAGGTCTGAAAAAGGGGTAATCTGAGCCCGTGGGTTCTTGGCTTTTGTCTTTTAAAAGCTTAGAACCCCTACGTGGCGAGGTTAGCGAGAGCGTGCCCCGTTTTAGACCTATACTGCATAAAGGCTATTTATAAACTGATTCGTTAAAGCTTTTTTATAATCCTTCAACGAGATATTGCACACTACGCGTGCGATACTCGTTAAGAATTTTAAAGGAGTACCGTACGCATAACGTACGGTACTCCTTTTTTGTTCTGATACTTCTTCTTAATCCTGGTAGTTTACAATCTTTGCAAACTCTTCCTTCAGGGAAGCGCCGCCGATTAAGCCACCGTCAATGTTTGGCTTGGATAGAAGCTCCTTGCAGTTTCCGGCATTCATAGAGCCGCCGTACTGAATACGAATCTTCTCTCCCACTGCCTCGGAATAGATTTCGCAAATTACCTTACGGATGTAAGCACAAACCTCTTCCGCCTGCTCTGCAGTGGCAGTCTTTCCGGTTCCGATAGCCCAGATTGGCTCATATGCGATAACGCATTTTCCGGCATCCTCCGCAGAAATTCCCTGGAAAGCCGCCTTAATCTGCATGGAAATCCACTCAAAGTAAATTC
>CAUUJL010000131.1:0-4317 GCA_963545375.1 uncultured Oribacterium sp.
CGCTGTCAAATCCACGTTAGCCTCTCCACGATAACCGTCTGTTCCAAAATATTTTCCCATCTTTTCTCCTTACTTCTTTGCGAATTGAATCGGTATTTTTTTATTCCCTCTTGGAATATTCCTATCCCCGCCTACTCGATTCTTCTGTCCCTTATTTTTGGAAAGGGACCTGTCTGCCGATTCTGCAAACAGGTCCTTCTCCCCTTTCCATAAAAGAAAGCTTTTTATTCCGCTTCCAAAGCCGTTAAATAACGCTTTAAAGCATCCCTCCAATGAGGAAGGCCCTGAAATCCCTCTCGCTTAAGCTTTTCTTTGCTCAGTCTTGAGTTAAAGGGACGTCTTGCTCTACTTAAGCCGTACTCCTCTGTAGTAACGGGAATCACCTCGGTGGAAAGTCCCGCCTCCTCGTAAATGGCCTTGGTAAAGTCATACCAGGAAATGTACTCTCCTTCATTGGTGGCATGATAGGTGCCGTACTTTTCCGTCTCCACCATATCCACCAAAAGTCTTGCCAAGTCCAGGGTGTAGGTCGGATTTCCTACCTGATCGGAAACCACTCGCACACTGGGATGCTTCTTTCCTACCTGAAGCATGGTTTTAATGAAGTTCTTCCCATTTAAGCCGAAAACCCAGGCAATACGAACAATAAAATGCTCCGGTAAAACCTTCCGAATCGCTTCTTCTCCCGCAAGCTTGGAGGCTCCATACACATTGATGGGATGAAAATCTCTTTCCTCCTCTTCCCAGGGCTTTGTTCCCTCGCCGGAGAAAACATAGTCTGTGGAAAGATAAAGCATCTTCCCCTTTAAGTCTTTCATAACACCGGCAAGATTTCCGGGAACCTCGCCGTTAATGCGAAAAACAAAATCCCTTTTTTCCGGATCCTCCGCATCATCCACCGCAGTCCATGCGGCACAGTGAATCAGACAGTCAATCTTCTCTTCAGTAAGGATGCGTCTTGCTTCCTCTTCATTGGTTAAATCCAGTCCCACATAGGGCATAGTGCAAACCGGACTTCCGTCCATAATGCCCACATACTCCGGTTCTATGCCGGAACCAACCGCATCTATCCCTCTCCGAGCCAACTCATTCATCACGTCATGGCCTAACTGTCCATTAACGCCGGTAACGAAAACTCTCATGCTTATTCTCCATACTGCTTCTTATAATAATCCTGATACTCTCCGGAAATGATGTGCTCCCACCAGTCCTTATGATCCAGATACCATTGAATGGTTACGGGAATGCCTGTATCAAAGGTATATTCCGGCTTCCAGCCAAGCTCAGTCTCTAACTTAGTGGGGTCAATGGCATAACGCATATCGTGTCCCGGACGGTCGGTAACATAATGAATCAGAGATTCCGGCTTGTCTAAAGCCCTTAAAATCGTCTTCACAACCTCAAGATTGGTTCTTTCATTGTGTCCGCCAACATTGTAAACCTCTCCCACTCTTCCTTTCCGGACAATGAGGTCGATAGCCTTACAATGGTCGGTAACATAGAGCCAGTCACGAACATTTTCGCCCTTTCCGTAAACAGGGATGCTTTCATTGTTCAACGCTCTGGAAATCACCAGCGGAATCAGCTTCTCCGGGAAGTGGTAGGGGCCGTAGTTGTTGGAACAACGGGAAATGGTCACCGGCAAACCGAAGGTTCTGTGATAAGCCAGTACAAAAAGATCCGCACTTCCCTTGGAGGAAGAATAAGGAGAAGAGGTCTTAATAGGGGTGTCCTCGGTAAAGAAAAGGTCTGTTCTCTCTAAAGGAAGGTCTCCGTATACCTCATCGGTGGATACCTGATGATAACGCTTAATGCCGTACTCTCTGCAGGCATCCATTAAACAAACCGTGCCCAAAACATTGGTCTTTAAAAAGATTTCCGGATCCTTTAAGGAACGATCCACATGGGACTCTGCCGCAAAGTTAATCACCACATCCGGCTTTTCCTTTGCAAATAAGTCAAAGATAAAAGCTCTGTCCGTAATATCGCCCTTGATAAAGCGATAATTTTTCTTTCCCTCTAAGGGAGCCAATGTCTCCAAATTTCCTGCATAGGTCAGGCTGTCCAGGCAAATCCACTCTTCCTCAGGATAGGCATTTACCACGAAATGCATGAAGTTTCCTCCAATGAAGCCTGCGCCTCCGGTTACGATTGTTTTCATCTTCTCCTCCTACTGCTCTTCAATATATTTTCCGTCTAAAACATCCTTTAAGTACTTGCCATACTCGTTTTTCTTCAAAAGCTCATAGGCTTCCAAAACCTTTTCCCTGCTGATCCAGCCATTACGATAGGCAATTTCTTCAAGACAGGCAATCTTTCTGTGCTCATGGGTTTCAATGGTGCAGACAAAGTTGGTTGCATCCACTAAAGACTCATGGGTTCCGGTATCCAACCAGGTAAAGCCCTGTCCTAAAAGCGCCACATCCAGTTCGCCCTTCTCCAGATAGATACGGTTCAGGTCGGTGATTTCCAGCTCTCCTCTCTTGGATGGCTTTAGGCTTTTCGCATATTCCACAACCTTATTGTCGTAGAAATACAAACCGGTAACACAGTAGTTGGACTTGGGCTTTTCCGGCTTCTCCTCAATGGAAATTGCCTTTCCCGTACCGTCAAACTCCACGATACCGAAACGCTCCGGATCATCCACATAGTAGCCGAATACGGTGGCACCATGTTCCTTCGCCACAGCCTTCTTTAAGATTTCTCTAAAGCCTCGTCCGGCAAAGATATTGTCTCCTAAAATCATGGCTACCGGCTCTCCGCCGATAAACTCTTCTCCGATTAAAAAGGCTTGGGCCAAGCCGTCCGGAGAGGGCTGAACCGCATACTGTAAATGTAAACCGAAAGCCTCTCCATCCCCTAAGAGCTCCTGAAATCTGGGCGTGTCCGTAGGTGTGGAAATAATCAAAATATCCCGAATCCCCGCATCCATCAAAACGGACAAAGGATAGTAAATCATAGGCTTGTCATATATCGGAAGCAATTGCTTAGAAGTCACCCTTGTCAGCGGATATAATCTGGTTCCGGAACCTCCTGCAAGAATAATACCTTTCATGGTTTTTCTCCCCTCTTAAAATAATGCATACTGCTGTAAATTTTAGCATAGGCAAAGCAGATATACAAAGGCTTTTTCTGTTAAATTAGCTTAATTTTTATAGGAGCTTTTTTAAGAATTTTTATAAAGCCGTTTCCGGCAAAAAACTATTGCTTAAAAAATTCGCTTCATATTTCTCGCTTCCTCTTATTTTTTCATAAACTCTCTTCCCTACCTTTGCAAGGCATTTTCTCCTATGCTACACTAGCTAAAAACAATACTTTTCAAAAGGAGTTTAGCATGGAAAAAGCCTTAATTGCCATGAGTGGCGGTGTGGACAGCTCAGTTGCCGCAGCGCTTATGCAGGAAAGAGGATATGATTGTATCGGCATCACCATGAAATTATACGATAGCGAAACCGGACAGGCCTGCCGAAGCAGAACCTGTTGTACCTTAGAAGATGTGGAGGACGCAAGACAAGTGGCCTCTACCCTTTCCATGCCCTTTTATGTTTTGAATTTCAAGGACGATTTTCAGAAGAAAGTCATTCTTCCCTTTGTGGAGACCTATGAAAATGGCGGAACCCCCAACCCCTGTATTCGTTGCAATCGTTTTATGAAGCACGATAAGCTATACCAAAGGGCAGAGGAGCTCTCCTGCTCTTATATTGTTACCGGACACTATGCCAGAATCGAAAAGGATGAAAGTACCGGTCGATATCTTTTGAAAAAGGCAAGGGACGAGAAAAAGGATCAAAGCTATGTTCTCTATTTCTTAAGCCAGGAACAGCTGGCCCATACCCTTTTCCCCTTGGGAGAATATTCCTCTAAAGAGGAGGTTCGGGAGATTGCGGACAAATACGGCTTTATCAATTCCGATAAGCCGGATTCTCAGGATATTTGTTTTGTAACCAATGGGGATTACGGAGATTTTCTGGAAAAGTTCCGTGGAAAGCCCTATCCAAGCGGAGACTTTGTGGATGAAAACGGAAAAAAGCTGGGAGAGCATAGAGGTACTATCCGTTACACCATCGGCCAAAGAAAGGGCTTGGGCCTCTCCTTGAAAAAGCCCATGTACGTTTCCGGAAAAAACATTGAAAAAAATCAAGTGATTCTCTCGGAAAAAGAAGGGATTTACTTTGAAGGCCTACTGGCCAATGATTTTAACTGGATCAGTCTTCCTCCAACGGGAGAAATGGCTGTGGAAGCCAAAACCCGGTATAACGGAAAGGCGGTTCCCGCCATCGTCTCCCTCCGGGAAAATGGCGACGTCTTCCTACGCTT
>CAUUJL010000132.1:0-3981 GCA_963545375.1 uncultured Oribacterium sp.
GTCATTCCCCGAAGCAGTCGCTTGCTGTCCTCTTTCATAAACGATATCCCTCCTGCTCTAAGAAAAGCTTAAACTGCTCTCTGGTACGGCTTAAACTCATTTTCACCTTACTAAGACCAAAACCGGATTCCTCTGCAATCTCGGATACGGAATCCATAAACCAATATCTTCTCATGAAAATATTTCTGCTCTCCGGCTTCAATGTATGCAAAAAAGAGTCTATCAGTTCTGAAAGCTCATTCCCCCCTCCGGGAATCGGTCCCTTATCCGGAAGGACTTCCGACAGCTCTTCCAGCACCACCGGAACTTCTCCTCCCCCACGCTTTTCTGCATGTAAACTGTCATAGCGGTCTAAAGAAAGATTCCGAACGATCTTCGACAAAAAAGCCGGCAGATTCTCCGGCTGTTTCGGTGGAATGGCATTCCAGGTTTTTAAGTAGGTGTCGTTTTCACACTCCTCCGCATCCGCCATGATTTTTAAAATGCCATAGGAAATGGAAAGGAGTAATCGGCTGTATTTATTTTTGGTTTCTAATATCGCAGTCTCCGCCCTTTGAAAATACAGGGTAATAATCTTTTGGTCTTCCATCCTTCTGAATCCTTATCTATGATTTTACGTTCTTAAAGCTATATTCCCAATGCTTCATTTCCCAATCTCGGCTTCAAATACGTTTTATTCCTTACTTTCTATCCATTCATTTATCTGCGTCTTATAATCCAGCGCATTACCCAGGTTAAAATCACCCATAGCAGTGCACTGACAGCACAAATCATAATCCACGCTCTTTGTTCATTCATAAAAGGCAGAGGCACATTCATGCCGAAGAATCCGGTGATAACCGCAAGAACACTGAGTAAAATCTCAAAAATAGTTAAAGTACTCAGGTTGTTATTTAAGTCATTATTTAAAACATTGTTGTAAGAATCCAACAGTTGGCGGGCAACGCTGGAAAGTAAGTCCGTCATGGACACCAGCTGTCTGGCCTCCACCATGGCATCATCAAACTGCGCAGACTCCTCTTCATTAAAGCTACGATAAATGGCATGAGCCTGGATATGCTCCAGCAAAAGACGATTTTGCGTAGCGGCGGATCGTAAATAAATCATGCCCACCTCCAAGTCGGAAAGAGCATAGAGGTTCTTCTTCGTGGTTTTCTGCCGAAGCAAATGGTTAATCTCATCCTTCTGCTTATCCAAACGCTCAATAATCGGATAATAGGCATTGGAAATCATTTCCAAGCTTGCAAAGAGTAAGGTATAAATCGAAAGATTCTCTTTTCCATCCACATAATCGCACATCTTCTGAATGATATATATATTGTCCTCATTACTGATGGTCACCAGTCGATTTTTTTGCACAATAAACGTAAGAGGAACCGTCTCATAATATTCCTTATCCTTTTCCAGATCCAAAACACTGTAAATAAAGGTAACGGTTCCGTCCTCCCGATCATAATCCATGTGGGCATGCTCATTTTCATCCAAAGCATACTCCAGCGTTTTCGGATCAATATCATATTCCTCGTATACTTTGGAATGCTTTGTAATTTCATCCGAGTTAATATTAATCCATGTGTTATCGTTGCTTAGCTTTTTCGTAACAAGCATATTTTCCCCTACTTCTACTCTAAAAATCAGGAATTCTATTTGCCCTTCTTCACGCTTTAGGCTTGCTTAATTTTTCCCGACATTTCCTATCCGCTGTCCTGGATAGGACAAAACATTTTTATACCTCCCTATTATACGCCAAAATCCACATCTTCTGTAGACAAAATTTCCGCCTTGCCTTAGCTCCCTTCTCCTATCAAGACGGAGAACAGAAAGGAACGGTCACAATCATGAATTTATTTTTTTACACAGGAAAAGCAAGCCACCGTTTCAACTCTCTCCACGGAAACCTCTGTGTAGCTTTTCATAAGCCGCTTTCTTAAACTTTCTTCCGTCTCAAAGGGTGGTGTAAACAGACCTTTTGGAACATAAATATGCTTGGCAAACCAGTCGGCTCTTTTTACGCCCCCTTCCACATAAAAACAACCGCAAAAAATCCCTCCCGGTTTCAATACACGAAATACCTCCTGATAAGCCGCTTCCTTGTCCGGAAAAACATGGAAACCGTTCATGGATAAAACGATATCAAAGCTTTCCGCCTGAAAAGGAAGATCTCCCACATCTCCCTGTTGAAAATGAATATTTTCTATACCCAGTAAAGCCGCCCTCTCCTTTGCCGGCTCCATCATTTCCGGCGCATAGTCCATACAGACAATCTCTGCATTAGGAAGCCCCTTATATAATGGAAGAGTCATGATTCCCGTACCCACAGGAATTTCCAAAAGCCTTCCGGAAAAGTTCTTAGGAATGGAGGATAAGACCTTATTCCGATAATAGAGATTTTTCTCCTTATCCATGTTCCATACCAAACGGCATAGAAGCTTTCCTGCAAAATTTCCATAGGTCATCATTCCGTCATAAAAGCCGGTATGATTGCCAACGGATTGATAGGCATTTTGAATTTCTTCCTTTCGACTCATCTTCTCCTCCTTCCATAAAATTCAAACCCGACTTAAGATTCCTTCACCAGCTTTCCTGTCATTCTGTCAATCGTCATGCAAAGCATATTGACTCTTGCCCCGGCTTTTTCTATTTCTTTCTCGATAGACTCCTTCGTCGGATAGAATTTTTCCGCCAGCTTTCTGCATTGTTCTATCACCTTCTCCTGATTCTCTACAGCTTCCACCCTTCCAAGGCAAAGTACGGAACGAATATACCAAGGCCATTCTCCTTCTTTTTTGAATCCGGAGTCCATGATGGTGAAGCAAACCTTATTGTTTTTAGCAAGCAGATCCAATTTCAATCCTTCTTTCGCACCGTGAAAATAGAGCTTTCCGTCTTCCTCATCATAAAACTGGTTTAAAGGAATAGCATAGGGATAGTCATTTTCCCCATGAAAAGCCATGACTCCTCTGGGAGCTTCCCGTAAAACTTGAATACACTCTTCTTTAGAAATTTCCTGCTTAAACCGTCTCATTGTTTTAAATTCTTCCATTGTTTCTCCATTTCTTTCAAAAGTCTTTTCTTAAACTGCACTAGTTCTTGCCTAATAAGAAAGCAAAGATTACTATAAGGACATTATACCGTAATTATTATAGCTTGTTTTTATGAAAATGAAGAAATCTCTCCATTCTCTCCCACGAAAGGAGCTACAAAAATGAGTCATGCTTCCAGATACTTTACCCGGCTTACTGCCATTTTCTTTCTCTTCTTTATGATATCCTGTACAAAGCAAAATGAAGAAGGGAATACTGTAGAGAGTTCTTCGAAAATCTCTTCAGAAAGCATAGAGAACAGTTCGGTAGATTCCAAAAATATTTACCCGGAGAATAGCTCTGCAGATTCCAAAGAAAGAAGTAAGGATAGTGGCACGGCAGGTAAGGAATCATCAAGCGTAGAAACTACCAAGCCCCCATTGGAAAGCTTAAGCGAAAATCAAGTACAGGCTATCCAAAGTGCAAAAGGCTATCTTGATACTATGCACTTATCCCAAACAGAATTATTGCAAATGCTTACCGTGGAAAATATAGATTTGGAAGATGCAAAGTTTGCCCTAGAGTATCTCAATATAGATTGGAATCAAGAGGCACGGAAGAAGGCCAAGGAATATTGCAAGCATAAAATCGGGTTTTCCAAAGAGAAATTAAAAGCACAATTGCTCTTCGACCACTTCACGGAAGAGGAAGCGGATTTTGCCGTGAGCCACATTAACGTGAACTGGATAGAACAAGCTGAGATTGTTGCAAAAGAATACATGGAGGACGGAGTGACCTCCAAAGAAGATTTAATAGATGCCCTGATGAATGAAGGGTTTACGAAGAAAGAGGCGGAAAAGGCAAGTTTAAGGAGCTTTAAAAAATCAAAATAAATGTTCCCCTAGGTACTGTAGATATCTCTTCTGTGCCCGACAGTCAATGCAAGGATAATCAGCTC
>CAUUJL010000133.1:0-3965 GCA_963545375.1 uncultured Oribacterium sp.
CTATATCAAGGTGTATTTTTGAAGCTCGTTAACTGACAGTAAGTTTACTCCATCGGGAAATAATATTATTCTTGCCTTTTCATCCTTAAAAAGGTATTCTTAAGTCAGTGAAATAATACTTTTCATTAAGGGGAGGTCAGTATGGAACAACAAGATGAACAAAAGGAAAAGTTACAGCAAGAGGGTGATTCCGGAGAAGCCGGGAGCACTCCTGCAGAGAATCTGCAGGCGGCAGCTGAAGCTGTAGAAGAAAAGTTGGAAGAAGGAAAAGAAGAGCTGAAGAATCAGGCTGAGAATCTTGCAACGGAAGCGCAAGGGAAGGTGGAACAGCTGGCAGAGGAAGCTCAGGATAAAGTGAATGAAATTGCTCCTGAGGCGGAAAAGCGGGCTGGAGCAGTAGAAAGCAAGCTTGAGGAAGCTGTTCAAGAGGCACAAGCCCACGCGGAAGAAGCAGCAGAAAAAGTTCAGGACAAGGCTGCAGAGCTTGCAAAGGAAGCAGAAGCCAAAGCGGAAGAAGCGACTCAGGAAGCCGGAGCCAAGGCTGAAGAAGTAGTAAAGAAGGCGGAAGAAGCAGCTACAACAGCAGGTGCAGCTGTAGCGGAAAAGGCTTCCGAATTAAAAGAGAAAGCAGAAACGGAAACCGACAAAAAACTCAAAGAAATCAAGGCAAAAAAACAGGTAAAAGACAATGCCAATGCAGAAAATGCAGGAAAAAATAATTCGGCACTTTTTGTAGGGGTTGCCGTTATTTTGATTTTGCTTGTTTTGGCATCTTTCTTTGCTTTATTACCAAGAAAGACAAAAGTCAATTTGGACAAGTATGTCACTGTAAGCTTTGACGGCTATGATGGCTATGGAAAAGCCTTAGTGAAGTTTGATAAGGATGCGTACCTGAAGGATTACAAAAAGAAAATCAAGTTAAAGAAAAGCGGGAATTTCCTGCAGGACAGCTTGACCAAGAACTACGGAGCGGCAGAGCTGCTTTATGATTTCTACGTTGATGGAAACTGGAAGATTGAAGGGGATTCGCCGGACGGAAAGCTGAAGAACGGAGAGACCGTAAAGCTTAGCTGGGGATTCAATCAGGAAGAACTGGAAGAACAATTTAAAGTCAAATTCAACTCTAAGGGAACAGAATTCAAGGTAGAAGGTTTAAAGGATGTACAGCTTTTTGATGCCTTTAAAGATTTTGACTATAAGTTCACCGGCATTTCCCCTGAGGGATCTGTGGAGTGGAAAGGAACCGGAGATATGGATGGCTCCAAGGGGTACTACTTCACGGTTGAACCTTCCATGGATTTGAAGAATGGTGACAAGGTAAAGGTGAAAATTGAGCCGGCCAATCCGGAATCTTTAATTCAAAAATACGGTATTGCTCCTAAGGAAACAGAAAAAGAAATTACGGTAGAGGGCTTACCTTCCTATGTGGAAAAAGCTGACGCAATTTCGGATTCTTTATTGCAGGATATGCAAAAGGAGATTACAGATAAGATTCAGTCTCAGCTAGCAAGCCAAGGAGAAGAAGTAAGCTTTGTGGGAGCGGAATACTTGGGATATTATTTCCTGACTTCCAAGAGTTCCAATGCTTTTGAACACAATATCATATTCCCGGTAATGAAGGTCAATGTGCAGATTAACATTCCGGATAAGAGCTACACCGCTCAGCACAGTTATTACTTTACAGGCGCATTTACCAACCTTATGGATGAGGGAAACGGTAAGGTTACAGTAGATTTAAATGATATGGATATTCCTTATCACTACGCCACCATCGATACAGGAGTTGTAGCTTGGTTCAGTACTGTAAAATTCAATTTTAGCGGATTTGAAGATCTGAATTCTCTTCGGAATCAATGCGTGAGCCAGAAGCTGGACAAGTATACTGTAGAGGAAACCGTAAAAGATCCTGCGGCGCAAAGCACAGAGTCCGGTGCAGAGAATAAGGAAGAAAGTTCTTCTGCAAATGCGGAGCAGGAAAGTAGCTCTGCAGCGGAAAGCAGTGCCGCAAATCCATCCTAATAAAGCTTTTTGTACAAAATTTCAAAATACGAAGAAGGACTGTGCTCTCATCCCTTGCAATTTAAATCTGCCTAGGGTAATATGAGATTCTCAAAGAGGGAAGATAAATTCTTCCCTCTTTTGCTGAGAAAATTACATAGTAGGGGTGAAGAAACTTAAGATGGCAGAGATATTGGAAAAATTGGATAAGGGGCAGAGTTGTTCAGGATTGGATATAGAGATTCCCATGGCGGTAGGAAGAATGCTCATGAAAAGCGGTGCAGAAACCTACCGCGTAGAAGAAACTATGAATTATGTGGCAAAATCATTGGGAATTCAGCATTTTTCCACTTATGTTTTAAACCGAGGAATCTTTGCCTCCGGTACCAATGAGCAAGGTATAAAAGAATCCGGTGTAATGAATGTACCGGATACAGTTTATAATTTGCGGAAGGTGGAAGAGGTGAATACCTTGTCCCGTAGCCTTTCCGTGGAGAATAGAATTCCGAAAGCGGAAATTTTGCGACGTTTGGATGCCATAGATAAAATAGAGGGATATGGATTTTTTTGGATTTTAGTTGCCTACTACTTTGGATCCTTCGGTTTTGCCATGGCTCTTGGAGTCCCTTTTATGGATTCTGCCATATCCGGTTTGGCCGGTATATGTTTGGGAATAGCCAGTTATTACTTGTCCCGCTTTGTGAGTACAAGTTATATTATGACGATTTTGGGAAGCTGTGTGGTAACTCTGAGTGTAAATGTGATGTATTATTTCGGAGTTGGCGAACATCCCAGTCGAGTAATGCTTGGTGCTTTGATGCTATTGGTTCCGGGAGCCTTTTTCACGAATTCCGTTAGAGAATTTTCTCAAAACAACTACCTGGTAGGAACATCTTTGCTACTTACTGCGATGCTTACCTGTGTTTCGATGTCCGTTGGAGTTGCGGCAACGACGGAGGTTTTACCCTTTGCTATGCAAATGGGAGAGGCTCAAGGAATCAATTTTTATGGGGTATTGTATAAAGCACTCTGTGCAGTAACGGCAGGGATGGGTACGGTTTCCTTTGCCCTTCTATATCAGGTGCATTATAAATACTTTTGGGATATCGGCATTATCGGTTCTGTTTCCTGGTTCATTTATCTGATGGTGGAGGATATTTCAGGAATGGATTCCATGGCGGTTCTGTTTTCGGGGATTTTTGCGGCAGTATTTTCCCGATCCTTAGCGGCCAAGAGAAAGTGCCCCACCACAATATTTTTATCCACCAGCATATTCCCCCTGATTCCGGGTATTGGTGTATATAAGGCAATCTATTATTTAATTACGGGAAATGGAGCATTATCGTTAAAATATGGGCGGTCTTGTTTTCTTACAGCATTTACCATCGCTATTGCCATTGGAATCGTGCAACAGATTCCCCAGAGTTTCTTCCAAAAAAAATCAAAATAAGCTTGCATTGTGGGGGAAAATAAGATATATTTTTCCCTATCGGGATGTAGCGCAGGTGGTAGCGCGCTTGACTGGGGGTCAAGAGGCCGCAGGTTCAAGTCCTGTCATTCCGAGGAAAAGGCTTTGTAAAGGAAACTTTACAAAGCTTTTTTTGACGGATTCTATAAGCATGATACAGACTGCTTAAAAAAATAATGGCTTTATGCTTTGTAGAAATGCTGTCTCATCCGGTAACAGGGAAAGATGTCACGAAAATTAATGGGAAATTATTATCGGCGATAGCAGAGAAAAAATAAGCAAAAAATCGAAAAGTAAGAAAAATTTTAAAAAAACTATTGACAGTCCCATAAACGGGTGTTAAGATACACAAGCTGTCGCAAAAAACAAGACAGCAAATGCGAAAAGAAAGCAAGGAAAATCAAGGCTTCAGCCGAGATGAACCGGAAAACTTTTTGCAAAATGGAACCTTGAAAATCAAAGATCGAATAATACACAGACCCTGAAGATTCTTGAAGAA
>CAUUJL010000134.1:0-3947 GCA_963545375.1 uncultured Oribacterium sp.
GAGAGCCGGATCAGGACGAAGAGAAGAGATGGGAAGAGAAGAACTGGGATGTAACCTATGTTGGTTGTGATGCTCGTCAGTCCGGAACCTTCCAGGGAGAGATTATCGCTTCCGTTGGAATGGACAAGCTGGATATGAACGGCAACGGAAAAGTTGACTACATCATGATTAAGGGTGATCCTGAGAACATCGATGCACAGTACAGAACAGAGTTCTCCGTTAAGGCATTACAGGATGCCGGAATGGAAGTAAATAAGTTGGACGAGCAGGTTGGTAACTGGGATCAGGCTCTTGCACAGTCTTTGGTTGCTAACGCATTGGCAAAGAACGGTAAGGATATCGAGGTTGTTTTCTGTAACAACGACTCCATGGCTCTTGGTGCATTACAGGCTATTCAGGCAGCAGGCAGAACCGTTGGAAAGGATATCTACTTAGTAGGTGTTGACGCTCTTGAGGAGGCTTGCCAGAACGTATTGGCAGGAACACAGACCGGAACCGTATTTAATGACTTCCTTACACAGTCCCACGCAGCAGGAGATGCAGCAATCAACTACCTGAGCGGTAAGGGAAATGACCACTACATCGGTTGTGACTATGTAAAGGTTACCAAGGACAACGCACAGGATATATTAAAGCTCTTAAAGTAATAAGATTTGCAGGAAAACTTTTTCAAAGCATGGATTTTCAGGAAAATGGAGATTTGCTAGAGAAATAGAAGCAGAAAACATTTTCCCAATACAGAACGAATTTGGGGAGTGCAGATGCATTGTGTATTTGCCTCCCCGATTGTTTTTCATTCCGAGAGTAGTGTGAAGAAATGGAGGAGGAAATGGCAGAGTATAAGTTAGAAATGAAAAATATCTCCAAATCATTTCCGGGTGTAAAGGCCCTAGACCAGGTGCAGCTATCCGTTCGTCCCGGAACGGTGCATGCCTTAATGGGAGAAAATGGAGCCGGAAAATCCACCCTGATGAAGTGCCTGTTCGGCATTTACAAGATGGATCAGGGAGAGATTTATCTGGATGGAAATAAAGTGGAAATCAACAATCCTGATGATGCTATGCTGCACGGTGTAGCCATGGTGCATCAGGAATTACAGCCGGTACTGGCTCGTTCCGTATCGGAAAATATGTATCTGGGACGTTTCCCGGTGAAAAAAATCGGACCGATTCAGATGATTGACCATAAGAAGATGAATCAGGATACGGAGAAGTGGTTGGCCGAGCTTGGTTTGTCTTACAATGTGAAGGCACCTTTGTCCTCTCTTTCTATCGGACAGATGCAGATGGTGGAGATTGCCAAGGCGGTTTCTCATGATGCTAAAGTGATTATCTTTGATGAGCCTACCTCTTCTCTTTCCGATAAGGAAGTAGAATTCCTCTTTAAGGTTATGGGGGACTTAAAGAAGAAGGGCGTAGCCATGATTTACATTTCCCATAAAATGGATGAAATCAAGCGGATTTCCGACGACATCACCATCATGCGTGACGGAACCTATGTAGGAACCTGGCCCGCAGAGGAGATGACTACCGAGCAGATTATTGCCAAGATGGTAGGTAGAGAGTTAAGCAATATTTATCCGGAGCATCATCACAGCATTGGAGAAACCATTATGGAGGTGGAGGATTTGACCTCCATTCATGAAAAATCCTTCCGGGGAATATCTTTCTCCATCAAAAAGGGTGAGATTCTGGGCTTCGGCGGACTGGTAGGTGCCCAAAGAACGGAGCTGATGGAAGGAATCTTCGGTATCCGTCATTTGGCTAAAGGAACCATCAAGGTTCACGGTAAAGAAGTGAAGATTAAAAGACCCAGAGATGCCATGGATGCAGGTATCGGTATGATTACCGAGGATCGTCGGGGAAACGGTATTTTCGGCTGTCTCTCCATCAAGGACAATGTGGGTGTTTCGATTTATAAGAAGTATTTAAAGGCAGGAATTATGCTGGACCATCCTTCCATTAACAAGGTGGTGGATGACAATATCAAGCGTCTGTCCATCAAGACCCCCAGCATGAAAGAGCATATCGGAAATCTTTCCGGAGGAAACCAGCAGAAGGTAATCATTTCCCGCTGGCTGGCAAAGGACCCGGATATTCTGATTATGGATGAGCCCACAAGAGGTATTGATATCGGGGCAAAGCATGAGATTTATGAAATCATGGAAGAGTTGGCAAAACAGGGCAAGGCGATCATTATGATTTCTTCGGAAATGCCGGAGCTTCTGGGTATGGCGGACCGTATCTGCGTAATGTGTAACGGAAAGCTCACCGGAGAGCTGAATCAGCAGGAAGAAATGACCCAGGAAAATGTAATGAACTTTGCTACGATGTTTTAGGGGGAAAGAAAATGGAAAAGACACAAAAACAAAAATTAACGGATTTTCTGATTAATAACGGTGTTATTATCGTTATGTTCATCCTGGTGATTTACACAGGATTAACCACAAAGAACTTTTTGACCGCGGATAACGGAATGAACCTTCTGGCCAATATGTCCTATCGTTTAGTTATCGCCTTAGGAATTGCGGGCTGCGTTATTACCGCAGGTTGTGACCTTTCCGCAGGACGTATGATCGGATTCGGTGCCTGCCTTGCAGGAACCCTTTTGCAAAAGGCGGATTATTCCGGACGTTTCTTCCAGTCCGAGCCCTGGGCTTCCATGGGAAATGGAATTTTACTTAAGATTAGTCCCATGAACCCCTTCGTGGTATTGTTCCTGGTAATGCTGATTTGTGCCCTCTTCGGTACCATTACCGGTTGGTTTATTGCTTACCTTTCCGTACCTCCCTTTATTGCTACCCTGGCAATGATGGAAATCATCTACGGTTTAGGCCTTCTCTATACCAACGCAACTCCTTTGGGAGGCTACATTGAGTCCTATACCATTTTCTCTACCGGAAAATTCTTGGGATTAAGCTATTTAATCTGGATCGCCCTTTTGATGGCGGCGCTTACCTGGTTCATCTTCAACATGACCAGACACGGAAAATATATGTATGCCATCGGTGGAAACCCACAGGCGGCAGAGGTTGCCGGTGTTCCTGTAAACCTTACCTTAGTATTGATTTATGCGAAGGCGGCAGCTTTCTACGGCATGGCAGGCTATATGCTGGGAGCAAAGGCCGGAGGAGCTTCCGTAAATACCGGACTTGGTTATGAGATGGAGGCTATCGCAGCCTGTGCCTTGGGCGGTGTATCCGTAACTGGTGGACGAGGAAAGGTATCCAGTGCCTTTATCGGTGTGGCGGTTTTGGAGCTTTTAAAGACCGCATTACAGTACCTTGGTGTAAGCCCCAATGCACAGTACATCGCCATCGGTATCGTAATCTTCATTGCCGCATCCTTGGATATTCGTAAGTACCTGACGAAGAAATAAAAATAAGCTATTGATGGTATCCGTCTGCAATGGAGGCACGCGCTCAGACCCTTAGGGTTTGGGCGCTTTTTTGTTTTTATCGAGTATTGCAGGCGAAGATTGCGCTCTATTTCCAATGGCACTGAGTAACGGAGATTAGAAGATAGTATTCCTTCTACAGAAAAAGGCTACAGGGTGTAGCCAAAAGTAAAATGGATGAAAGTAGCTCTAAAGGGCTACAAGCTGTAGCCCAATTTGATGAAAGAGAATTGCCAGAACAGAAAAGTTTAGACAAGTGTATTTAGGACAGCTTAATTTTCACGTCACAGTAGTGAATAAGGAGTCAAAAACAGATAGAGGCAATGCTACGATTGGACTTCTGATATGTAAAGATAAAAATGATGTGATTTGCGAATACATAAATAGCTTTAATGACATTAATTATAGATAAAAATAGAAATAATTTAATATAAATATTGAAAAATAAGAATTCATAAGTTAGTATAAACTCCCGAGTTTGACAGTTGCGAAAGAATCAAGAGCCCATAAACGGCGTAATTACACCATTTATGAGCTCTTGTTTTCTTTTT
>CAUUJL010000135.1:0-3795 GCA_963545375.1 uncultured Oribacterium sp.
ATGATTTTATCCGAGGGAGTGTCTTCCGGTATGCATGAGTCCCAGTCCCGACTTTGCGAAAATTACCTGGGAAGAACCATGGCCTTTTGGAAATACCATTATCCCAAGCTGCAAAAGCATTTTCCAAAGCAACTGGGAGAGGTGTCTTTAGAGGAATTTTATCAGGCAATCAATGTGTCCAAGCCTTCCTTTATTCGCACGGAAGCGGATGAATTGACCTATCCGTTGCATGTCCTTATCCGTTATGAAATTGAGAAGGGCTTATTTAACGGAAGCATTTCCACAGAGGGACTGGATAAAACCTGGAATGCAAAGTACAAGGAGTATTTGGGGGTGGATGTGCCCAATGATAAGGTAGGCATCTTACAGGATGTGCACTGGTCGGACGGAAGCTTCGGATACTTCCCCACCTATGCTCTGGGAACTGCCTTTGCTGCCCAGTTTATGCAGGCTATGCGGAAGGATCTCAATGTAGAAAAGCTTTTGGAAGAAAACCGTTTTGATGAAATCATGAATTGGTTGAAGGAGCACATCCATACTTACGGTTTCCGCTATGAGGCACCGGAGCTGATGAAAATGGTGACAGGGGAAAAGTTTAATGTAAACTATTTCTTGGATTACATTGAGGAGAAGTATACGAAGCTGTATCAGCTGTAATAAATAGATTTCCTGCAGTACAGGTCTGAAAGTGGGACACGGAATACATGATAAGAAGTCGTTACGATAGCAATGGAGGATTTTTCTTCGGAAGAATCCCCCTCTATTTTTTTTCTTGGAAATTAGGGTTTATTCCTAATTATTCGTTTACTGCTTTTAAAATACGCAACACTAAATATATGTTGCAATTTATTTAAAAAAACAATATTGTTAATTTATTGACATTCTCGAAAATGGGGTGTAGCATGTGGGGTATGTAAAAGTTGACAGCTCTAAAAAGGAGGCAGGAGATGAGATTTACATTACCAAGAGACATTTATCACGGGGAAAATGCGTTGGAGGCGCTGAAGAGCTTCCGGGGAAAGAAGGCCTTCGTCTGCGTAGGTGGTGGTTCCATGAAGCGCTTCGGCTTTTTGGACAGAGTAGTACAGTATTTGCAGGAAGCCGGTATGGAGATAAAGCTTTTTGAGGGTATTGAGTCCGATCCTTCCGTAGATACCGTAATGAAGGGCGCCAAGGAAATGCTGGACTTCGGACCGGATTGGATTGTGGCAATCGGCGGAGGATCTCCCATTGATGCGGCGAAGGCAATGTGGATTAAGTACGAGTATCCGGACTGCACCTTTGAGGATATGTGTAAGGTCTTCGGTATTCCAACGCTGAGAAAGAAGGCAAAGTTCTGTGCCATTTCCTCCACTTCCGGAACTGCTACCGAGGTAACCGCATTTTCTATTATTACAGACTATGAAAAGGGAATCAAATACCCCATTGCGGACTTTGAAATCACTCCCGATGTGGCTATCGTAGATCCTGCTCTGGCACAGACCATGCCGAAGAAGCTGGTGGCGCATACCGGAATGGATGCTTTAACCCATGCCATTGAGGCCTATGTTTCCACTGCAAATTGCGATTATACGGATCCTTTGGCTTTGCATGCCATTGAAATGATTCGGGACGACCTGGTGGATTCTTACAATGAAGACAAAGAGGCTAGAAATGCTATGCATAATGCCCAGTGCCTTGCAGGAATGGCATTTTCCAATGCATTACTTGGAATTGTACACTCCATGGCTCATAAGACCGGTGCGGTATTCGGAGACTTAGGGGCACACATCATTCACGGTGCGGCAAATGCCATGTACCTTCCAAAGGTTATTGCCTTCAATGCGAAGGACGAAACCGCAAAGAAGCGCTATGCAAAGATTGCGGACGTTATCGGTCTTTCCGGAAGCAATGACGAGGAGAAGGTAAAGGCATTGATTAGTTATGTTAGAGGCTTAAACGATAAGCTGAATATTCCCCATGGCATCAAGAACTACGGCGCAGATTCTTATCCAACAGAGCAGGGATTTGTTCCGGAGAACATTTTCTTAGAGAGACTCCATGATATTGCGGTAAATGCGATTGCGGATGCTTGCACAGGCTCCAATCCTCGTCAGCCCAGCGTAGAGGAAATGGAGAAGCTCTTAAAGTGTTGCTACTATGATACAGAGGTGGATTTTTAAAGAATATCGAAAAGAAAAAAGCATTTGCGAAAACCGTTGTTTCTCAAGTAAAATTGGGATACAACGGTTTTTTAGTAGAATGGATAAAGGTCAAAAGCCCTTGAAAGGCTAGGAGGATATCGTGGCACGCTTTATTGTTTTTGATGTGGAGACACCGAATCGGAAGAATAACCGTATAAGTGTCATTGGCATTACCGTGGTGGACGAGGGAAAAATCAGCAAGGAATTTTATTCCCTTGTGAATCCGGAAACGGACTTTGACTATTTCAATGTAAAACTGACCGGAATCAGTAAGGCCAGTGTCAAGGATGCTCCCACCTTTCCGGAATTATGGCAGCAGATTGAGCCACTTTTTTCCGACGGAATGCTGGTGGCCCACAATGCCTCTTTTGACATGAATGTGTTGAAAAACTGCCTTTTGGACTATGGTATTGATTGGAAGCCCTATGCCCGCTACCTTTGCACGGTGAAAATGGGCAGAAGCCTCTTTCCCGACAGGAGCCACAAGTTAAATATGGTCTGCGAGGATTTTGGGATTTCCCTTCAACACCACCGGGCGGACAGCGACAGTCATGCCTGTGCGGAGATTTTACTTCGTTATCTGGAAGCCGGGGCAGAGGTGAAGGACTTTATAAGGACCTGCTCGTTTAAGAAATAAGGAATGGAGTATTGCATAAGTGTTGAGTAAAGTGGTGAACAAATAAATGCGTAAGTGCTGAGTCAAGTATTGGGTAAAGTATTAAATAAAGCATCATAGTGATTTTGCAGGGAAGATATTATGAAGGACATTATTAAAGACGTTACTAAAGACGTAATCAAAGACGTTATCATTAAAGAAGCTCTACCTGAGGATGCGGAAGCAAGAATAGCTTATGCAAGACAGGTAGGTTCGGAAACAGACAATTTATCCTTTGGACAGGAAGGATTTCCAATTTCCGTAGAGGAAGAGCAGGAGGAAATTCGGAACTTTTCCAGGGATCCGAAATCGGTATGTTATTTCGCTTGGAAGAACGAAAAGCTTGTGGGAAGCGGAGAATTAAGGGCTTTCCCAAGGAGAATGAGTCATAGGGCAGAGTTGGGGCTCACCGTGGTAAAGGCGGAGTGGAATAGCGGTATTGGAAGCGAACTTATGCAAAAGCTTATAGACTATGCCAGGGAAAATGCCCTGGAGCTCATTTATCTGGAAGTGCGAGGAGACAATAGTCGCGCCATTCATTTGTACAAAAAATTCGGCTTTAAAAAAGTGGGAACTTTGCCGGCATATTTTAAGATTGGGGAAGAGTATATCGACTTTGACAGTATGGTGTTGGATCTAAGATAGGGTATACGGAGAAAAACCGGGAGAGGTAGCTTATGCATAGAGAAGATTTTACCTTGTGTAATCATAAACTAAGCTTATTTCAGGCGGAGAAAGCGGACTGTCCGCTATTTTCTTGGGCTACGGAAAGAATTCACGGAAAGGCGAGTTTTATAGGCATAGCCGGCTATTCTCTGGCGGGATTATGGGAAGTCCGGTTGCTTTATCACGCGAAATAAACCGAGTATTTTGAGCGAGAGATGCATCTTGTCCGGTAGGGTAAAGGCGGGAAAAGCAGGGGCATACGATAGAAAAGCAGGAGTAGAGGAGGGAAAA
>CAUUJL010000136.1:0-3740 GCA_963545375.1 uncultured Oribacterium sp.
AGGAGAAGCTGAAGTTGAAGCTGAAGAGCAATAAGGTAAATCTTATTCAGGTTCTTCCCGGCGGCGTGGTTACGAAGAAGGCAACAGCCACTGTAGACCTTGATTCTGCCGGAAACTTTGTGAGAAACCCGGAAGTGGATATTGTGAAGGTAAGTGTTGCGGAAAGGCATCATGCCCTGGGAAATGTTGCCAACGGACTTCTTGCCGGATACGGCATTAAACAGGGGGCTATTGCGGTAAGTATAGCTCATGACTCTCACAATATCATTGCCGTAGGAGCAAATGATGAAGATATGGCATTTGCCATCAACGCTCTGGCAGAGCAGGAGGGCGGCATTATTCTTGTTAAGGATGGCAAAGTGATTGAAAGTATGCCCATGCCTATCGCAGGGCTGATGAGCGACCAAAGTGGAGAGTGGGTAGACGAAAAGCTCTCTGCCATTCATAAGCTTGCCCATGAGGAGCTTGGGGTAAATGACACGGTGGAGCCGGTGATGACCTTGACCTTTATGTCTCTTGCAGTAATTCCGGAGATTAAGCTTACGGATATGGGACTTTTTGATGTTACTACATTTTCCTTTATTCCCCTTGAGGCAGAATAGATACCTATCCGCGTATAGATATACGTCAAGAGAATATAGGCAAGAATATTGGAATCCGAAAAATGGAACAATGAAATTTAATGTAAAAATAGAATATAGAATAGATGAAGTTTTGCCGTAATGAGTTTGTCTTATGGAATTAGATGATGTTTTGTTGTAATGAATCTGTCTTGTGGAACTGAATGAACTTAGATAATGGGAGAAAGAAATGGACAAAAATCAGGCTTTGGTACCATGGTTTAGAAGAGGGGATATTGGCGGAATTACTTACCTTGTCACCAACAACATTGTGAATTATCTTATTGTTATTGCAACACTGTCAGGCGTGTTGAAATGGCCGGATAAAATCGTTTTCGGTGCAGTTATTCCGGGAATGTCTATAGGTCTTATGCTGGGATGCTTTTATTATGCCTTTATGGCAAGAAGATTATCTCAAAAGGAGGGGAGAGCGGATGTGACTGCCCTTCCCTCAGGAGTTTCCACTCCGGCTATGTTTGTTTTTCTCTATGGGGTAATTATGCCTTTGCACTACGCTTTGGGAGATCCGGAGATGGCCTGGTCTGCGGGAGTGGCGGCTTGTTTTATCGGCGGATTTGTGGAATTTTGTGGCGGCATTATCGGTCCCTGGTTAAAGAAGAGAATTCCAAGAGCGGCTCTTCTCGGTACAGTTGCCGGCATCGGATTTATCTGGATGGCAACCCAAGGCGTTTTTGATATTCTGGGAGATCCGCTCATCGGCCTTCCGGTACTTTTTGTGGCGGCACTGGGCTTGTTTGGGGGCTATATGTTCCCGAAGCAGATTCCGCCTCTTGTAATAGCGATTGTGGGAGGAATCATCTATGCCCTTTGCCTTGGCAGAATTCAACCGGATTTTAGCGGGATAGGCTTCTATATTCCCAATCCAATCAACAGTATTGAGCACCTGATTAACGGCTTTGCCATTGTGGCGCCTTATTTAACGATTATTATTCCAGTGGAGATTTATAACTTTATTGAGACTTTGGACAATGTGGAGGCTTCCAATGCGGCAGGAGACAATTACAATGTTCGAGAAGCTCAGTTTGCAGACGGAATTTGCACCATGCTTTCCGCCCTTTGTGGAGGCGTGATTCCCAATACGGTTTGGCTGGGACATGCAGGACTTAAGAAGTCTGAGGCGGGTATAGGTTATTCTGTAATTTCCGGAGCGATTCTAGGGGCAGCAGGAATTTTCGGACTCTTTACTTTCCTAAACAGTGTGGTGCCCCCGGCAGTTTGTGCCATCACCTTTCTTTGGTGTGCAGTGGTTATGGTGGCCCAGGCCTTTAAGGACAATGATAAAAAGCATTATGCAGCAATAGCAGTGGCAATGGTTCCTCCCGTTGCCGACTATATGTATAGCCAGATTACAGGAGCACTAAGCCTTGCCAAGCTGCAAACTGCGATTCAAGCCTCCGGCTTTAACGAGTATGATGCGGAGATTACACAAATGATTAAAGATGCCGGTGTAATGTGGAACGGCGTTCCGGCAAGCAAGTCAGGAGCCATCATTATCGGAATTCTCTTGGGAACTATGGTTACCTTTGTTATCGACAAGAGACTGGATAAGGTGGGCATAACAGCTCTCGTTGGATTTGTGCTTTCCTGTTTCGGCTTTATCCATAGGGCGTCTCTTGGGTTCTATCCCACTACACAATATGCAATAGGCTATCTTGTTATTGCCATCTTAGCCTTTATCTTCCATGCAGGAAGAACGAGCTGGTTTAAGGCAGTAGAAGATTTTGAATACGTATAAAGAGATCTTGTTTATCTTCCGTAATTTCTTGGACTGCTTACGGCCCAAAGTGGTCCGCCACCGTCGTAGTTCTTCTTTAATTCTCGCATTAGCTGTGCCGGATCCCATTCCTGCTGGGTTTTCTTATAGCTGTTGGGATCTGCGATAGATACGGTACCGTTTGGATTTTGCTTAGTAATAATTACGAAATGTCCGCCATTGGTTAATGCACCCTTACCCATCAATGCTACCAGAATATGTCCGCTGTTTAAAAGCTCAGCTACCTTTGCAGGGGTTCTTTCCTGTACCGAATCCACCATTAAATCAAAGGCGGAGAGGGCAGAGGGGATATAGTCATGATAAGAACCGCTTTGAGGAGCATAGAACTTATAATGAGAAGACCATTCTGCCATTTCTTTCGGGGTAATGCTTCCATTTACATTTCCGAAGGAAGACACAATCATTGCCACGGTAGTTGGTCCACAGCCGTATTTACTGATAGAGTCCTGTCCGCCGTAAAGATATTTTGCCCAATGGCTGTCATGCTGGTTATAGTAGGTCATTGGCCCCATAGCGGTATCTAAGAAAACATTGTAATCGTTAAAGGTGGAACTTCCGTAAAACTGGGAAAAAGAATCGGACTTTACGGGAAGACCGCCAACATTGCTGACGTCCGCCGCAGATTCCTCCACGGTTTCCGGAGTGTTTAAATCTGCCACAGGCTTTGCGGCATTTGTTGCCTCAGCAGTATTTTCTGCATTTGCAGAGCTTGCTTCCTGAGCAGGAGCAACACTTTCCTGCACATTGTTCTTTACCGTTTTTTTATTCTGTCCGTCAACAATTTCCGTAATCGTTTCTGTACTTTCTTCTGTTGCAGATTCAGCCTCTGTGGCGCCTGTGCTTTCTGCATTTGCTGTAGTTGCTTCTGCAGAACTGCTTTCGTCTGCATTGGCAGAAAATGCAGTAGAATCGGAACCGCCCTGACCGCCGGAGGTATTGGAATCGTCGGTGCTTCCTTCAGCGGGTAAAGCTCTGTCTCCATTACCTTCTCCGTCACTTACTGTACCGGCAATTTCATTTTCTCCCAATACGGCAGGTGCCTGCTCATAATTTCCGTTATAAAAAACCTCTTGAAAACGGCTTTCAGCGGTAAGAGTGCTTTTCTTATGTGCCTGCTCCTGCTTTTTTTCCGTTACATAACCCTGATAGGCAATGGCGGAAAAGCTGACTGCCATTACGGAAAGAGAAGCGGCCGCTGCGATTCCAAGCTGCTGGGCACTGGCTGCCCCTAATTTACTTAATCCTGTTCCGATGAACCCCATGGTATCTCCCTCGTATTATTAAGTTGTAGCTTTTCTTTACCTGTTCTTGGTAATCAGCTACTA
>CAUUJL010000137.1:0-3731 GCA_963545375.1 uncultured Oribacterium sp.
CCCTGGGCAATTTCTTCCACGGATTTGGACTGGCTCTGAGAAAGGCTTGCGATTTCCGTAATCTTTTCGTGCATTTCCTGAGAACGCTTCACAATCTGCGCCAGGGACTTTGCGGCTTCCTCGGTCATCTGAGAACCGGTTTCGATGGAACGCACGGTATTTTCAATGAGGGTGGTGGTGTTCTTTGCCGCCTCTGCGGACTTTCCGGCAAGATTTCGTACTTCATCCGCAACTACGGCGAAGCCCCGGCCGAACTCTCCGGCTCTTGCCGCCTCAACGGCTGCATTTAAGGCTAAGACATTGGTCTGGAAAGCAATGTCGTCAATGGTGTGAATGATATTGCTGATTTCCTGAGCGGTATGGTTCATCTCGCTCATGGAGTCATTTAAGGCATTCATTTGTGTACTGCTGGATTCCAACTCCGTTTCCGTGGTTTTGGAAAGAAGAGCGGCATTTTCCGCATTGTCAGCATTGTTTCGTACCTGATCGGATACGGCCTGAATGGTAGCGGAAAGCTCTTCCAAAGAGCTGGCCTGCTCTGCAGCACCTTGAGAAAGCACATCACTGCCATGGGAAACTTCCTTGGCGGAAGCATTGACCTCTTTAGAGGCATTTTCAATTTCCAATAAAGTGCCCTTCAGCATGGATTGGATGGTCTTTAAGGATTCACAGATGGCAGAATAGTCTCCCTTGTACATCTTCGGGCAAGCGGCTTCGTCCTGGAAATTTCCGGCAGCCATATTGCCTAAACGGCTTACGATATCCGCAATAACGGATTTTAAGTGGGCATTCATATCCTTAATGGCTTTTACGGTACTTCCCACCTCGGTCTCATCTACGGGAAGAGCCAAATGGGTATTCATCAGCTCTCCCTGAGAAAGTCCCAGCATACAATTCTTGATGGCTAGAAGTGGCTTCATCAGCTCTGCGCGAACGAAGAAAACGGTTAAGAGCACAAAAAGAATGGTGGGAATCAGCAGGAAAAGGCTGAAAAATTGGGTTACAGCCGCCACTTCTGCTGCAGCGTGGCTCTCTCCCTGGGTTCTTTCCGCTACCTCATCATAAAGGGTATCATAGTAATCGGAAACCTCCTGCTCCTTCTCCTGATAGTCCTGACTGTAGAGTAAGTCCAGAGCTCCCTTCAGATCCCCCTGCTCCACCATGGTAAAGGATTGAGCCTCCAGGCCGGCAAGGTAGGTGGAGGCATCGGACATTCCTTTTAAAGCGGCCTCTTCCGACTCGCTTAAACCGTATTTATGCATGACCTCCACGGAATTTTCCCGGTTTTTATCCACGGTCAGCTCCTTGTTGTAGGCATCCAAATAAGCCTTATTGCCGGTTGCGGCATAGGCTCTGGAGGTTTTACTCAGGGTAACACTACCATCGGAATAGTCTCCGGCAGCCACGGTTAATTCAAACTGCATCTTTATAAGCTCTGTAGCTTTTTTGCTTTGCACCTTATTTACTACACCGGCAAATGCGGTAAGGAGCAAAAGCAGAATACTCCCAATCGAAAAAAAGGCTAATTTAGTGGACTGGTTCCATCTCTTTTTCATAATCCCCTCCTAGGATGTGTCCAATATCTTGGTCTTCATCGTTTTTGCATACTATTTGCATACTAACAGCTTAAGATAATGGTATTTTGCTTACGGTTCTGTGTAAGTATTAGATTATCGACAAGATACAAAATTAATTAAGCTCTAAACTAAGACAAAGAGTAAATAAGAACAAATATTATTTTTTAGAACTTTGTTTAAAATATACAAATAGATGAAAAGGGAAAGAATCTTTCCGTCTATAGAAAAGCCCTTAGGAATGGGGTATACTAAAAAACAGAACAAATAGAGGTTAAAGGCAGAAAGCAAATGTCACAAACCCTCAGCAGAACAAAAGGATAAGACATAAAGGAGGCAGAAGATGGCTTGTACAACGATTTTGGTAGGAAGAGAGGCATCCTACGACGGGTCCACTATGATTGCAAGAAATGAGGATTCCGGCTCAGGATCATTTTCCCCTAAGAAGTTTATAGTGGTGGAACAAAAGGACCAGGGCGAGACTTATACCTCGGTACTGTCCCATGTGACCATTCCCCTTCCCAAGAATCCCCTTCGCTATACCTGCATGCCCAATGCGGTGGCAGGAGAAGGCATCTGGGGTGCAGCAGGGGTAAACAGTGAAAATGTTTCCATGACCGCAACGGAAACCATTACCAGCAATGAACGGGTGCTTTCCGGAGACCCTCTGGTAGTGTATAAGAAGGCGGAAGACGGAGAAGAGGAGCAAATCGGCGGAATCGGTGAAGAGGATTTGGTGACTTTGGTGCTTCCTTATATTCACTCCGCAAGAGAGGGTGTGCTTCGCTTAGGAGAACTACTGGAGCAGTACGGAACCTATGAGATGAACGGCATTGCCTTTTCCGATTCTGAGGAAATCTGGTGGTTAGAAACCATTGGTGGACATCACTACATTGCCAGAAGAGTGCCGGACAATGCCTATGTGATGATGCCGAACCAGCTGGGGATTGACTACTTTGACTTTGAAGATGCCTTTGGGCAGCAGGAAGAGTATATCTGCTCCAAGGATTTAAAGGAATTTATCAAGAAGAATCATTTGGACCTTCGTTTTGAGGATGAAATCGAAAAGACCGGGGGAGACTGGATTAATCCAAGAGAGTGCTTCGGCTCCCATTCCGATGCGGATCATGTGTATAACACCCCAAGAGCCTGGTATATGGCGAGATATTTTAATCGAAATACCTTCCGTTTTGAGGGGGAAAATGCGGAGTTTACCCCGGAATCGGATGACATTCCCTGGTGCTTATGCCCGGAATTAAAGATTACGCCGGAGGATGTGAAATATATCCTTTCCGCACATTTTCAGGGAACCCCCTACGATTGCTACGGAAAATACGGGGAGGAAAAGGAAAGAGGAAAGTATCGCCCCATCGGCATCAGCAGAAATAATTTCCTTAGCCTTACCCAGATTCGTCCGAATGTGCCTAAGGAATATGCGGTTTTGGAATGGGTTTGCTTCGGCTCCAATACCTTCAACGCCTTTGTGCCCTTCTATGCCAATATCGACAAGACTCCGGAATACTTTGCCAATACGGAAAAGCGGGTAACCACGGAAAGCTTCTACTGGGCAAATCGCATTATTGGCGCTTTGGCAGACAGCCAGTATAGCCACTGCCGCTCCCATATTGAACGCTACCAAAGCAAGGTGCCCACCAAGGCATATACCATTATGAAGGCCTTTGAAGAAGAGCTGGAAAAGCACGGAAAGAAGAAAAAAGGAATTTCCTCTTTATTAGAAGAATGCAATGCAAAGATTGCGGAAATGGTAAAGAAAGAAACGGAAGATGTACTAGATAAGGTGCTCTTTGAAGTCAGTTGCCAGATGAAAAACGGCTACGGCCGTTCCGATGCGTAACGTAGGGATTTTACACAAAAATGATAGGCTAGAGATGTATTAAGGCTTTTAAGCAGTATAGGTCTGTAATAGGGGCAATCTAGACGGCTGAAGCTTGCCGAAAGTCGGCGAAGTGAAGGACTGTAAGGCTCAATAAGTTAAAGCGATTGATTCAGCAAGGGTCTGTAATAGGGGCAATCTGAGCCCGTGGAAACTCGCAGAAAGTCGACAAAGTGAAGGACTGTAAGATTCAATAAGTTAAAGCGATTGATGCAGTATGGGTCTGTAAGAGGGGCAATCTGAGCCCGTCAGTACTTACTGAA
>CAUUJL010000138.1:0-3716 GCA_963545375.1 uncultured Oribacterium sp.
TTTTGTCGTTTCGGTCTCCCCTACGGTCTACCCTAGTGCCTGAAACCTGTCCCTCGTGAGCCAGACCATACAACCATCCAGAAATGACCACCTGATAGGAACAGTCCGAATCCTCCGGCAAATCCAGGTCGAATTGAAAAACTTTTTCATTTTTTCGAAGTTCCAGTCCTTTTACCCGAAAAGTCACGTGGTCTTCAAGGAGGGATTTTCCTTCCGGCAAAGGAAGCCATACTCTTTCAAAATCAGCGGGTGTCTCCATAGTAGCTATTGTTTTACTTTGTGATGTATTGTCTATAGTTCCTTGATTCTCTCTTAATCCTGTGTTTTTAGCACTCTGTATCTGTTCTGTCTCTGTAGAGTCTAATTTCTCAAGGATTTCTTTTGCATAAGATACCGCCTTGGAGGAGCCGCTTTTTCCTGCCAAAATGCGGATAGCCTTCATTTCCAAAGCTTCTTTCGAGGCAAGCTTTTTTTCTACCACAAAAATTGTCTCATCTAGATAATCTCTTAAAAACTTTACAATCTCCGCTGTTCCGGCCAGGAATCTGGGCATCTTTAAGGCCTGCTCCACTGTGTCGCAGGCTGCTTTCCAAACTAAACTCAGCATCCCCTCATTTGCCATAAAGTCCATGGCGGCAGCAAGATTTGCTAAGTTGGACAGCTCCCCGCCGCTCCAATCCAAATAGGAAATATCCGCCAGTCCGGGAAGCAAAAGCCCTCTTTCCCAGGCTTCCCGGTTTGCCTTTAGCGCATCCTCCGCATTTTCATCACTGAGCCTTCCAAATATCGCAATCCAGTTCATGAGAGCCCCCTTACTTAAGGGCTTTCTCCTTCTTGCCAGCTGTCGCAAAATGATGCCTTGTCCATGATAAACTTCAAAATCTCTATGCACCGCCGTAAGGGAATAATCTCCCCAATTCGGAAAAATCGAAAACAGTGCGTTATGACTGTAAGACAGTCTATAAGGTAGTGCCTTAAGGCTTTCCGGCATTTTCAATTCCACCTTCCAATAGTGCGTTTCTCCCGGGACGAAGTCCGGTTCTACATAGGGGTCTTGCAAGTAAGCTACAATCAACTCCCCCAGCAAAATATCCTTTCCCTCTTCATCCTGCAAAAATTCTCCGGAGGGAAGCTGGATTTTTAAGTCAAGCTCCTGTAGCTTTTCCACGCATTTGCTTCTTTCTTCCTTGCATTTGCTTATATCTTCCTGTGAAAATGTCTCCATATCCAACCGTGTCAACGCAAGCTGTAAATCCGGCTCCGATACATAGGAGAATTTTTCCGCTCGGTATAGGCTTAATCGCTCCAGGAAATCCTCTATGGAAATGCTTAAGTCTTCAAAGCTTGGCGTGCTGAGTAAACAGGGCCATTGTCCCATGGTACGAAAAAGGTTCTCTCTTCGCATGGTTAAGAGTTCCCGATACTCTATCTTTACAATTTCTTTCTCCCCCTGCCAAAACCTCTGCCGGCTTTCCTCCACCGGCTTGAGTTCTATTCCTCTTGCCCATCTACCCAGTGTCCATAAAATGCCGGAATCGCTATTGGGAATTCCCGCAAGACTTATTTTGACTTCTTCAGGATTTTTGTATGCAATGTGATTTGCCAAGGCAAGGAACTGTTCAAAAAGAAGGTCTTCTACACACTCCTTTCTATCGGAAAGCAGGGCAACCATGTCGGTTAAGCTTTCCGCCGTTTTATCTCCAAAGCTAAATCTCGGAACTTCCCAAAGCTTAGGGTTTTCTCTCCATAAGCCCTGCAATTCTTTTGTACTCTCTTCCTGTTCCAACGCTAGCCCCCAGGACAGGGCCAATTTTTCTGCAAGACCGGCAATGCTCTTATCCTCATCCTGCAAATAAAGGGAAATCCATTCTGCAAAGTCATTGGCGGATTTTGGCTTCTCTCGCTTTAAAACCGAATTTAAAAGCATCTTCTTCGTTTTCTTGACCTTGGCGGAAGTACAGGAAATGAGTACCGGATAAAGAAGCTCCTCGGAGATATTTTCTATAAGAACCGGGGCAAAACGTTCTAAAAGCGGACTCTCCCCAAGCCCCAGTAAGGGAATAAGATTTTCCGCCCTATCCATAAAATCCTTTTCAGCACAGCCAAGCTTATCCAAAAGCTCTACCCATGCTTTTCTGTCGCCCGGCCTTTTCGCAATGTACAGCGCATCAAAGATATACTCTTTTGCCGCCTCTTTACGGAGTAAATGATTCTCTACGCCAAAGAAAAGCAAATCGGGAAAGGGGCCTGTTGCGGGCATGTTCAGGGAAATTCCCTTTTCGATATGCTCTACAAATCTTCTCAGAATTTCTTCCTTCTCCAGCGTAAAGCTATCATCGAAGAGATAATCCTTTTTTGCCCCCAGCAATATCACCGAAGAGGCCGCTGCCCAGTCCTTTATGTATTCCACAGATTCCGGAATAGGGAGATTCATCCTGTGCAGCAGTTTCAGGCAGAGCATACCAAGGACGGACAGGGAATGCTCCCACGCCCTCCTGTTCCCACTTTCGGCAGCGGAAATGAACTGGATTGCATAGTTCTCACCTCTATCCATAATTGCCTGAAGAGCAATTTCATCTCCCCGACCTATCACATTTGCCGCCCTCTTCGCCTCCACACCGATTCGAACGGCAAAAACAGCAAGCTTTTTAAGATCAACATCTATAACAGGAACAAAGCCGTAGCTGTTCTCGGATAATTGTTTGACCTGTACCCATTCTCCGGATTTAAGCCCATCCCTTGCAATAGCTTGCTCTTCCTTCGTTCCTATTCCAAGGCTTAAGATATTTTCATAGACTGTTTCCTCGTATCCTAAAGAACGGTAGATTGCAACAGCCCTTTCCAGTTTGCTCGCCATGTTAAACTCCTTTATATACTTTTCCAGCCGAACGATATCCACTTGTCACCCACAGGCTTACAGTCCTTAGATTATATTACTTGCCAAGTTTTAGTCCTTAGACTATTTTCTTGCCTGCTTAGAATTACAGTCCCTGTCTTAATTTCACTGCCAAAATGTGCTTACATGGCCCTCTGCTGTTTTTATGCTTTAAATACCACGTACAAGTGCATTTTGCATTTTCCACTCCGGTTCCTTCCGGGTAAATCACTCTGTAGTTTGTCTCTCCCGACTTCACATACCAAAGGGAATCTTCCACAAAAACGCTGTCCTCCATGAGCTTTTTTGCCGCCACAAGTCTCGGATTGTCCTTTAAGACTCTATCCGGGTCATCCGGAAGCTCTCTATGGAAAAATGCATTTTCATGGACATCGAAGCCCAGCTTTCCTGAAACGGCAAGGAGTTCCATGGCATCATGAACATTTTCCTTATCCATGCCCAGGGATGCTGAGATATTTTCAAGTTTAATTTTTGGCTCAAAATTCAATTCGTTATCGATTTTGTCTGCACATTCCAAAGTCTCTAAATTAGAAAGTGCCTCCAGCAAAGCCCCTTCCCCGGAATAGCCTTCATAGCTCTTAGCCGTAAGGCTCAGGGTAATACTTGCACCGCTCATACAAACTTCAATCATCATTTGCCCGGGAGCAGTCCCTTCCGGAGCATAAAAGTTAATCCTGTTTACATGGCTCATGAGACGCTTTAGTGCGCTAAGCCTGTGAAGACCGCTGATATATACGCTGTTTTTTTCTTCCCGTAGCTTCAATGTTGCACCGGTTTTTGTGGGGCAAAGCCATCCGGATTGTTCCTTACCGGTAACAGG
>CAUUJL010000139.1:0-3438 GCA_963545375.1 uncultured Oribacterium sp.
TCAGAAAGGAAGTAATATGGCAGAGAAAAAGGTATATGTAATCCATGAAAATCTGGAGTGGACCCAACATTTGGTAAAGTGGCTGGAAGAAAAGAAGATTCCCTATGAGTTATGGGACTTATCCAAGGGAATTCTGAATTTACAGGAGGCGCCTCCTGAGGGCGTATTTTACAACCGTATGTCTGCCTCCTCCCATACCAGAGGACACCGTTATGCGCCGGAATACACCGAGCAGGTGCTTTCCTGGCTCACAAGACATGGCCGTAAGGTGGTAAACGGTTTAGGGGCCATTAATCTGGAAATCAGTAAGGTAAAGCAGTATCTTGCCTTAGAGGAAAATGGAATTCCCCACCCCAAAACCGTGGCGGTTTTAGGACAGGATCAGATTCTGGAAGGCGCAAGACAGCTAAATATCTACCCCCTGATTACCAAGCATAACCGTGCAGGAAAGGGTTTGGGGGTACAGCTTTTCCAAAATGAAGGAGAGCTGGAGGCCTATGTCAATAGCCCGGCCTTTGAGCCTTCCGTAGACGGCATCACCCTTTTGCAGGAGTATATTAAGCCCGCAGACGGCAGAATTCGCCGTTCCGAGTTTATCGGACAGAAGTTCTTATACACCGTATCCATTGACTCCTCTGACGGCTTCCAGCTCTGCCCGGCAGACGGTTGCCAGATTGGAAAGAAGAAGGAAGAGCTGGAAAGCTCGGAAAAGTTCCAAATTACAGAACCCTTGGAGAAGGAAAGAGAGCAGGCTTACACAAAATTTTTACAGAACAGCGGCATTGACGTTGCGGCGATTGAGTGGGTACAGTCGGTAAGTGGAGAGATTTATGTTTATGACGTAAATACCAACACCAACTACAATCCTACTGCGGAGAAGAATGCCAATATCTACGCCCATGAGCATTTGGCTGAGTACCTGGGAAAGCTTTTAAAAGAGCAGGGGTAAAAAGATTTTCCGGAAATAAAGAATACGGATTGGAAGTTTTGGTAAAGAGAATATAAGCAGCTTTATAAAGTGAAGGAAGGGGATGTTCATTCCCCTTCCTTTTTGCTATAAATAAAGGCATAGGATAGAAGGAGGGTTCTACGTTTTGAAGGGAGTGAGCAGTTGTGACAGAGATCAGTGCCAGACAAAGGGATTTCTTTGATCGTCAGGTAATTTCTTTGATAAAAATGAAGTACGGGATGGAGGACATGAAAGCCATTCGTTCCTTTTTGTTCTCGGAAACCTATCAGATGCTACTGGATCCATTGACAGAGGTATACACCTTTAGTCCGCAAATTGTATTTGAAATGTGGGAAAGTGAAATGATTACCGGGAATCCTCGTAACTCGCAATATATAAGAGGTGAAGAAAATGAGTAAAGAAGGGGAGTTTTTTATTTATCTTTTGGAAAGATATGCGGATTTCAAGAAGCAAAAAGCAAGTGATATCTTAAAGTTATGGGATGAAGTGGACTTAACCAAGCTGATTTATGATTTATACGAAATCTATCACGTGGAGCGTCTGGAGAATGCCTTTGAAGATATAGATACCTTATTAAAAGAAAGAACAGGGGCAGAGTTAAGTAGATATGCAGGGACTAAAAAGTAGTCTTAAGTATAAAAATTATTTTCTGAGAAAACAGGGAAGGGGATGTTCATTCCCCTTCCTTTTTGCTATAAATAAAGGCATAGGATAGAAGGATTATTTTTCGAATATGATCTAACAGAAAGGAAAAACCATGAATACATTTATTTGCTATGACCGTTGCAGCACCTGCAAAAAGGCGGAGGATTTTTTAAAGGTTCACAATGTTTCTTTTGAAAAGCGCCCGATTAAGGAGCAAAATCCAAGCGCCAAGGAAATCCATGAGATGAAGGAACGTTCCGGCCTTCCCTTAAAGCGCTTCTTTAACACCAGCGGACAGTTGTATAAGTCTATGGAATTAAAGGACAAGCTCCCCAATATGTCCGAGGAAGAGCAGGAGGCATTACTGGCAACAGACGGTATGCTGGTAAAGAGACCAATATTCCTTTATGGAGATAAGGTTTTGGTGGGATTTAAAGAAAAAGAATGGTTAGAGGCTTTAGGAAAATAAGATTTGGACGTCGCGGGTGATAATCGTTGATATTTTCGGCAATAAAGGTCTGAATATGGGGGAGTCTGAGCTCGATACTTGCGAAATCCGGCGAAGTGAAGACCTGTAAAAATCAATAAGTGAAGCGAATAATGCAGTAGGTGTCTATAATAGGGGCAATCTGAGCCCGTCAGTACTTACTGAAAGCAAGCAAAGCGAAGCTTGAAGTTAGTACTGCTACGAAGGCGAGGTTAGCGGGAGCGTGCCCCGATTATAGACACCTACTGCATTAGAGCACATCTTTATAATAAATACAGTCCTTCAATATGTGGGATTAAGCTAGCGAGAGCTTGCCCCCATTTCAGACCTATATTGCTTAGAAAATTTTTTTTTACAGCCCCCTAATTATCTCACAGCATTTCTTCACGTCCTCGTCTCTTGTGGACCAACTTGTACAAAATCGAATCACGCTGGAGTTTTCATCGTAGCGTTCCATGTAGGCGTACTGCGCCTGCTTTTTTAATTGCTCCATTTTTTCATGGGAAATGACAAAGAAGACCTGATTGGTGGGATAGTCTCCAAAGAGGGGGAGCCCCGCATCTTTTAAGGCTGCCTTGATTTCCCGGGCGTAGGCATTTGCCTTTTCGCCGATATGGAGGTAAAGCTCATCCTTAAAGAGCTCATCAAATTGCAGGCCTAGAAGCCAAGCCTTGGCAAGGAGGGCGCCGTGCTGTTTGATGGAGGTGAAAAAATGAGGAAGTCTACCGGCATCCGGAATGACTACCGCTTCTCCGAACATGGCGCCACACTTGGTGCCTCCGATATAGAAGACGTCGCAGAGCTTAGCCAGATCCGGAAGGCTGAGGTCATTTTCCGGTGCGGCAAGGGCATAGGCCAGTCGGGCACCGTCTACGAAAAGGAGCAGTTGATGCTTTTTACAAAGCTCGGAAATGGCAGTAAGTTCTGCCTTACTGTACAGACTGCCGTATTCCGTGGGCTGAGACAGGTAAACCATGCCGGGCTGGACGGTGTGGGCTTTATTTTCGTCCAAGGCAAAGTCGGAAAGAAAGGCTTCCAGCGCTTTCGGAGAGAGCTTTCCGTCTTTTCCCTTTAGGGGGAGCACCTTGTGTCTAGTCAGCTCAATGGCTCCGGCTTCGTGCACTGCAATATGTCCGCTGTCCACACAGAGTATGCCTTGGTAGGAAGGGAGGAAGGAGTCAATCACCGTGGCATTGGTCTGGGTTCCGCCCGCCAGAAATTCCACCTGAGCGCCGGGACAGTGACAGGCCATTCGGATTTTTTCCTTGGCAGCTTCGCAAATGTTGTCGCTTCCATAGCCGGGATAGGGCTTTCTATATTCTTCTGTCAGACGTTT
>CAUUJL010000140.1:0-3403 GCA_963545375.1 uncultured Oribacterium sp.
ATTCGATCGGAGCGAAAAATCAGAGCCATGATTCAAAATGCCAAGGCATTTTTAGCCCTGCAAAAAGAAGAGGGAAGCTTTGATGCTTACCTTTGGAGCTTTTCCGGCGGAAAAAGTCTTTGTTATCAGGGGCATGAAAAGGGAGCAATGCCGGCGAAAAATGCTCTTTCCGAAACAATCAGTAAGGATTTAAAAAAACGGGGCTTTCAATATACCGGCCCCGTCATTGTCTATTCTTTTTTACAAGCCTGTGGTGTCATTAACGACCATGAGGAAGACTGCCCCTGCTATCAGGCTCTCCGTAAGGCTTATCCTTATCAAGAGGTGGAGGAGACATTTTCTTATTAAAGCAATATAGCCTGCTCCAGCAAGCTTCCCTCCTCATATCCGTAGGAAGAAATTCTATCATAAACTTTCTTCTGCCATTCTCCAGAAAAGCTGCCGTCTTCATTGATAAAAAACTCGGCACTTAAGAAACGAATAATCATAAACTCGGAAGTTTTTTGCGCAAATCCGTCTCCCCTACTAAAGTCAATACCGACTCCTGTATTTCTGGTCATGGCAGCTTCCAGGATAGGAAGGGTCAATTCATTGGCGGGAACAGCCATATCCGGAAAATCGAAGAAGCCGCCCTTCTCCTTGGTATAAATTCCTAAGCGAGAAATGGCTCCGTTTGTTACCATTTTCACTCTTCGAATAGCGCTTAAAGGAATGCTATGCTTTGCTCCTGTGATAAATCCTTTAGAAAGTCGAATCTCTTTTTCTTTTAAATTAAAGCCGATAGGAATGTCCAGACTATCTATATTATTGGGAAATTCAGCCCCCAGCTTATTTCTTGCAAATGCAAGTAAGAGCGTCTTGGTTTCCGCAATATTATGCCCTCTACCATTTGCCTTGGTATCTGTCTCTAAATCCGGAAGACTGATATTTTTCCCCTGAAGAGCCCTAAAAATCAGAGAATACAGCATATTGGAGTTACAATATCGCATGGGAAAAATGGCTCCCACCTCGGAAAAAGAAAGAGTAAAGGGCTTCTTCCCTTCCACTGAAATTCCATCTTTCGTAATGCTTAACTTCCGTCCTCCATCATCAAACACCGCTGTACGATCTCCCAAAACACTTCTCATTGTTTTTCCTCCTAATCTTATCTTGCATATCCCTTAGACATTTTGTAAACTTAATTTGTTTATAAAATAATATTTATTTTACAAAATATAAGCTAAAAATAGCAAGAGGAAAATCCATGAAAATCACCAAAATCCAATGTCCTAACTGCAATGGTCAATTATCCGTTCCTGAGGGACTGAAGGAAGGATTTGTGCAGTGTAAATTCTGTAATACCAAGGTCTATTTGGAGCCTCATAAGCTGGATATCACCCAAAATATTACCATCAAAAATGTGAATTATAATAAGGAAAGAACTGCCACAAACAACATACGAGGCAAATACCTTTTGCAAAGCTGTGCAGTGGGCACTGTAGTAGTGGTGATGTCAATCCTTCTGTTTATTTTACTAAAGATAGTCTTTTCTCCTAGCGAAATAGAGCTTCCCACCGATCAATATCGTAGCACGGTGCAGGACCCGGTAGTGATTTCCTTTGTGGAAAAAGCATTTTCCAAGAATCTCTCTCAAATCACAAGGGAAGACTATAGTTCCTTAAAGTTCCTGTCCATTTCAAAAGATATAGCGGAAGAAAATTGGTGTTTTTCTTATGCGGAGAAGCTGGATGAAGAGGGAAATCCCATGGATGAAAAGACTCTTTACTTTCCTGCTACGAAAAGCATTTCCCGGCAGGAGCTTCAGCCCTTCACCGGTTTGGAGAATCTGGCACTGGGACAAGGCCTGGACTTTGATAGTGACAGTCAAGACAATCAAGATTTAAAGAATCTAAAAGAGTTAAAATACTTTTCTGCTATAGGAAGCAACTCGGAAAGCTTCAGAGAGCTTTTGCTAAGCTTGGCAAATCCGGAACAAATACTCGGTCTTAGCGGTATTTACCTGCGCGACGACATTGTTCCCTACAGCATTTCCTCTGACAAAACAAAAGATATCACGGATATTTTCACACCATTTTCTTCCCTGAAAAGCCTTTCCATCAGGGTGGATTCTGACTATGAAGGGGGGCTGCTTTTTTTAAGACACTTTCCTAACTTAGAGAATTTATCCCTTTATACCTCTGCGGATTTAGCTCCTTTAGCCACTTTAAGCAATTGTAAAAACCTGAGTCTGTCGGATCCCTCTGATACCCCCTTGGAAAATATCTCCGTCCTCTCCGGCATGCCCCAAATGGAGAATCTTAGCTTATCCCATGTAATGTCCGTAAAGGATTTAAACTTTACCCAAAATATGCCTAAGTTAAAGTCTCTTGAACTCGATAGCGTACCGATACTCTCTTTAGACGGTTTAGCCAATCACCCCTCATTGAACACGCTTTCCATTGACAGCTGTTATGAATTAACGGACGGAAAGGCCATTGCCGGTCTCAGGGCTTTACAAAGCCTGCACCTGGGCGTTCTCCTTTACGACTTTTCCCTGCCGGATTTGCAGAATTTAACCGCCTTGGAAGAAGTTCTTTGTAACTCCAGGTATCTCAGTCATTTTGCCCATATGCCCTCGATTAAGAGTCTCTACTGTTTTCTGGACGGTGACGAGATCAGCGCCGAACCCCTTCGTGGAATGGACTCTTTAAGCACTCTGATAATTTCCGGTTCCATGGATTATATTTCTAACGACTGGGAAAATGTTTTAAAAGACTTACCAAGCCTTGAAAAACTAAGTATTCTGGGAGATCCTTTATATACTTCGAGAGACTATCGCGGGCTATTCTCCGGTATCAAAGTAAAGGAGCTGATTTTTGATAAAAATGTCATTGATTCAGCTCACACGCCTCAGATTCCCCTATCCCTTAGTAAGATGGAAGATAACAACACTACGGAGACCTTGATTCTCACCCAGGCAGAGCTTAAAAACCTGGATGATAATTCCGACAATTTTACGGTCAATGCCAAAGTCTTTCTTTCCCATTTTAAAACGTTAAAAAGGCTTGGACTTCGTGGAAATAAGCTGGAGAATCTGGATTGTTTAGAGGGACTCACCGCTCTGGAAGAGCTGGACATTTCCGATAACTATATTACCGATATCAGTGCACTACGGAATTTACCCAATCTAAAAAAAGTAAAGCTATCCGGAAACTCCATTGTAAATATGGAGCTCCTGCCGGATAGCGTAGAAATTGTGGATCAGTTTTAATGAACTTCTCTAAAACTTAATACAGTAAAGCAATCGCCTCTTTGATGCAATCTTCGCAGCTGCAAAGAGGCTTTTCTTTACCTATGCCTCTTAAGTCTTTGCAAATGCTGGCTCCACATCGCTCAACAAAATCCTGAAAAAGATGGGCGGCCT
>CAUUJL010000141.1:0-3209 GCA_963545375.1 uncultured Oribacterium sp.
CCGAGAATTTCCACAATATGCAGGCGATAAAATACGTTGCCCAAAATAGGATTTCTGAGCATAGAGATATTTCCCTTTAAATACTCTTCCTCTGAAAGTCCTGCCGGTAATCCCCCGGGAGAACTCACTTCAATTCTATCTTCAAACATCAGCACACGGATCTGTGCATTAACATCCCAGGTTCTGTGAATCAAGGCATTGGCAATGGTTTCTCTGAATGCTTCCTCAGGAATCTTTTCTACCTTTACTCTATCCATTCCCCGGATTTCTTCATACTGATAATAATCACGATAGATCTCAACTGCTTTCTCCAGTTCAGAAAGGATAGACTCCTTTTCCAACACTGCACGCTTCAAAATAATGCTTAAATCTTCCCCGAATCTGGCCACATCAATTCCGGGAAAATGATTCTGATCCGCAAGGAGCTCTGCCGCATGGTTATAGCCTTCTCCATCTTGATATAAATTCAAGGTCTTCAAAATGTCTTTATTTAAAGATTTTATTCCTATCTCCTGTTTAGCTCTCCGCTCCAACTCCGAAAAGGAAAGCTCTTGTGTATCCGCAGGGAGCTCTTCATAGTGAATATTTCTTCCCTGCAGTATCAATCTGCTTAGTTCCAGTTCATCCACTTCAATAGTCGAGGTATCATTTCTTCGATAAGCTTTGGATTTATAGGTATAAGGCTTAGCCGGTCCCGCCTCCACTGTAAGGGTTACGGTTTTATCTTTCTCATTCACCGATAGTTCATACTGAGGCTGGGGGCGAATGGCATCATTAATTTTATTCTCTATTAGAAGGCAGGTCTCTGCCGGATCCTTTAGCCCGATTTTTTCACCTGTATCTCCTACACCAAATATAATCTGTCCACCATCATAGTTGGCAAATGCACTCACTGTTTTTAAAAATGTATTGGATATATCTGATTTAAATTCCAACTGTCTAGTCTCTTTCATCCCCATTCCCTCCTTGTTGTTAGGACAATAGTAATTGAAAACAGCCGCAAATTCAATCGTAAAATTTTACGGTTGAATTTACGGCTGAAAAAAATCAACATAATTGCTTTTCGATTGAGCCAATTCTAAGATTGACTTTGTTTTGTAATGTTTTGTATGAAGCTCTTTTCCTTTTTCGATTTATAATACATAGGAAAAAGCTAGAAGTACAAGAGGGAGACAAAAGCTAGAAATATAAGAGGGAGAGAAAATGAAAAAGAATCTTTTAAAGCATACACTACTTATCACAGCATTATCTGCTCTATCCATTACCGCCTGCACCGGCAAAACGGCAAAGGAAAGTAGCACAGTGAGTCCCACGAAAGCCGCAAAAGAAAGTAGTTCCGCAAATCCCGCTGACGCGGAGAAAGAAAGCAGTAAGACTGATTCCAAAGACACTGAAGAAGAAAGCAGGACTTTGAAACCATCAGAATCCGAAGCAACCGCAGAAGAAAAAGAGAAGGCTCAAAACAATACCGATGCTCCACTCGTGGGGGCTTATAACACGAATCTCGTAAGCTTCTCTCTGAAGGATAACCCGGATGCCATGAATGCCTTTGAAGCGGCATTTCCAAATGGCTATAACTATACCCATTATGAGCCCATAGCCCTGCTGGGCACCCAGGTAGTTTCCGGCACAAACTACCTTTACCTATGTAAGAGTACTTGGACGGATTATCAGGAAAATGTCTCCTTTGTACTTTTACAGATTTATCAGGACCTTTCCGGAAAGTCCCAGGTTGTGGGAAGTGCCATTCTCTTTCCCACAGAAGAATCCAGAGAGGAGGGAGAAGATTACATTGACAATACCGGCTCATATCTCCCGGAAAATATTCCGGCAATCCAAAATGCCTTTAAAGAGGCTGTACCGGATGACGAAAATGCATACTATATTCCCCTCGCCTATATCGGGAAGCACACTCAAGAGGGCAAGCCCGAAGAAGACGTGATATTTGCCGCCAAGAAGTCAAAAGGAAAAGATGCAAAAACAAACTATGAGCTCCTTTACATCGTAAAAGATAAGGACAGAAAAGCAAAGCTGGTAAAGACGGAGGATGTTGTATTTCCGGATTTTTAAAGAAATGTAGATAAAATAATCATTCCCTGCATAGCATGAAATGATTCTGGAATTACAACTCGGAACGCTTTATATTAAATAGAACCGTTCAATTCATGAGTTGTGGAGGAGCTTAGAATGTATATCGAAAACAAATATTGGAATAACTACATTGGAGATACCGATGATAGTCTTAATCTTATTGCTTTTTTAGAAGATCAAGCTGGTAATACCATCTCTTTTTCAGAAATACTAAAACAACTAGGGCTTCATAAACAAGGGGAAAACTTTAGAAAAACCGTTAGCCCTTTAGGATTTACTAATTCTATTGGAATTTATGTTGATTTTCATTTTGCTATTGATGTGCTAACCGACCTTGCGGCGATTTTATTAGAATGTAAAGTAAGCGGAGATGTTGATTTACATGATTTAGAACCTTTTGATACCGCTTCACATAGAATAAAAATTATTGCAGCACCGGAAGACTATGAACTTTTGGATAGAGTCCTTAGCGACTTTTCAAGTAATCCACTTGCGTATGACATTTGCGAACTCGTCCCGCAAGAAGATATACTGGAAATGGCAGAAATCTGCGAAAGTTTAAGGCAAGAGTTAATAAGCTAAAAGAGGCATATTGTCAAGTTTCAAATTAATGAAATTAAAGCACTTCAAAATATAGCTATAGATATAAACTAGCTCAATTTAGGACGCAGCGCGTCCTGAATTTGGTCCTCATACGGTTACAGTGCCGTATTTTCAATGGTTATACAGTAGAAAAAATCGGTTTTAAAAAAATGCCTGCAAGTTTCTATGCAGGCATTTTTTCTATTTTTGTGCTCATAACGAGGCTGTAAAAATCAAAATAAAAGAACTAATTTTCTGCAATATAGGTCTGAAAGAAGGGGTAGTCTGAGCCCGTCGGTACTTACTGAAAGCGAGTAAGACGAAGCTTGAAGTTAGTACCGCTACGTGGCGAAGCTAGCGAGAGCGTGCCCCAAATTCAAACCTATATTGCTTAGAAAATTATTTTGATTTTGTACAGCCTCAATTTTACAGTTCCTCCGGATGGCTCTTAAAATACTGACGGAAATGTTCTTTTACCTCCGTCATATCCGTTACCGCTTCCAGGGTTCCCACATAGTTCTGCTCCTTGTCCCGAA
>CAUUJL010000142.1:0-3187 GCA_963545375.1 uncultured Oribacterium sp.
AAGATTGGTAGTAGAACAGTATCTTGCTTACCTCGGTGCAAAGATTGACCCGGTGAGAAATGACGTCAGGGGAAAGGAAACTTTGATTTCCGCAGATGATTCGAAAGTAAAGATTTTCCTTATTCCAACTAATGAAGAATTGGCTATTGCAAGAGACACACAGCGCTTAACACAGTAGTTCAAGGAAGATTCCGTGAATTCGTAATTTTTGCTTGCTTTTTATACAAAGATAGTGTATTTTATCATGAGTGTGTTTTCAACGGGATTGTTTCACTATGGAATTTCCCGTTCCGGGTGTAAGGAGAGCTTACACTACGATTAAAAAGCATGAGCAAATCTACCGATGCCTATTCGGTTAAGACGGGAGGTGTAAATATGTCTATTTGTCCAAAAAATAAATCATCCAAGGCCCGCAGAGACAGCAGAAGAGCAAATTGGAAGATGGGTGCAACAAACCTTGTAAAGTGCTCTAAGTGTGGTGCATTGGTTATGCCTCACAGAGTTTGTAAGGCTTGTGGTTCTTATAATAAGCGCGAGATTATTACTGTAGAGGACTAAGAGTTAAAGGGAGCTTCATAAGAAGCTCCTTTTCTTATGGCTTACAGTTCTGTAACAACTGAATTTATGGTACTTTCGTATAGAAATAGTAGAAAGGTTCGAGCTCTCTTTTCTGTTTTTAGGGAAAAACAAAAATAATTCCTAAAATTACTAGACTTGTGCACAATCTAATGATAAACTACCTTTCGAGCATAAGCTCAACACTTAAGTTTAAAGAAAAAGGAGAGAATATCATGAAGAAATATGTATGTACAGTATGCGGTTATATCTATGATCCTGAAGTAGGAGAGGAAAGTGCAAATGTTGCAGCAGGAACAGCTTGGGAAGACGTTCCTGAAGATTTTCTTTGCCCCCTTTGCGGAGTAGGAAAGGATCAGTTCGAGCCATCAGAGGAGTAAAAGATGTATTCATGCAGAAAACTTAGAGACGATTTAGTATATGTTGGAGTAGAAGATAGAAGACTGCACCTGTTCGAGAATTTATTTCCCTTGGACAGAGGGGTAAGCTATAATTCTTATCTTTTACTGGATGAAAAGACCGTTTTGTTGGATACCTGCGATCAGACAGTTTCTCGCCATTTTATTGAGAATATAGAGTTTGCTTTAGCAGGAAAGACCTTGGATTATCTGGTAATCAATCATATGGAGCCGGATCATTGCGGCAGCATTCAAGACTTGTACGAAAAATATCCAAAGCTTTCCATTATTTCCAATGCTAAAACTTTTCAAATGCTGGACCAGTTTTATCAGATGACTATTCCTGCAGATAGAAAGGTGGAGGTAAAGGAAGGCGATGAGTTTTCTGTAGGAAGACATACCCTTAAGTTTGTCTTTGCACCTATGGTACACTGGCCGGAGGTTATGTTTACCTATGATATGACGGACAAGACCTTGTTCTCTGCAGATGCCTTTGGCGTTTTCGGTTGTAACAACGGTAATATCCTTGCTCACGAGCAAAGATATAAGGATAAGGATTTTCTGGATGATGCCAGACGCTATTATTCCAACATTGTTGGAAAGTACGGTCCTCAAACCCAGGCAGCTTTAAAGAAGGCTTTAAGTCTGGAAGTAGAGATGCTTTGTCCTTTGCATGGACCGATTTGGACGGAAGACCTTTCCTTTATTATTGATAAATATGACAAATGGTCCCGTTATCTTCCGGAAGAGAAGGCAGTGGTGATTCTGTATAATTCCGTTTACGGTAATACGGAAACCGTCGTAGATCATTTTACATTAGAGCTTGGTATTCGCGGTGTTAAGAATATCAAAGCCTATGATGTATCCAAGACGGATGTATCCTATTGCATCGCAGAGTGTTTCCGTGCCAGTCACCTGGTATTTGCAGGAACAACCTATAACAATAACCTTTTCCCCAAGATGGAAAATCTCATCACAGACATGAAGAATCTGAATGTGCAGAATCGAAAGATTGCTATTTTGGAAAATGGAAGCTGGGCTCCTCAAAGCGGTAAGCTGATGAAGAAAGCCTTTGACGAGATGAAGAATATGAGCTATATCGGCGACATTCTTACTGTAAAGTCCGCATCCGTGGATCGAAGCGCTTTAGAGAAATTGGCCGATGAGGTAGCTGATTCCGTATTGGGAAAAGAATAAAGCTTGAATAATACCGAGTTTTCTGATGAATCGGAAAAGCCGGATATATCATCTGTTTCCGGAGTGTATTCATTAAGCTTTAACACGGAAAAAGGGTTTTAAAAATCAAAAATAGAAATTTTCGGCAATATAGGTCTGAATACGAGGTAGTCTGAGCCCGACGGTACTTGCGAAAAACAAGAGAAACGCAGTTTTTCGCTTAGTATCCGCTTCGTGGCGAAGCTAGCGAGAGCGTGCCTCGTTTCAGACCTATATTGATTAGAAAATTATTTTTGATTTTTGAAGCCTTTTTTCATTTAAGGAATATCTTCGAGAGAATTTCAGGCTTATCCAACAGTGGAAAATTCATCCAATCCCAATTTTTCTTGTAATATAGGGGTAAAGTGATATAATTATCCTGTATTTTAGGCAAAAAGTGGGAGGATTATGAGAAAATATATTTCTTTTCTTTTCCTTTTTCTTCTTACCCTCAGCTTACTAAGTTCCTGTAAGACTCCGGAGCCTTTACAGTACAATGTAAACAAAACTCCGGAGCTGAAACAGTACGAATCTGAATTACAAGCGGAATCTTTATATGAAGAATCCCTGGCACGGGAAAGCTTGTTGGCTAAGGAAAAGGCGGAAGAGGAAGAGAAAGCAAAAGAAGCCTTGATTTGGAAGAAAAAAGATATTCAGAAGGACAGGGTAAAGGTAAAGGGAATTTATATTACAGACCTTACCGCCGGTTCTCCGAAAATGGAGGATATCTTATCGAAAATGAAGGATACGGAGCTGAATGCTTTAGTCGTTGATATTAAAAATGATAACGGACAAATCATATATCAGATGAACAATGGCGGACAGCAGGAGTTCTACAATACGACGAATATCGTCAAAGACTTGCCGGCATTGCTTAAAAAATGTCATGAACAGGGGTTGTATTTAATTGCCCGTTTGGTTTGCTTTCGAGACCCTGCCATGGGAGAAGTTCATCCGGAATGGATGAATCAGAAGGCGGATGGAAGCTTATTTAAAGA
>CAUUJL010000143.1:0-3186 GCA_963545375.1 uncultured Oribacterium sp.
TTTAGAATCTTCCCGATTTCCTCATGAAGATTCTTCACATTATAACCGTAGCCCTGCTGTCCAAATCCACCGAAGTTATTCAGATCCTGTCGAATCTGGGAAGCAGTCAAATGCATTCTTTTGGAGAGTTCCGAAGAAGAGATGCGATCAATTTTTTGATCCATTAAATCCTCTAGATATCGATAATATCTTGGTAAACGCTGTATTACCGCCTGGGATATTCCTTTTTTTTCCATAGTGCCCTCATAAATTGTCATCTTTCACAGCATTTTTTACTATACTGTGCTGTGAAAAAGATGTCAATTCTTTATTTATAACGAGTGTCGCTCGCAAGCGTGCGATATCTCGTTGGAAATGCCTTCGCATAATCTGCCTTAAATTTTTCAATGCCCTGGTCTGTCAGAGGATGGGAAATCATTTGCAGTAAAACCTTAAAGGGCACGGTAGCAATATCCGCCCCGGTCTTTGCACATTCCAAAACATGAATCGGATGTCTTACGGAAGCGCAAATCACTTCTGTTTCCAACTCCGGATACTGGCTGAAAACATCCATAATATCCTGAATCAGAATAAGACCGTCGGAGGAAATATCATCCAATCTCCCCAGGAAAGGAGAAACGTAGCTTGCTCCCGCTCTGGCTGCCAAAAGAGCCTGGTTTGCAGAGAAAATCAAGGTAACATTGGTCTTGATTCCCTCCTTGGACAGCACCTTTACTGCTTTCAGACCTTCTGCTGTCATAGGAATCTTTACCACCATGTTTTTAGACAAAGCGGCAATCTCCCGTCCCTCCGCAATCATCTTCTCCGCAGTATCGCTGTCCGCCCGTACTTCGCCGGAGATGGGGCCATCCATAAAGGAGGCAATTTCCTTCAAGGTCTCCTGGTAGTCCCGCCCTTCCTTGGCAATGAGGGATGGATTGGTGGTGACCCCGGCAATAATTCCCATATCATAGGCTTCTCGAATTTCCGCAACATTTGCTGTATCAATATAAAATTTCATCTCTTTCCCTCCTTGAAAAAAAGCTTTTATAAGCTCTTTGCCTCTTCCACAACTCTTTCTACCGTAAATCCAAATTCCTTAAAGAGGGACTTGGCAGGACCGGAAGCACCGAAACGGTCCAGCCCGATACTCTTTCCTTCAAAGCCTACATATTTTCCCCAGCCGAAGGTAGAGAGGGCTTCAATGGAAATGCGCTTTCTGCAAGACTTCGGTAATACCTTCTCCTGATATTCCGGACTTTGCAAAGCAAATACTTCCAAGGAAGGCATAGAAACCACGCGAACGGCTCTTCCTTCTCCGCGAAGGACCTTTGCCGCCTCTTCCGCCAGTTCCACCTCGGATCCGGTGGCCATAAGGATTAACTCAGGTTCCTCTTCTCCTCCGGAAAGAATATACGCGCCCTTTAACGCATCTCTTCCATCCTTACAATACTGGGGAAGATTCTGTCTGCTTAAAACAATGGCTGTAGGACAATCCGTGCTGGACAATGCGGAGAACCAGGCCGCTGCGGTCTCCTGTCTGTCGCAGGGACGGAACACCCGGAAAGTCGGGGTGGAACGTAGCATAGCCAGCTGTTCAATAGGCTCATGAGTAGGTCCATCCTCTCCTACACCGATACTGTCATGGGTCAAAACATAAATCTGTGGCAATCCCATAAGGGCTGCCAATCTTGCCATAGGCTTTACATAGTCACTGAACACGAAGAAGGTCGCTACATAGGAGCGAAGCCCTCCGTGGAGGAGAATTCCATTGGCAATTCCTGCCATAGCCAGCTCTCTTACCCCGAAATGGATATTTTTTCCAAGGGGATTTTCCGGGGAATAAAATCCCTCTCCCTTCATTTCCGTCTTGTTGGAAGGTGCAAGGTCTGCAGAACCGCCGAAAAGATTCGGCACCAAATCCTTCAGAATCTGAATCACTTCTCCGGAGGAAGAACGGGTTGCTTCCGGCTTATCCACAGCTGTCCAGAGCTTTTCTTCCTGTAACAGAGAAGCTGCACTTCCGGGATTATGATAAGCACAGTACTTGGCATAGCACTCGGGATATGCCTTCTCATACTTTGCTCTTAACGCCTCCCAGGCACTGTAGGAAGTCTTCTTTTCCTCTACCAAAGCATCATAGTGGGCGTAAACCTCCTTCGGTACAAGGAAAGGCTCCTCCTCTTCCCAGTTTAGGAACTTCCGCATCTCTTTAATATTTTCCTCTCCCAGGGGCTCTCCGTGGGCGGAAGCACTGCCCATCTTCTTGGGAACGCCATAACCGATTTGAGTCTTAATCGTAATAAAATAGGGGGCAGAACAGTCTTCCTTGGCAGTTTCAATAGCCTGGGAAATCGCCTCGATATCATTGCCGTCCTCAACCGTTAAGGTCTTAAACCCAAAGGCCTGCATACGCTGTTCCACATTTTCCGTAAAAGCAATGTCTGTATTGCCCTCAATAGAAATCTTGTTGGAATCATACAAGATGGTTAATTTATCCAGCTTCAAGGTTCCGGCAAGAGAAAGAGCCTCGGAGGAAATTCCCTCCATCAGACAGCCGTCTCCGCAGAGAGCATAGGTTCGGTGGTCTACCAGCTTTAAATCTTCTTTATTAAACTCTGCCGCCAAATGGCTTTCCGCCATAGCCATACCTACCGCCATAGCAAGACCTGCGCCCAAGGGGCCGGTGGTGGCATCAATTCCCTTGGTATGACCGTACTCCGGATGTCCGGGAGTAAGGGAACCCAGCTGACGGAACTGCATTAAATCTTCCTTACTAAGCCCAAAGGAAAAAAGGTGTAATAAAGAATAAAGCATCATGGAACCATGCCCTGCAGATAACACGAAGCGATCTCTGTTATCCCATTCCGGATGCTCAGGATGAAAATGAAGGTGTTTCGCCCAAAGGGTATATGCCATGGGTGCCGCTCCCAAGGGTAATCCGGGGTGTCCTGAATTCGCCTTTTGGATTCCATCTGCAGAAAGAATACGGATACTGTTTATTGCCTTCGTTTCGATCTCTTTATTCATTTTTTCCTCCTAAGCTCTTGACCGTTTCTTTATAAAATTACGTTTTCTATCTTACCATAGGGAAAAAAAATGTCTATGAATTTTGGACTTTAAAAATACAAAAAAGCCTCTATGGAATTCAGGGCTGAAATCGGGTTCGGATTTCCCTTTTTCAGGCCCATATCCATAAAGGCTTTT
>CAUUJL010000144.1:0-3151 GCA_963545375.1 uncultured Oribacterium sp.
ATCCCGCAGAGCAACATGTGATTCACAGTACGGCAAAGGGCATTTTGCAGCATGATGCCATGACCTGGGAAGCGGAAAAGGATGCTCTTGTCTCTTCTGAACTGGATGAGCTTAGTGAGTACACGAAAACCACCTTGGGAAGCTGGCTGGAAAGCATGGACGATGAAACCAGAGAATCCCTTTGCACAACGGCATTTTCCCTGATTGAAAGTACAAAATCAGAGACCTTTATAGAGTTCTCCGGAAATTTAATGAAAAACATGGAAACCATCTGGAAAGAGATGGGAAAGCTTCCGGAAGATAAGAAAAAAGAAATTATGAATGCTTTAAGCAAGTTGATAGAGAGCAGTAAAAAAGCCGCCGTTTCCCAGATTAAAAGTGGCGGGCAGACGGTAATCAGTCAACTACAGAGCAGCGGACAGGCACTGCTTAGCCAGATGCAAACCGGCAGTCATGCGGCCATTAGTCAGGTGATGGGAAAGACAAAGGAGGAAGGGGAGAAGGTGTAGAGGATTTATGATATAATCCATAAAATGAGAAAGGAGGATTTCAGATGAGTGAAAAAGAAGAAATACTGTTTATGCAAACCAGACTCATTAGGTTGGCAGCAGAAGAATGGAAACTTTCCATGGATAAAGTGCTTTCTTTATTTAAACAGGCGAATGTTTTAGACTATATAGAAAAGGCTTATGGAATCTTCCATTGCGAGGGAGACGAGGCAGTGTTGCAGGATATTGAAGAATATCTTGATGCGAAAGGATTAAAGATACATGCTTGAGTTAAAAGAAAGACTAGTTCTTTATCATGGAAGTTATTGTGAGGTATCGAAACCGGACTTAAGGAAATGTGCCAAAATGAAGGATTTTGGACAAGGGTTTTACCTTACAAGTTCTAAAGAGCAAGCAGAGAGTTTTTTGAAGATATCTATAAATAAAGCTAGAGCTTTTGGGCGCATTGAAGATAGCCAAAATTATGGATACATATCTATTTTTGAATTTAGTCTACTTAAGAAACTGAATATACATGTATTTCCGGAAGCCAATGTAGATTGGTTACATTGTATCGCTGCTCATAGAAAGAATACTTTTTTTCTTGAGGAAGAGAGAAAGCTGAGGAACGTGGATATCATCATCGGGAAAATAGCAGACGATGCCACTAATGCCAGCTTAACAGCTTACTTGGCGGGGGCATTTGGTATAGTTGGGGAGAAAGAAGCAGATGAATTTTGTATCAAACAGTTACTTCCCAATAAGTTAAAAGACCAATATTGCTTTAAGACTGAAGACGCACTATCTTGCCTAAAATTTATAGAAAGTGAGAAGATATGGCTGAGTTAAGTATTTCAAAAGAAAGACTGAATTATACAATTGATCTCCTTGTTACTATGGCGGTGGAAGAAATATCGGCAATCACCGGAAATGATAGTAAAGAAGTCTTGGTAGAGTTCCTTGCTTCCAAGACGGGAAAAGCTTTGTATGATGATACAACAAAGCTTTGGTGGACAGGTCCCTCTTATTTAGCGGAAATGTATCTGGAGGAGCTTGCTATGAAGCAATAGGTTTTACCCTGTGGAGTGAAATTTTTCATTTTGTATATATTATTTATCCTTTTTATAAGCACCATAATGGAAACAAATCATGATTTAGTAAATCTAGATTAGATGATTTATATTGTCCGGTAGGAAGACTGATTAACACAGCTTTGGATGATGGCGTTTTTGCGGTTCAGAAGAAGTTCTAAGAGGAACTGAAAGAGTATTCTATGGCGGAAGTGTATGAGCGGATGGGAAGAGATAAAACACTTTCAAAAGATGAAAAAAATTATAGTTTTGAAAGTGAGTAAAAACTTCAAAGATAGAATTTTCGAATACATCCACGGGAACAGCTTGGATTTGTGTTAATGAAGAAGGAGATAACAGCATTGTGGTAATTCCCGGAGCAAATAAACAAGTAGATATTCCCTATATTGAAAGAAATCTATCCGAGATTCAAAAAGCGGAGATGGTTATTCTACAACTGGAAATTCCGATAGAAACGGTTTGCTTTACCGCAAAAGAAGCAAAGCGGCGAGGAAAATTAGTAATCTTGGATCCGGCTCCTGCAAAAGCAGGGCTTCCCGCAGAACTTTTCTCCTATGTGGATATTATAAAACCTAATGAAACGGAACTAGCTATTTTAACAGGAATGGATGCTTCCACCAAAGTGGAGGATATGGTTAAAGCGTTTAGAAAGCTGTACAAAGGAACTATTGTCGTTAGCATGGGAGAAAAGGGCGCTTTAATTGATGTTGGAGAGCATTCTTCCAGACTTCCTGTCAGAAAAACAACTGTTGTAGATACCACTGCTGCAGGGGATAGCTTTGTGGCCGGAATGGCACTAAAACTTGTGGAGAATAAATCCTTGGAGGAAGCGATAGAGTATGCACAAAAGCTTGCCTCCATTGTGGTTTCCAGAAGTGGAGCACAAAGTTCTATTCCTACAGCTGAGGAAGTGGAGGAGCTTGGATAGCGTAAGGGGAATGGGAAGCTCGGGGGAGAAAAGAGAAGAAGTGTTCTGACGATAGCTTTTCTAAAAAGAAGATTTTTGTCAGTTATATCGAACAAAAATTTTCTTTTTGCTTTAAATATCAAGTATAATATGCTTGCTTTTCCGTAAAGCCAAGAGGAGACCCCCAAAATGGTCCAACGTGAAATAAAATTAAACCGTTTATCGGAAAGGATGTCATTAAAGTTCTTACCGGAATTCGCCGGTCGGGAAAGTCTTATATGCTCCGACTTATTCAAGAGGAAATTCTTAGACAAGGCGTTCCGGAGACACAGTTTATCAGCTTTAATTCTTAACAAGTGGCGCAGGCGAAGCTTGAGACATCTTGTTTTGAGTCCATGGAAAATGCTTATTTCTGTACAGCGAGTTCCTTGTATCAAGAATTGAAAAAAAGGATTTCGTCAATCCAAGGAAAGGTGTATTTATTTTTGGATGAAATTCAAGAAGTCTATAATTCAGTGCTCTTAAAGGATGTGGTTCAGTGTAACAATATTCGAGATGTAGAGCTATTGGAGAGGATGATTCTATATCTTTTATACAATGTGGGACATAGCTTCAGTGCAAGAAGCATATCCAATTATTTAAAGCAGGAAAATCGGAAAGTTTCT
>CAUUJL010000145.1:0-3150 GCA_963545375.1 uncultured Oribacterium sp.
GAAAAAGCAATTTAGAAATATCTGATTGGAGGTACTTTGCATGGCAACAACAAATTTAAACATCAGAACCGATAAGGATATTAAAGAGCAAGCGGATCAGATTTTCTCCGAGCTGGGACTGAATATGACTACTGCCATTAATATGTTTCTTAGAACAACTATCCGTGAAAACGGAATTCCCTTTTCTTTAAAACTGGATACTCCAAATGAAGAGACAGTTGCTGCTATCGAGGAAGGACGCCGTATTGCCTTAGATAGTAGCGTAAAATCCTATAAAACCATGGATGATCTCAAGGCGGCATTGGAAGTATGAAATACGAAGTCAAGTTCACTAATCTGTTTAAGAAAGATTTTAAGCTCGCTAAAAAACAGAATAAAGATTTAAATAAACTCTTCGATGTAGTAAATATTCTAGCAGAAGGCGGCATATTAGAGGCAAAATATCGAGACCATGACCTATCCGGTAAGTATAAGGGTACAAGAGAATGTCATATTGAACCGGATTGGTTGTTAGTATACGAAATTCAAAATGACGTTCTTGTCCTCATACTCTACCGTCTTGGAACTCACTCGGAATTATTTAAGAAATGAGCTGGAAAATTAAACTATTTTACAGTTTCAATGTTTAATTCATTTCCTCTCCCCACTCCTTCAGAAAGTCCTGCATCAATTTATCCCTTTTCTCTGCCATTTTTCGTGCAGAAGGGGTGTTCAACTCCTTGGAAATGAGTAAAAGCTTATCATAAAAATGCTCAATGGAATTCTCCAAGCTTCTTCCGTGGCTTCCACCAAACTGAAAGCAGCGGGCAATACCGACAGCACCTATAGCTTCCAGTCGGTCTGCATCCTGTACAATTTTTCCCTCTATCGTCTCCGGAGCTTTTCCCCTGTTTTTGCTAAAGGAAACGGAATTAATGTTCTTGCAAATCTCCTCAATTACTCCTGCAGGAAGTTTCTCCTGCTCCAAAAATCTTCTGGCATTGGCATTATTTTCCGTATCGAAAAGCTTATGATCATCGCAGTCATGCAGAAGGGCAGAAAGAGCAATCATTTCCGCTTCTCCCTGTCCTTCCGCTTTAGCAATCGACATCGCATTTTTATGTACTCGCAAACTGTGGGAAAGGTCATGCCCATCCCCATTTCCCTGAAATAACTTTGTGATGTACTCTATTGCTCTTTCTATTCTAGTTTTTTCCATAAACGATATATTCCTCTATAACGCCATTGTACTATCCATAGACAAGCCGGGAAACATAATAACATTATTCACTATATTCTGCTCTGCTTCCCAGATGGTAAGCTTTTGTTGCATATTCATCCAGCTTTCTACAGAAGTCCCGGTTGCACGACTGATTCGAATCGCCATTTCCGGACTCAAGGAGACCTTCTCATGTACAAACTCGGAAAGTGCCTTTCTGCTTATTCCCAACATTCTTGCGGCTTCTGTAATAGATAGGTTTAATGGTTTCAGAACATCCTCAAGAAATACATTTCCCGGATGTGTAGGTTTTCTCTTCATGGTCTTCTCCTTCTTTCTCCTAATGGTAGTCTTGATAATCCACCAAAAAAGCATCCTGCTCCTCAAAGTAAAATGTCACTCTCCAATTTCCATTTACAGTTACAGACCATAAATCCTGCATATTCCCCTTCAATGGGTGCAGTCTATATCCCGGTAAATCCATGTCTCGTGCACATTTACTGGCATCCAGCCTGTCTAAAATTCTTGCCAACTTTGCACTATGTTCTGCTTGAATTCCCTTCTTACTTCCAGATTCAAAGAATTCTTGTAATCCTTTATGAGCAAATGATTTAATCATAGCTTTATCGTAACCTCCCGCGTTACAAATGTCAATCTTTTCCTCCGAACTTTCGCATCTCCTCTATCAAATCGTACACCCTCTCTCCGGAAAGAATCGTGGTTTTTCTATCCTCAAAAATGGTGCCATAGCGAGCCTCCAGTTGCTTCCATCGCTCTTCCATTTCTCTTTCTTCCCGTTCTTTTTCTTCCGTGAAAATGTCGGCAAAGCTAAGCTGTCTTCCCTCATTTTCCTCTAAATGGTAAAAGCCTTCCCCGATTAATCGCACCCTTCGCTTGGGAATCTGCCGCAAGAGAGCAGAGGCATTTTTATATAAGGAGAATGCGCTTTGGGTACTTTCGGAAATGAGGGCAGAACGGGTAATGGTTTTCATATCTGCAAATGTGATTTTCAAAGAAACGCCTCTTGCATAGAGCCCGTAGCGCTTCGCCCTACTCTCTACTCGAAAGGATAAAAGAAACAGCACATCATCCAAAAAGAAATAGTCTGTCACATCCTCCTGAAAAGTCATTTCTTTACTGATGCTTTGGGTGTCCTCCGGACGATAGGGCACTACCCTCCGATGGTCGATGCCGTAGGAAAGCTCCAAGAGCATTTTCCCCTGATTCCCTAGAAGGCGAAGAACTTCCTTTTCTTTTTCCTGTAAATCTTTCACGGTATAAATTCCAAAGGAATAGAGCTTTTCCGCTGTTTTCTCTCCTACCGTAAAAAGTGACCGTACGTCTCTGTCTCGCAAAAGCTCTACATAGTCTTCTCTTCTTTGAATCATAAAGAAACCGTTGGGTTTTTTCTCTTCACTGGCAGTCTTTGCCGCCGTTTTCCCATAAGCAATCCCTACTGAGCAGGTGAGCTTCAACTCTTCCTTTACCCTCCTTTGGATTTCCCGCCCGATTTTTTCCGCTTCGGAAAAATCCTTGGCCACCTCTGTTAAATCCAGATAACCCTCGTCGAGGGCAATGTATTCTACCTGCTTGGTATAGCTTTCCAAAATTTCATGGAGCTCCTCTGACACGGCCTTATACTTCTCAAAATCCGGATACAGAAAAACAGCCTTCGGGCAAAGCCGAAAGGCTTCCTTACTGTTCATGGCGGAACGCACACCGTAGCGTCTTGCTTCATAATTGCAAGTCGCCACCACTCCCCGCTCCGTAGGTTTTGCGCCGATAATCAAAGGTTTATCTTTCAAATCAGGATTATCTCGCATCTCCACGGAGGCGTAAAAGGCGTCCATATCCACATGAAGGATAATTTGATTTTCTTGATATTCAGTTTGTGATAATTCCTGCATTTCCGATATATCTTTCCTTCTACTGAAAAAGGATACTTTACTCCA
>CAUUJL010000146.1:0-3103 GCA_963545375.1 uncultured Oribacterium sp.
AAATCTTAATATTTTGCATTATCCCTTTTTGCTTTTTTATGCTACAGTGTGCAGGAAAAGAAAAAAGGGATTTTTTTATCATAGAGGAAGAAAGAGGGAAAAAATTATGGCATATCATATCAGTACACGATGTCAACACTTGGAAGGACAGAATAAGGAGGAGCATTACGGGGCGATATCTTACCCCATTTATCCAAGCTCCGCCTTTATTCATCAGGAGGTAGGGGGAAAGAATCCCTACGACTATTCACGTTTGCAAAACCCCACCAGAGCCCAGCTGGAGAAGGTGGTGGCTTCTTTAGAGCACGGAACGGATTGCATTGCCCTGTCCTCCGGGATTGCGGCATTGGCCTGTATTATGGAGCTTTTTCGTCCGGGAGACCATATTTTAATTGATCGTGACCTATATGGGGGCTCCATTCGTTATTTTCGTGAGGTAAATGAGAAAAATGGTCTTCAGTTTTCCAGAGTATCTCTCCATGAGGATGGTTGGGAAAAGGAAGTTAAGGAGAATACCAAAGCCATTTTTCTGGAAAGTCCCACGAATCCCTGCATGAATGTAAATGATATAGAAGCGCTGGGGAAACTCTGTAAGGCACATAACTTACTTTTGATTGTGGACAATACCTTCCTTTCTCCCTATTTTCAAAATCCCTTGGACTTGGGGGCGGATATTGTGCTTCATAGCGGCACCAAGTTTCTTTCCGGACACCATGATGCTATTGCAGGTTTTATTGTGGTAAAGGACGATGCTCTTCAGGAAAGACTTCGCTTCCTGTTTAAGACCACCGGAGCGGGACTGGATGCCTTTGACAGCTGGTTAATTTTACGAGGCATTAAGACCTTAGCCATTCGTATGGAGAAGGCACAGGAAAATAGCTTGAAAATTGCGGAATTTTTAGAAAAACACCCGAAGGTAAAGAGAGTTTTATATCCGGGACTTCCCAATCACCCCGGGCATGAGCTGATGAATAAGCAGGCCAGAGGCTTTGGCGCAATGATTTCTTTTGATGTGGAATCCGGTGAGGAAGCTAAAGAAATATTAAAGAGAATTCAGCTGATTTACTTTGCAGAGTCCCTGGGAGGAACGGAAAGTCTTTTGACCTATCCCTTGACTCAAACGCACGCAGATGTGCCCAAGGAGATTTTGGCGGAAAACGGAATATACGAAACCACCCTGCGCCTGTCTGTAGGTATTGAAGATGCGGAAGATTTGATTGCGGATTTAAAGCAGGCATTGGGATAAAAATGAAATATGCAGTATAGGTCTTAAACGGGGTACGCTCCCGCTAGCCTCGCCCTGCAGGGGTTCTAAGCTTTTACAAAACAAAAGCCAAGAACCCGCGGGCTCAGACTACCCCTTTTTCAGACCTATACTGCATATTCTGTTTAGAGCTTGTATTATAGTTTCTTTTTCAAGACCATACTGCATATTCTGTACAGATGAGCCTTGCCGTTTCTTTTTCAGACCTATACTGCATATTAATTTACAGCTTCTTTATTTATCCCGCATCATGCTGAATTTATCCATAGGATAGTTCTTCAAGTTATCCAATACTTTTCTGGTATCGGCTTCGTCCAAAAGACTTTGACGAGACCTCTTGATTTCATTTTCCGCCTTGTGACGGGAAGGTCCGCCTACACAGCCGCCTTCACAGGCCATACCCTCGATAAAGTCCTCAGGAAGCTTTCCTGCCTTTAGAAGAGAAAGGGCGGTAACACATTCCTTTCCGCCGGAGCAGGCGCGAAGCTTGATATCGGTGGTGTCTTCTCCTCTTTCCCGCATACATTCCATAACCGCATTGGCTACGCCGCCGGAGCTGGCAAAGTTCTTTCCCCAAAGAGATGCTTCCTGATAAGGGCTAACCTCCGCCTCAAGCTGCACATCCTTGGAACGAAGTAGACTGCTGAATTCTCCAAAGGAGAGAACATAGTCCGCATTTCCCTCAATGCCCATTTCCTGAGACTCGGATTTCTTTGCCATACAGGGACCGATAAATACGGTTACACAGTCGGGATGAATGGCTTTCAAATAACGGGAAACTGCCGCCATAGGAGAAAGGGTCTCCGACATATTTTCATGGTACTGATCCGGGAAATGAATTTTTAAAAGGTTAATGAAGGCAGGGCAGCAGGAGGTGGTCATTTTCTTTCCTTCTTTTCTGGCCTCTGACCATTCCAATGCCTCGTATGCGGCGGTCATATCGCCACCCAGTCCAACCTCCACCATATCGGTAAAGCCGAGCTTCTTCAAAGCCACACGGATTGCGGACATAGAGATATCCTTACCAAACTGTCCCTCTGTGGCAGGGGCACACATGGCGTAAACCTCTTTTCCTTCCTTAATGGCGGAAATTACCTGCAGAAGATGAGTCTTTGTGGAAATTGCACCGAAGGGGCAGGAGTGCACACACTGTCCGCAACGAATGCAACGATTATCATCAATAACGCAAAGACCGTTTTCGTCGTAGGTAATAGCATTTACCGGACAAGGCTTTTTACAGGGACGGGTAAGCTGGGCAATGGCACTGTAGGGGCAGGCTGTTGCACACATTCCACATTCCTTACACTTCATAGGATCGATGTGGGCTCTTTGGTCTGTCATGGTAATGGCACCAAAGTGACAGCTGTTCTGGCAGGCCTTACCTAAACAAAGACGGCAGTTATCCGTAACGGAATAGGAAGAAATAGGGCACTCCTCACAGGCAGGGTCGATAACCTGAATGACATTGCTGCTCTTTCTCTTCGGGCTGGCATCCTCATTACAAGCCAAACGAATACGCCAACGAAGAATTTCCCTTTCCTTATATACACAGCAACGGAAGGCGGCCTTCGGTCCCGGGGATAACTCCCGGATTAAGCCTTCCTTTGCTTCTTCCGTAACTTCTCCGTTCCATGCGATTCTTGCCAAGCCTTCAATTACACGGTGTTTGAGAGGGATAAAACCCTTGTCGTTTGTAACCATACTCTTTTCTCCTTACTTAGACTCTTTTCTATCCTCGGAGAAGCGCTCATTTCTCCGAGAAGTCAAACTCGTTAAAAGTATAACATAGTTTTCCTGTTTGGGGGATATACTTTCCCTTAGTACGAAAAAAAATACTGA
>CAUUJL010000147.1:0-3082 GCA_963545375.1 uncultured Oribacterium sp.
GGCTGAAATCGGGTTCGGATTTCCCTTTTTCAGGCCCATATCCATAAAGGCTTTTCTTAATGTTTAAGCTGTTATTTAGCTTTTATTTTAGCTATTTTCTTAGCTTTTGTTTTAGCTTTTGTTTCTTACTCTTCTCTTAACTGGAAGCGCTCCACCAATTCATTCATCTTATTGGCCTGACCGGTAAGTTCTTCGGAGGCTGCCGCACTCTGTTCTGCTGTTGCGGAATTTGCCTGTACCACGGAAGAAATCTGCTGTAAGCCCTGATTTAAGGAAGTGATACCCTCCAAATCCTTGCTGGATGCGGAAGAAATCTTCTCGATCAAGGTGTTTACCTCTTCCGTACTCTTGGAAACGGAATTTAAGGATTCTGCTGTTTCTTCGGTGATTTTTGCACCCTTTTCCACAGCTTCAATGGTTTCCTCAATGAGTAATCCGGTATTCTGTGCCGCCTTGGCAGATTTCTGGGCAAGGTTTCCTACTTCATCCGCCACCACGGCAAAGCCCTTTCCGGCTGCTCCTGCTCTTGCCGCCTCGATAGCCGCATTTAAGGAAAGGATATTGGTCTGGAAGGCAATGTCATCAATGGTCTTAATGATTTTACTGATTTCATTGGACTTTGCAGTAATATCGTCCATAGCCTTACGCATTTCTTCCATCTTTTCATTGGACTGAAGAACCGCAACTCCTGCCTCTCCCTGCAGCTTATAGGCCTCTCCTGCAGTCTTTGTAGAAGCCTGAATGGAGTGAGAGATATCCTGCATATTGGCAGACAGCTCCTCGATGGAGGAAGCCTGCTCCGTAGCACCCTGAGACAGGCTCTGTGCTCCGGTATTTACCTGCTCCGCACTGCTTAATACCTGTACGGAAGAAGCATGAACCTCCTGTAAAGTCTTATTCATATCCTCTTGAATATGCTTTAAGCTTTCCAGAAGCGGTGCATAATCTCCTACATACTCTTCGCTTTCCAGATTTTCGGTAAAGTTTCCGCCTGCCATAGCATCCAAACGGTCTCTAAGATCAAATACAATCTTCTTACTTCTTCCGATTACTTCGGAAATACTGCGAGAAAGCTCTCCGATTTCATCCTGCTGGGGATAATGAATTTCCACATCGAAGTTTCCGCCTGCCACTTCTTTTCCGGCCTCACTAATCTTCTTTAATGGCTTTAAGGCATTGGAAATCCGCAGGAAGTTAATAATCTGAACCAGAATGAAAATGATGACCTCGGACAAAATCAAAGCAAATAAAAGCTGATTTTTCTCCTGATCAAAATGAGGAATGGTCATAGCGGTCTGTACCCACCAATCTACACCCTCGATTTGTAAAGGTACATAGTAGCGAACCTGACCGTCTCTTTGGAAAAATGCTTCCTTACTCTGCATCTTTTCCACCAGCATATCGTTATATTTCTGACCGATAAAATCTCCCAGGTTCTTTCCCTTGGCATCCGGATTATTACTGTAAACGAAGTTGTCCTGGTTATCTAAAACATCAAAGAACACATTTTCATAACCAAGGGTACTCATATCCAGCTCGTTGAAAACCTCTGTGGAAATCTCTGTGGTTACGATGCCCAAAAAACGATCTCCGTCCAGAATGGGAACGGTCATATAGAAGCTTCCCTTACCGGTGTCCGCATTTTCCATAGGAAGGGTTGCGGAAGCTGTCTTACTTTCCTGAGCCTGCTTATAAAATTCCTGTGTACCGTAAACCTCGTAAGGCACCAGGGAGAACTTGTCTCCGTCGGTATCATAACGAAGAGAGTAATTGCTGTTTTCCTTGGAAAATGCACCCGGCTCCAAGAGTAATGCCTGGCTTACAATCCCCAGATTGTTTTTCGCAAAGCCCTGCATGGTCTTCATTAAATAATACTCTTCTTCAGCCTCCGAAACCGTCAATGCTCCGGTAGCTCCTTCCAGCTTGCTCTTTCCGCTAAGAGCAGAATCTTCGCCGTCTTCTTTATGAAAATTTACGAAGCTCTCTGCCAAAGACTTCATGGTATTGCTGGTATTGACCGTGATTTTATTTACTCTACTCGCATTCAAGTTGGAAAGAGCATTCATATTTTGCTCGTTTTTCTTGTTAAATGCGGCGCTGGCCACTGCCAAGATAAAAGCGGTCATCAATGCAAATAAGAAAAGCATGATAATACCTAAGCTCAAAGAAATTCTTCCGCTTAAGGAATGGCTTCGCTTTGACCCCTGCATTTGTCTGCCCTTTGTTGTACTCAAATCGTGTTTTTTCATTGTTCCTTCACTCCTTCTGTAGAAAATTCCATTTTTCTCGATTTTTTACGACCTAATCATTATCGGCAAAACTAAAATTCTTATAATAAATTGAATTTATAGAACACACTGTTCGGAATTTAGAAATATAATTTTTAAGAATATAATCAACTTTGCCTTTGTATTTTCTTCTATGCTGTTGCTTAATTTTCTCAATACAAAAATGAATTATAAGTAAATTATTTTGTCTAACACACAAAATACTTGAAAATTTTTCTCTCATTCGAGTAAACTGTAGAGGAAATCAACAAGATTATCTTATTCACCGGTTGTAATATTTAAACTGCCTTACAGAAGATTTGGCGGAATTCTTTGCAAAAAAGAGAAAGGAGCCTTTATGAATAACGAAAACATCGAGAGAAATTTAGACGCTTTAGCAGAACATCCTCTTACAGAAATCAGTCCCAAAGAACTGGAAGCACAAAGCTATTCTCTATGTAAAGAATTGATTGAAAAGGCCAAGCTGCAAAAGGGACAGATTCTTGTGGTGGGTTGCTCCTCCTCTGAAGTTATCGGAGAAAGAATCGGCAGCTGCTCCAGTTTGGAGGCGGCAGAATGCCTTTTTCAGGGCATCTATCGAGCCTGTTCAGAAGCAGAGGTCTTTTTAGCCACCCAATGTTGTGAGCATTTAAATAGAGCCCTTGTGGTGGAACGTGCAGCCCTTCCCTTTCCTGAGCTTGTAAATGTAGTTCCGAAACCAAAGGCAGGAGGGTCCTTTTCCACAAAAGCTTATGAGAACTTCCGGGATCCTATTCTTGTAGAGAGAATCCAAGCCGATGCAGGTCTGGATATCG
>CAUUJL010000148.1:0-3045 GCA_963545375.1 uncultured Oribacterium sp.
TTCCGATTCCGGCAATACCGAAGTTCTCTACAAGAACCTTTGCTACATTCGGAGAAAGGAAGGCGGGAAGAGTTGGTCCAAGGTGAATGTTCTTTACCCCTAAGTAGAGAAGGGCAAGAAGAACGATAACAGCCTTCTGCTCGTACCAAGCAATGTTGTATGCCAATGGTAACTTGTTTACATCATCTAAGCCGAATACTTCCTTCAGCTTTAAAGCGATTAATGCCAAGGAGTAGGAGTCGTTACACTGTCCGGCATCCAAAACTCTTGGAATTCCGCCGATATCGCCAAGATCCAGCTTGTTGTACTTATACTTTGCACATCCTGCGGTTAAGATTACAGCATCCTTTGGAAGTGCCTTGGCAAATTCTGTGTAGTAGTCTCTGGACTTCTGTCTTCCGTCACAACCGGCCATAACTACGAACTTCTTGATAGCGCCGGACTTTACAGCATCCACAACCTTATCAGCAAGGGCAAATACCTGCTCATGAGCGAATCCGCCTACGATGGTTCCTGTCTCGATTTCTGTTGGAGCGGGGCAGGACTTAGCTTGTTCAATGATGGCAGAGAAATCCTTGATTTCGCCGTACTTTCCGCCGATGTGCTTACATCCGGGGAAACCTGCCGCACCGGTAGTCCAAAGTCTGTCCTTATAGCTGTCCTTTGGAGGAACGATACAGTTTGTGGTCATCAGGATTGGTCCGTTAAATGGCTCGAACTCTTCCTTCTGCTTCCACCAAGCATTTCCGTAGTTTCCTGCGAAGTGCTTATACTTCTTAAAGAAGGGATAGTAGTGAGCAGGAAGCATCTCGGAGTGGGTGTAAACATCTACGCCGGTACCCTCTGTCTGGTCGAGAAGCATTTCCAGATCCTTAAGGTCATGTCCGGAAACCAAGATACCCGGGTTGTTGCGAACACCGATATTTACGGTAGTGATTTCAGGATGTCCGTAGGTAGAAGTATTTGCTCCGTCAAGCAGTGCCATACCTTCTACGCCGGCCTTACCGGTCTCTAAGGTAAGGGCTACCAAATCGTCTACGGAGAGGCTGTCGTCTAAAGTTGCGGCAAGAGCCTTCTGGATGAACGCATCTACATTGGCATCATCCTTTAAAAGTGCGTTTGCATGCTTGGAATAAGCGGCAAGACCCTTTAATCCATAGGTGATTAACTCTCTTAAAGAACGGATATCTTCATTTTCAGTAGCTAAAACACCGATGCTCTGTGCAAAGACAGGATAATCCTTTTCTGCTACTTCTACGGTTGCGGCCTTAGGAAGCTTGGAACTGTCGGAAAGAGTTGCTCTAACCGCATCTCTCATCGCGAAGGTCTCCTTGATATTTTCAATGATAGCATCATTATCAAAGTTTGCATTGGTAATGGTGATGAAAAGGTTCATGGTTACTCTGTGGTTTAACTCCTGAGAAACTTCCTTTCCCTCGGCTCTTAACTGCTGAGCCACAGCGGATAATCCCTTGGTTGCATAAACCAAAAGATCCTGCATAGCCGCTACTTCCGGCTTCTTTCCGCAAACACCGGATACGGTACATCCGGAACAGTTTGCAGTTTCCTGACACTGATAACAAAACATCTTATTTTCCATTTTTTTCCTCCTGAAGAAAAATTCCTAGACTCATTACTTTGCTTATCATACCTAGGAAATGAGAAAAAAGTGTTGCAGAGGCAACAAAATGCTGATAAACTCTGTATATATAAAATACAATATTTGAAAATTTAAGTATTTTTTATACAAGCTATAGGGGAAAATGCATAGAGGATGAATAGAAAATCGGAGTCCAATAGAGAAGAATCACGAATAAGGGAAGATGAAATGGAATAGGGCTTTGTTTTATTTTCGCTAGTGCAAACTATCTGAAAGAGAGTATTATAGATAAAATTTAAGAAAATAAATGAAATAACAGGAGAGAAGAAAAATGGGTCAGGAAATGAAGGAAAAAAAGAATAGTACAGAGGAGAGCTGTCAATGTGGAGAAGGCTATCATGAGCATTCTTGCGGATGCTCCGAGGAAAATCATGGAGAGGGCTGTACCTGCCCGGATTGCGAGGAAAAAAGAACGCATCAAGGGATAGGAGATAAGGACTTTTCCGTGCTTAGTGGGAAGGAAAGAGAAACATTGCAAAGGGGGGAAGTCTCCTTTACCTCCGTGCATAGTAGGGAACAGGAAAAGAAGAAACATTTAAAGGGGGATGAACTCCTTCGCTACAGAGATTTGGAAATTTTCAATGGGGTGGAGACGGAGAACCTGAATGCCCTTTTGTACTGCATGAAAAGCTATGTCCGCTCCTACAAGAAAGGGGAGATTGTTCATTTGGAGGAAAAGAATGAGCAACACGTAGGAGTAGTCTTACAAGGCAGTATCCATATGTTGAAGACAGATGTGTGGGGGAATGAAACCCTTCTTACCTATATGAATGAGGGAGAAATCTTCGGAGAGACCTTCGGCAACAATACCGCTGCGGGAGAGTATGTCAGCTTTGTGGCGGCCAGTAAGGCGGAGGTGCTGTTCATTTCCTTCCAAAAGGCTATTCATGTCTGTAAAAACCGTTGTGCCTTCCATTTCCGTCTGATTGAGAATCTTTTTGATTTAATCGGAAAGAAAAATATTCAGCTGATGGAAAAAATTGAGGTGACTTCTCGAAGTAGCCTTAGAGAGAAGATATTGGCCTACCTTTCCTTACAGGCACAAAAACAAAAATCCAAATACATCGAACTGGGACTAAGCCGTACGGATATGGCACAGTTTTTATGTACCAACCGCTCCGCCATGACCAGAGAGCTCTCCCAGTTGAAGGAGGAGGGAATTATCGATTTTGACCGGAATACCTTTATTTTGAAGCAGTAGAGGGAAGAAAAGGATTTGAGGAATGCTCCGGCAGAAGCTTATTGTATGGTTCGATAAAAAGAATACAAGGCAAAACAAAAGGAACTGTAGAAGGAGAAAAATCTCTTTCACAGTTCCTTATTTCTGTATCGCCAAGAGCAGTTCACATGCTGTCGATATATAAAAATACCCTATACAATTACAC
>CAUUJL010000149.1:0-2983 GCA_963545375.1 uncultured Oribacterium sp.
ATTCGCCGCAGATAAGACCTCCGGAGACGTGAAAATTCCCTTCAAGCTTTTTCCGATTCCTACAATATGTGATTCTATAGATGTAAATACTGTAGTATCTCCAAATCCTTCCCAGAATCCGGACATGAAGAGATTCTTTAACTCGTTGAACCTATCAATCATGCCTTGCAGGTGTTCATTAATTTTGGCAGTTCCTTCCTCCATCGCTCCGGTATCGAAGGACTCCATAGGGAAGTCTGCAATGCCCCCGCCGCCTTCTCCACCGCCTCCACCTTCGGAGGAATCGCTCTGATCAGGAAGGATATTTAATTCATCAATACCGGTAGTTGCACTCTTGATATCCTTAGCCGCCTTTTTAGCCGCACCTCCCGCGCCGCCCAAAGCACCGCTTGCTTTATCTGCGCTCTTTGCTACGGCATCCGTTCCGGCTGTCACACCTTTAGGATTGATAGCAAGCTTCGCAGTACCTCCTAGCATGGAGAAGAAGCTTCTTAAAGCATTCATGGCAGTCAGGATTCTACCGATTAAGATGTTCAACATTCTAACCACGGGGCTGAGTACCGCAATGAGACCGCTACCTATGGCGGCTTTAAGGCTATCGAATTGCAAGGATAAAAGCCTTACCTGGTTAGCCCAGCCGTCCGATGTCCTCATGAAGTCACCTTGGGCCGCAGAAAGCTGGTCTTGCACGAATTTAAACCGAAGCGCCACTTTCTCCGCTTCGGACATAGACTTAGTAGTCTTTCCGAATCCGTTGGCCACTGCAAAGGCATCCAGTGCGGTCTGAGTCATTACTACACCTAAAGACTTAAGGCTTTCCGTCTCTCCGGTAAACACGGATTTCAGCTTGGTATATGCTTCATCCTGACTCATGTTGTAGAAAGAAGCTACGTCTCCGGCAAGGCCGGTTAAAGCTGTGGCCATATCATAGGCCTGCCCCTCAGAGAAGCCGAAGGCCTTACCCATTGCACCGAAAGTACCGGTAAAGTTCTTGGCCATGGTCTCAGACAGACCGAACTGTGCTGCAGCATTCCTTGCAAAATTATCTATCTGTTTATTCATCGTAGGAAAGACAGTATCTACTACATTTTGAACCTCGGAAAGGTCGGAGCTTAATTCTATACATTCCTTTCCAAAGGATATCATCTTTCCAACCGCGAAGGCTGCGGCAAGCATTTTACCGGCATTAGTGGCAAGCTTCGTTATACTGTTTAGACCGCTTTCAAACTCTCCTTTATTTAGGACTAGATCTAAGCCTACCTGACCAACGCTATCCCCCATTTATACCTCCTTTCCTACGATAAAATTGAAAATAAACTCTTCTCCAACTGTTTCATCTCTGCTTCGTACTCTTCTTCGGACATCGCTTTATAGCGTCTCTCCTGCCAATCGTCGTGAACTTTCTTCTGATATGGTGAAAAGCGCTTTATCGTGTCCGCATCCTTCTCACTCCGTATCGAAACGATCCTTCCGAGGGCGGTATCCGCGGACAGACCGGATAAAAGGGCAGAAAACTCTGCCCAGTCAACGGTCTTAAACTCTTTCGTAGATAAACGAAGGCCGTACTGTGACAGGAAGCTGGAAACAATCAAGTCCCAGTCTTCAAACAGGTCATAGTACGGCTCACTACTCTTTTTCTTCTCTGTCTCCGGTAATAAGCTCAACTGCCGCTTTAATCACAGTAATAAGGTCAGAAAAGTTCAGCTTTAACTTGGAGATCTTCTCCCTTGATTCCTTCGGGAAAAGTGTTTCGTAGGCCTCGTTAACTTCCTTAGCACCTACGTCTTCAGAGCTCATAAACTGCAGTACCCTAAGCATAGAGGGTGCATCGCTGTTTACTTCAATCTCTTTCCCCTTGATGATTAAGCAGCTGTTATCTTCAAAGTTCAGTCTGTCTGTAATATCAATCTTCTTCATGGATTAACCTCCGATTCCGGGGGTAGCCGGTGCGGGTGTGATTGTCGGCTTACCGTAGCACTCCGCATCGAACTCCAAAGCGTCGATTCCTGTGGTATCTCCACCGCCCGGTGTGGTTACGCTAATAACTACGGGGCAAGATAGCTTTGCACCGGATACCATAGTCCACTCAAACAGTGTCATTACATCAGGTCCAAACTTCCATGCGAGATCTGCGATATAGTCGTTCGCCTTGTCTCCTACACATCTCTTTCCTTTAAACTTAAAGGACAACTTCTTACCAGTCATAACCGCCTTAGACCAGCCCTCTGCATCCATCGCGAACCAGTTTTCGACCGTTCCGTCAATTGCCGGCGCAAAATTCTCCAGATCCTTGGGCGTTGCCATGTCCTGCGCCTTACTGTCCATGCCCTTAAGGCCGAACTTAAACTGATTAGAATGCACCGGGTATACTTTTCCTGCTGTTTCTCCCATAATCATTTCCTTTCATAAATCACATCAATCCAGATAACGAACTCATAGACTCCGTTATCGTCAGTTCCTACATCTTGTGGCTCCGGTACTGCTAGGGATAGGTAACGAACCACGGTATCACCTATCTGAAATGCTTTGCCTTTCGACTGTAAAAATTGAAAAAGCTTTATGGCCACGTCTTCCGTCTCCACAAAGCTTTTATTCCAATGGATTAACAAGGATATTGGAGAAATGCCGTAGCTTGTATTCTCTAAGCCCCCTAAGGCCTTGATAGGCGTACCGCTGGACTTCCTGTGATAGATTCCAAGGGATTTCTCCTTTTTGTTATCCAGTTTCCCGATATAAACCTGTTTAAAAAGGTCGCTTTCCTTAATCAGCTGCTGAATTACTTTCAGCGGTAGCACTAAACATCCCCCCTCTCCTTGTAAAACTTCATGAAGGCCTTCTTTGCAAAGTCTTCCTTCTCTCCGCCCTTCTCCCAATCCTCGAACCATTGCCCTTTAGCATTGGGGTTCTCGGAGGTATCGAAGTTGAATTCCGGATGATAGTAAAGCCTTCTTGCGTATGGCGTAGAGTGCACAATCCTAACCAC
>CAUUJL010000150.1:0-2971 GCA_963545375.1 uncultured Oribacterium sp.
AGGATAACATAATCAAGTTGGTAAGAAAAAATGATATCCAACAGAGATGAACGCATAGAACAGAACAAAATATAGTAGGAAGAAAAGAGGGAAAAAATCATGGATTTTATAACACTGGCAAAGAGTCGTTACTCTGTTCGTCATTATAGCGAGAGGCAGATAGAAAAAGATAAGCTGGATAAGATTTTAGAGGTGGCAGAGCTGGGACTTGGCTCGGTATGGGTGGATGGGTTCCCCAATACCAAGACGGCAGAAGTATTTCATTTGCCAAAGTCTGTAAAGCTGGTATGCCTGATGTCTATAGGCTATGCGGCGACTAATCTAAAATGAAATTTTAGATTAGTCGCTTTACTTTTACTATGATGGCGACTATAATAAAGTCGAACTTTAGATTAGTCGGAGGATAGGCATGGCATATATTCCAAGAGCTATTTCGGATATTTTAAAAAGCAGAGTAAAAAACAGCAAATGTACATTGATTGTAGGGGCAAGACAGGTGGGAAAATCCACACTGGTAAAGCGGGAATTCCCTGAATTTAACCGAAGTAATTTTGATGATCGCTTAACCAGAGTGCAGGCCAAAGAGGAGCCTAAGCTTTTCTTTTTGAACAATCCCTGTCCCTTATTTATTGATGAGGTACAGAAGGAGTCTTCCATTTTGGAAGAGATTAAATTGAAGGTGGATGATTCTGATGAAAGAGGACAATTTATCCTATCCGGTTCTCAAAAGCTGGAATTGATGAAGGGGGTAAGCGAATCTTTGGCAGGAAGAGTATCGGTCTATGAGTTATCCGGTTTATCCTTACGGGAGCTTCATCAAATCCGTTTCAACCGTCCTTTTGTTCCCAAAGAAGAATATATCAAAGAACGGGAGAAGGAATTGAAAGACTATGACAATATTTGGGAAATCATTCATCGAGGTTCTTATCCGGAGCTTTATGATATAGAGAGGGACTGGCAGGAATTTTATTCCTCCTATGTTGCCACTTATTTGGAAAGAGATATCCATGAACTGATTGCTGCGGATAGTATTACATTTACAAAATTCCTGACGGCGGTTGCGGCAAGAACGGGGGAGATGCTGAATTATAAAAACATTGCGGGAGATGTTGGCGTAAGTGAACCGACCATAAAAAACTGGATTTCTATTCTGGAAAGAACGGGAATCATCTTTCTTTTACAGGCTTACAGTGCGGGGGCTTTAAACAGGGCAATCAAAACTCCGAAGATCTATTTTCGGGATACGGGTCTTGCTTGTTATTTGACCAGATGGTTAACTGCGGATGCTTTGAAAAATTCAGCAGTTGCCGGAAACATCTTTGAAACCTTTGTGGTGTCGGAGATTTTAAAATCCTATTCCAATGCAGGAAAAGACTACCGCTTTAATATCTTCTACTATAGAGGAAAGGATAAGAATACCTTCGGTGAAAATGAAATCGACTTAATCATTGAAGAGGATGGAATCTTGTATCCGGTAGAAATAAAAATGTCGGGCAATCCTAAGGCTTCCATGGGAGCTACAAATCAAGTACTGGATAAGATTCCGGATAAAAAAAGAGGTATGGGAATCATTCTTTGTCTTATTGATAAAAAGACCTATCTTAGAGAAAATTTATTGGCATTACCGCTTGAGTATATCTAGTGCAGAGATTATCACAAGTGTCTCTTCTGCTTTAGGGAACTTTTTACGAATAGGAAATACATAAAAGTTCCCTAAAGTAGCACCGGAAGAGTAAATTTAGTGAAATCCCCTTACGCTGTAATCGATTGTTCGGCGTTCCACATGGCAGTATATTTACCGCCCAATGCCAAAAGTTTTTCATGGGTTCCGGACTCCACTACTTTTCCACCGGACAGCACGAGGATTTGGTCCGCGTTTTTTATAATAGACAATGTGTGCGCAATCATCACAACGGTCTTGTTTTCTTGCAGAAGACTTACAATTGCCTGTTTTACAGCGAATTCATTTTCAATGTCCAAAGAGGCGGTTGCCTCATCAAGAAGCAGAATCGGGCTGTTTTTCAAAATGGCCCGGGCAATAGAAAGCCGCTGCCGTTCACCGCCGGAAAGCAGATTTCCATTTTCCCCGACGGGAGTATCATAGCCTTTTTCCATTTTGCGGATAAACGGGTCACAGTTCGCTTTTTGGCACGCCTTTTCAATTTCTTCATCGGTGGCGGAAGGTTTTGCATGGCGTATATTTTCCCGAACGGTATCATTAAACAGGAAGGTGTCCTGATCCACCATGGAGATGCTATCCAGCACATCTTCCGCATTGACATTTCGGATAGATTGTCCTCCGATGGCAATTTCTCCGCTATCCGGATCATAATACTTTGCAATCAGATTCAGAATTGTTGATTTGCCCGAGCCGGAGTCTCCCACGATTGCGGTTAGCTTGCAATCCGGGATGGAGAAGTTCATTTCTTTCAGAACAACTTCCCCCTGTACATAAGAAAAAGTTACATCGTGAAAGGAGATGTCGTGCTCTTTGGGAGAAAAAACAGCTTGGCTTTTTGCTTCTTCCTTTTCCGCCAACACGTTTAGAATGTTTGTCTTAGAGAGCAGGAGGTTCCTGTAACTGAACAGATCGACTGAAATCGCAGCGGTAAGACGAGCGAAAACCATTGGCATCATGCAAAGAAACAGGAAAGTGACTGCGGAAATGTCTCCGGACTGCCATGGGATGAATCCAATCCACATCACAAGCGGAACAGTCAGCCAATGGACAATGTTAAAAGCGAAATTAACAGGTATTCCGTGTGCCTCATATTGATAACTGACGGTGCTGAATTTCCGCAGGACATCTGTTGTATTTCTGTTTTTAACACCACCCATTCCATAAGAACGGAAGGTCCGGATTCCGTCAATGTGCTCAACGATTTGTCCTACGGCTTCCGCCGTAACGGAATTCTTCTCCTTGCCGTACTTTTCCACAATTCGAAACGACAGCAACCTTTCCGGAATGAGG
>CAUUJL010000151.1:0-2966 GCA_963545375.1 uncultured Oribacterium sp.
GGCATAGTTCTCCGCAAATATTGTGTAAGCTATGCTTCGTCATCCCCCTTGGCATAGCAATGTCCAGATATTCCCGCATACTAAGAGAAAAGAGCTTTTGCTTTCCCTTCCAATCGTCATTGTTAAAAAGCGGTGTCAAAATGAGATAATCCGAATGGGTGAAGGTTCCGTTCACCCCGGACTTTTTTCCTCCCGCCTTCAATTGCTCCGACTCCAAGAGCTTTTCCTTTACCTTGCCCTCAGGGGAGATTTTTGCCAGAGCATAATAGTCCATTCCCCATTTATTCACCGAGCCTGTACTTTCTCCCGAAGTAAAGGCGTAGAGTTCATCATTTACAATTTTTAAACTGTCGATTTTCGGAGCATCCTTCGTCCTCTCATCATGATGGGTAAAGGCATTTTTCTCTATTTCCGAAAAGCATTTCCACTTGGCTTCTTTTTTTACAGGGTCAAAGTCTAATAAAGCAAAACAGCGGGACAGACCGTAATACACTTCCTTTTCAAAGCAGACAGGAATAAGGCTACCTTCTGAAACAGTCTGAAAATACCGCTCTCTTGCATTGTCCGGCAACACTTTGCTAAAGGGCAAAAATCCATTCTTAATCGGGATAATTTCCGGCGAAGAAAAATCCCCGGTAAAATAGAAAATTTCTTTCTTTGCCTTAATTACCCCAAAGCCCTTTCCAAATGAAAAAAGTACCGGATCATTTTCCCGGTCAAGGAAATCTTCCCCAAGCTCTATTTCCTGTATGCCGGTCTCGGACAGGACTAGAACAGTGTAGGCTCCGGGGGCTTCTTCTCTTCTCGTTAAGAGGAGAGCGCTCGCGCCCTGCTCCGGACACACAGGAGAAAGAAAGCCTGTGCTGTACACATAGGTATATGAATTTTCCAACTTGTATTTTTGTATAAGGCTTAGTTTTAAAGCGGCCATGCTATTCCTCACAATTTTCGTTATCTGCCTCTGTGCTGTGCTCTTTTCGGATTCTGTTTTCTTTTGTAGTAGTTAAAGATTTATTGCATTTTCATCCAAAAGAAAATTCTCCAATCCAATGTATAAAATACCTGCATCATCATGCCGGGGGATAATATTATCTTTTACAACTACAATTTTCTTGAAGGAATCATCTATTTTTTTTAAAGAAGCAGTTTCCTGTTCTTGCTTCTCCTTACTGTCTATGTGTAGTGCAGACTGAATATAATATCTTTCATGCCCTTTATTAACTACAAAATCAACTTCCAGCTGAATTTTTTGCCTCTTTCCGTCTTTTTTGCAATCATATTCCACTACCCCAATATCCACATTATATCCTCTACGAATTAAATCGTTATAGATTATATTTTCCATGATGTGGGTCTCTTCTACTTGCCTGAAATTCAATCTGGCATTTCTTAGCCCGATATCTGTAAAATAATACTTAAGTGGCGTGGTAAAATACTTAGCTCCCTTAACGTCGTATCGATTTGCATGGGATAACAAATATGCTTCTTCAAAATACTCCAAATATTTCGAAATTGTACCGGAGGATATCTTAATTTGTTTTTCCGAGAGAAATCTTTTAGAAAGCTTACTGGGATTGGTAAGAGAGCCAATCGCCGAAGAGGTAAAATCCAATAATACTTCCATAACCTCTTTATCATTCTGTACCTTGTTTCTTTCCAGAATATCTTTTAAATAGGTTTCTTGAAATAAATCTTTTAAATAACGATTTTTCTCCTCATCACTTTTCAAACTATAAATATAGGGCATTCCGCCATATATACTGTAATGTTGGAATGCCAATGACTTATCTTCTACTACTTCACAAACTTCCGCAAAAGACAAAGGATTGATATGAATTTCATCTCCTCTATCCCTAAATTGAGTTAAAACATCTCTGGACAACATTTTTGAATTACTGCCCGTTACGTATATATCTAAGTTATCCCGCTTCATAAGTCCTAAAAGCACATCCACAAAAGTCACCGTCTTTTCGTCGCTTTCAAGATAGGGATTCTTCACAGCAATCGACAATTGGATTTCATCGATAAACACATAGTATTTTTTCGTTTCATCCTGCGTTTTTTCCTTGATATAATCATTTAATTTAAACGGATTCCTATACTCCAGCGTATCTATTTCATCCAGTGCAATCGAAATGATTTGTCCATCTTCGATACCGCTTGAGAGCAAATAATCCCGATACAAATGGAAAAGCAAATAAGATTTCCCACATCTTCGGATTCCCGTGATAATCTTTACTCTACCGTTATCCTTTTTCTCTATAATTTTATGGAGATAAAAACCACGTCTAATCTGCATATGTAAATCCTCTCAAAAAATTAAGGTGGAATTCCACCTTTTTTTCACGAGTCTATTCTATCATTTTATTGTGCTCCTATCAATAAGCGGCCCAATTAATAAGATAATAAGGTATCTCCGGCTTTTCCCGCACTGTTTCTTATAAAGGAAAACTCGATAGATTAAGGTGGAATTCCACCTTAATTTATCGAGTTTAATGTTATTAAAAAAGTATCGTGGGCTTTCCACACGATACTCTTCATGAATTAAATCAACAAACTATTCCCATTTCATATTTTTGCCGTAAACGGCACTTTTATAAAATAGAATATTTTTTATTCTTCTCCCAATACCTTTTTCTGCCAGCTTCTTTTTCCGCAGACCGGGCATTTCATATATCTTGCCCGTCCCCTATGCATGGATAGAATAACCTTACTGTAAGAGGGCACATAGCGATGATGGCAGCACGCGCATTCATAGTATCCGGCTTTCTGTTCAATGCCAACCGCGATAAAGCTGACCAGTAAGATCATAATCAGGGCAAAGGCGGAGAGTACCATCCTCAGCCAGAAGGGCATCTCAAGGAAGGATGCCAAAAGGATTAGGACCGACCCGGATAGCACTGCCGAAAATCCCATCCAATATTCCAGCTTAAGGGCTCTCCTATCCCTTTCCTCCACTTCTCGTC
>CAUUJL010000152.1:0-2908 GCA_963545375.1 uncultured Oribacterium sp.
TTCGGTGGAACTCGATTCGGAAGAAATCTTTATATCGGACGGTGCAAAGTCCGATTTGGGCAATATTTTAGATATTTTGGATAGAGGCTTACGTGTACTGGTGACAGATCCGGTATATCCGGTCTATGTCGATACCAATATCATGCAGGGAAATCAACTTCTTTTTGCGCGTGCTGGAGAGGAAAACGGTTTTCTTCCTTTACCGGATGAAACGGTTCAGACTGATTTGATTTACCTTTGCTCTCCGAATAATCCGACCGGAGCAGTCTATGACCATGAGGGATTAAAACGCTGGGTACAGTACGCGAAGGAACAGAATGCGTTGCTTCTTTTTGATAGTGCGTATGAATGCTTTGTGGAGGGGGATTTGCCGCATTCCATTTATGAGATTCCCGGAGCGAAGGAATGTGCGATTGAATTTTGTTCTTTTTCTAAAAAAGCGGGGTTCACCGGTACACGTTGCGGGTATACCGTTGTTCCGAAAACGCTTCTTGTGGAAGGACAGTCTCTTCAAAAAATGTGGTTAAGAAGACAAACTACAAAGTTTAACGGTGTATCCTATATCGTCCAAAGAGGAGCCGCCGCCGTGTTTAGCGACTCAGGGGAGAAAGAAATTCTGGAAAATATTCAGTATTACAAGGAAAATGCGAGAATCATTATGTCCGCTCTCGATGACCTCGGACTCTACTATACCGGGGGAAAACATTCGCCTTATATCTGGTTGAAGTGTCCGGAAGGAATGGACTCCTGGTCTTTTATCTCATCTGCAACTGGTGCTACCTTTTCTTGATAAGCTTCTGAATGAGATTTATGTCGTAGGAACACCCGGTGCGGGATTCGGAGAGGCCGGAGAAGGATTCTTCCGTCTGACCGCCTTCTCCACAAAGGAAAAGACAAGAGAGGCGATGGAACGATTCAGGAAGCTTTTTCAAAAGTAAGTGTTTGTAGGTTTTGCTCCTCGTTATAGGATAAAAGCGATAAGTCTAGAACGGTGTATTGCACGTTTTGCGCACGACACTTGTTATGAATAATCATAAAAAAGGCTGTAGAAAGAGGAATATCTTTCTACAGCCTTTTTATAAAACATATAGAATTGCCCGGTCAGCTTACTTAGTTAACCCAGATACCGTTGGAATCAACCTGATATCCGTCCGGTGTCATCTTGTTGATGTACAGAGAACCGGTTGGCTGATTCTCTACTGTGTTGGGAGAGAAATAGTACCAGGCAAAGTTAATCTTCTGCCAGCCGCCTACCATGTGACCGTTTGCTGCAATGTAATACCACTGATGCTTGCTTACAATCCATCCGGTAAGAGGAGCACCTGTTTCATTGCTGATGAAGGACCAGGAGCCGTCTCTATTGGTAACCCAATGTCCATTGCTCTCGGGAGCAGTCACACTGGAACCGCCAAAGCTAACTGCACCACCCTCAGCGAAAACGGGAACAACGCTGGCTACAGAAAGCATTGCAACTAAACCGGCAACAAGAATGTTCTTTTTCATAAGTAAAACCTCCATTTGTATTCTCTGACGAGCAATCTCTAAGCTTTTTCTCGTCTTGTCTACTTCATTATAACGATAAGTCATTTTTTTTCAATAAATAAATCTTTTCGATTTTAACCGGGAGTTTGACAGTTAATTAGTTCCAAAATCTCCGCAGGCCTTGAAAAGCCTGTATTTTTTTGTCAAATTTTTCGAAAATAGTACTAGCTATATTCGGCTATATGTGGTATAATGGGCGCATGGAGGGACTGCGTCATGAAAGTATCTGTATCAAAATCTAAGAATCAGACCATCTATTACCTGAGTAAATCAGTTTGGGTAGATGGTAAATCCACTACTAAGACGATAGAGAAGATTGGTTCGGAAGATGAACTTCTGAAGGTTTGCGGAGATCTTACTCCGCTGGAGTGGGCAAAGCAGTACGCTGCCAAACGCTCCGCAGAAGAAAAAGCTTCAAAAAAAGACATTATGCTTAAGTATTCCTCTTCGACCTTGATTAAGAAAGAAGCTTGCCGTAGCGTAAACGTAGGCTACCTCTTTCTGAAGGACATCTACTATGATTTAAAAATCCATGACATCTGTGCACAGATTGCCGAAAAGTACAAGTTTGAGTTTGACCTGAATCAAATCCTGTCTATGCTACTTTTCTCTAGGATTATTTATCCCGGGTCCAAGAGATCTTCTCTTGAACTTTCAAAAAAGTTTCTTGAAAAGCCTGACTGCAAGCTCCATCACGTTTACCGTGCACTGGAAATCCTTGCGAAAGAGAATGATTTTTTCCAGTCTCAACTTTACAAGAATTCCGAAATGGTACTGAATCGACATAAAAGAGTTCTTTACTATGACTGCACTAACTATTACTTCGAGATTGAGGAAGCGGATGATTTCAGAAAATATGGTCATTCCAAAGAAAACCGTCCGAACCCGATTGTACAGATGGGGCTATTTATGGATGCTGATGGGATTCCACTCACCTTCTCCCTCTTTAACGGAAACGAGAATGAACAACCTTCGATGAAACCATTGGAGAAAAAGATTCTTTCTGACTTTGGAATGACGAAGTTTATTGTTTGTACAGATGCAGGATTATCATCAACTTCAAACCGTGTCTTCAACAACACTCCGAACCGGAAATTTGTTACAACGCAAGCAATCAAAAAGCTGAAAGGACATCTCAAGGATTACTGCCTTGATGAAGACGGATGGCACCTTATCGGAGATAAAAAAGAATATAAGCTCAGTGAATTAGATGAGGTCGAGAATTACGAGAAGACTTTCTATAAAGACCGATGGATTAACGAAGACGGTCTGGAGCAACATCTCGTTGTAACCTTCTCCTTCCAATATCGTGACTATATGAGAAAGATACGGAACCGTCAGCTTGAACGTGCTGAAAAGCTCGTCG
>CAUUJL010000153.1:0-2903 GCA_963545375.1 uncultured Oribacterium sp.
CTTAGAAGAGATTCGGGAGCCGGAACTCGAAGAGGACTTAGAAGAGATTCGGGAGCCGGAACTCGAAGAGGACTTAGAAGAGATTCGGGAGTCGGAACTCGAAGAAGAATCGAAAGACTTAAACCTTCTCCCTGCAAGGGGAACCTGCCGTAGAAAGCCGTTAAGAAACTGTTATAGAGAAGAAAAGGGAGTGCAAAGAAATTCCTGGAGAAAGGAGAAATGCAAGTGGAGGCTAAGTTAAAAATCAAATATCATGTAAAGGAGCTGGAAAAGCTTCGCTACATTGACGGAAAAAGCGATTGGATTGATTTACGGGTGGCGGAAAATGTCAGCATGAAGCAGGGAGAATACCGCCTAATCAGTATGGGCATTTCCGTGGAAATTCCCAAGGGCTATGAAATGCTGATTGTTCCCAGAAGCTCGGCCTATAAGAACTTCGGGATTTTGCAAACCAATGCCATGGGAGTGGTGGATGAATCCTTCTGCGGCGACAATGACATTATCCATATGCCTATCTTAGCCATGCGAGATACGGAAATTCATATCAACGATCGAATCGGACAGTTCCGCTTGATGCCTCACCAGCCGGAGGTACATTTTATTGAGGTGGATCATCTGGATAACGAAGACCGTGGGGGTTTTGGCACCACCGGGAAGGCATAATAGGAGGGTAAAATGCAAAAAAGGAAGAACAAAAAGGGAAAAAGCTTAAGCTCTTTTCTGCTACTCTTTCTCCTTCTCTCCTTAAGCCTTTTTGCCTGTAAGAATAAGGCGAAGGAATATCGTCTTCTGGGAATCGAAGCCCTGGAACGGGGAGACGGAAAGACGGCATTGGAAAATTTTAATCTGGCCTTGGAGAAAAGTAACGGGCAGGTCTCCGCTTTGCAAATGGATATTCTCGCTTATAAGATTGAGGCGGAAATTCAATTGGGAAATATTTCCGATGCGGAGGAAAGTTTGCAAAGCTATAAGACCTTGGCGAAAAAGGATTTGCCCCTGCTGGAAGAGAGAATTGCCGGAAAAAAGCTGATTCAGGAGCTGGGAACTGCTTTGAATGACAATAAGCTGGAGGATGCGGAGAAGCTCCTTTCAGAAATCAAAGAAAAGGGGCTGGAAGAAGATAGGGAATATCTTTTTGATGGGGCGGTATATCTGGAGAAGACCGCCAAATGGCAGGAAGCTTATGAAGCCTTTCAGCAATACTGTACCCGTTATCCGGGAGATGAGGATGCGAAAAGGGAGCTTAGCTTTCTGAAAAACCGTATGGAAGCGCTGGAGAAGAATCCTTTGCTGAAAGAAAAGGCGGGGATAGTGGAAAAGCAGGAAGCAACGGAGACTACAGAGACAACAGAAGGAAGCAATTAAGAAAAGCAAGACTATTTCAAAAGGAGCTGGAGAATAATCGGAGAAGTTTTCTATCTTGCATAGAGTCTATGTAAAACTTGATTATTTTATAGCTCCTTTTTTAGTGTCAAAAATCCGTAGTCAAAACTTGATTGTTTATGGAGTAGATTCAAAAAATATTAGAACAAAAAACTTTTAGGAATGCATTCCGAAAACTATCACAAAATAAATAGTTTTTGGAATTAAATCCAAAAACTTTACTTTTTATAGAAAGGATGCTATTCTCAACGGGAAGGGAGGTGCCGGGGTGATTATAAGAGAAGAATATCTGAATAAACTAAAGGCTCTCAAGGATAAACACATTATCAAGATTGTGACCGGAATAAGAAGATGCGGAAAATCAACGCTACTGCTCCAGTTCCAAGATTGGCTGTTAGAGCAAGGGGTTGATCAATCCCAAATTATTTTTATTAACTTTGAGGACCTAGAGTATGAGGACTTGAATAATTATAGAAGTCTTCATAAATATATTAAAGAGAATTTAAAGAAAAACAGTAAGACTTATATTTTTCTGGATGAAATTCAAAATGTAGATCAGTTTCCTAAAGTATTGGATAGTCTACAGTTAAACCCGGATATAGATTTGTATGTGACCGGCTCCAATGCCTATATGCTTTCCAGTGAGATAGCTACCCTGATTTCCGGAAGATATATCCAGATTGAGATGCTTCCTCTGTCTTTTAAGGATTATTGTCTGGCAAAGGGGGGCTATGAAGACAGAGCAAGAAAATATACCGATTACTTGTTAAGCAGTTCCTTTCCCTATGCTTTAGCATTGGATTCCGAACCCAATATCATCAGAGATTACTTGGAAAGTATCTACAATACGATAGTAATTAAAGATATCATGAATCGGAAACAGGTGACGGATTCCATGATGCTTCAAAGTGTTTTGAAGTTTATTTTTGACAATATCGGGAATCCCTTCTCCACCAAGAAAATAGCGGATACCATGACTTCCGACGGTCGAAAGATTGATTCTAAAACGATAGAAAAATATCTTGCGGCTTTGAAGGAATCTTACGTCATTTATCAGGCTAAACGCTTTGATATCAAAGGGAAACAGTACCTTAAGACCTTGGATAAATACTATGTGGTAGATATTGGTCTTCGATATATGCTTCTGGGCAAACAAGCCATGGATGCAGGCCATATATTGGAAAATATCATTTATTTGGAACTGCTTCGCAGATCCTATGATGTGTATGTGGGAAAGGTAGATAGCTTTGAAGTGGATTTTGTCGCACAGAATCAGGACGGCAATCATTATTATCAGGTGGCTTTGACGGTAAGAGAAGAAGCTACCTTGAATAGAGAATTAAGACCGCTGCGAATGCTTCAGGACGACTATCCCAAGGTAATCCTTACATTGGACGATGACCCTCCAATGGATATAGATGGTATAAAGATTCTGAATGCAAGAGACTGGCTATTGGATTTGAAACAGTAGAATGGAAATTGAAACTGTACAAATGGAAATCAAAGTCGTAGACATGGAA
>CAUUJL010000154.1:0-2821 GCA_963545375.1 uncultured Oribacterium sp.
GTGCCTTTTTTCTTTACAAAGGGCTTGATTCCCAGATGGAAAATAAAAAAATGAATTATGCTCTGAATAGGATAGTGTTGCTTACGCCTCATTGCCCTGATAAAGCTTTGCGATACATAATCAATCTCCCCTTTTCTCTTCCTTATCATTCCCTCAAGGTCGTTAAAACCGGCTTGAATCCGAAGCTTTTCGCTCAATCTTCCTCCGGAAAATAGCACAAGATTCTTCAGAATTTTCAAAGTATCTTGACTGCCGTAATTTTCCCCGCTTGCCACCGCAATACAGTACTTTTTATGAAGCAGTTGTTCCATCACAAAATGTCCTCGATCTATAAAATCTTTCATTAATCCGGATACATTACTTGCGTAAGTTGGAGAACCCAAAACGATTCCGTCCACCTCTTCAATTCTTTTGGAGAGTAGCTCTGCATCATCCTCCATACAGCAATGTCCTGTTCTATAGCAATAGTTACAGCCGGTACAATGGGACATTTTCATTTCCCCCAGATTGTAAAATAGCACTTCTATACCTGCTCCCCGAAGATTTTCTTCAATCCTATGAAGCACTGCTGCCGTCACTCCATTTTTTCTCGGACTCCCATTGATGATTAAAACCTGCATTTTCTCCTCCAAAACTACTCACTTGTGTATCTTACCAGGGCATGGTACTGTAGCATCGAAGGAAAGTAAATCATTTCAAAAAAGATACACAATCTTTGATTTCTGTGTATTTTAGGAGAGTATGCTATGAAGAAAAGCCAAAATCCATCCGCTGTACGGTCAAGGCAGGAAATTTCCAATGCTCTGCTCAAGCTAATGCAAGAGTATCCCTATGCAGAAATCTCCGTAAAGCAGATTATTATGGAAACAAGCCTGGCCCGGAAAACATTTTACCTGAATTTTAGTTCCAAAGACGATGTGCTGGAGTCTATTCTGGACGAATTAATCAGGGAATATACCGAGGCGCTTTCTAAGGCAAATGAAGAAAAAAATCCTGCCGGCACTAAAAATCCTGATGAAGCTATCTCTGTGGATACGACCGGAAAGGTTGATACTATTACCAATCCACTCTCCGTGATCTTCTCCTTTTGCGATAAAAATAAAGACTTTCTTTCCTTACTGCACAAAAATAAAATGCTGTATCTGCTCCTGATTCGTTTGAATTCATTTCTTCCGGAGTATAGTAAAACAGAGGATATGAGCAGAAACCCTTTTGCAAAGCTTATGGGTGAACTGGAGCCGGACTACCTCATTGCCTTTAATGTAGGAGCTATCTGGAATGTGCTTTTCAAATGGATTGACCGGGGAATGGTGGATTCTTTGGACAGCATTCAAGAGACATTGAAAAAATATTTGAAGCGGATAAGCGTCTAGGGATTCTGCCTCCTCTCTTCTATTTTCCATCCTATTATCCAAGCAAGAACCAGAAGATAATTCTCCACAGCACCGATTAAATTTACAATTTGATGCACTTTAAGATAATGGACAAAATGATTGCTTCCGATACCAATTCCCCCAAGGATCAGAGCAAGTAAAATGGACTTTAGATAGGTCCAATTGTAGTGCCTATATGCCGTAATCAATATGACTAATACGGCAATATTCCAAAAGCCGATTTCCCTCTGCCATCCTGTAGAAATGCCATACGCGGCGTGCCTTCCCATATATTCCGGTGCGAAAATCTGTAGGATCGCCGCACCGGATATCGCTATAATAAGAATGATAAACAGCACGCGCAGGAAAAGATTCATTTTTTTCTGATGCATTGACTAAGCCTCCTTAAACTCACAGATTGCCTTAGACTTCTGGAAATTACCTATTACGATTCCTCTACTCCGTTCTCTTTTCCAGTTCTCTGATAGACGGAAAACGAAGAAATGTGACTGACACAAGAGAAAGAAAGACACCCGAAATACCAATCATCATTGCTGCTCCCCGTCCGACACCCATTCCACTCAGACCACCGAGGCCATCCGCGGCTAAGCCGGAAACTGCATAGGCAATAACATAGCCTAGCTGCGAGAGAAAACCTATAAATCCCCAAGCTCTACCCTGTAAAGCATCCGGTATATTTGTCCTGCAAAGATAATCCATGCAGTTGTTGCAAAAAGGCAAGGTGGCAAAGAAAAAGAAGCCAAATATACTAATGCTAAACAGATTTTCAAATATCGACATGCCAATCATAAAGATTCCCGCCATAAAAAAGGAGATTTGAAGAACTTTTCCATATTCCTTCTTAATTCCGATGCCTCCGAGAAGCACTCCAGATACAAGCATTCCACTTGCACATAGGGTTTCTACAATGCCCAGCACCTTGGAGTCTGAAAAAGAAAGAATCATCGGCTCAACAAGAATTTGCAAAGTCCCCAGAAATAGGGTAATCAGAGAAGAACACAGGACAAGCACAAAAACGCCTTTCTCTATATGGATTGCTCTCCAGCCTTCTTTCATGCTTTCCAAAAATGACTGCTTCTCTGTAGGCTGTTTTGCTTTTATTCCTCGCCTTACAATAAAGGTCGTTGTAATCGTAACAAAGAAGGTAGATACATCAATGAGCAGCAACAGGGAAATGTCATGATATGCCAGCAATAGGCCTGCTATGATGGGCGAGAACAGATATCTGGCACTCCCTGCCAAAGATACTAATCCGGAAGCTTTGGAAAACTCCTCCTTGGATAATAGATCTGTTATCGTTGCTCTGTAAGAAGGATCTAAAAGAGAGGAAAATATGGCACTGATGAACACACCTATACAAATCTGAACGAGGTTTGCTCCCCCACGTATCATGCAGAGGAAAATGTAAAGGATGCCAAGTCCTGAAA
>CAUUJL010000155.1:0-2798 GCA_963545375.1 uncultured Oribacterium sp.
CTGGTGGTACAAAAGAGCGGACGGAAGCTATCCGAAGAACAGCTGGGGATATGAAGCCTACAACGGAAAGTCCTACTGGTACTACTTCCTGGATTCCGGTTATATGGCAACTGGCTGGGTGGATGTAAACGGTAGCAAATACTACCTCTTCCCAAACTCTGACGGTTGGAAGGGTAGAATGCTCACTGGTTGGCAGTGGATTGATGGCAACTGCTACTACTTAGATTTACAAGGACAGAATGAAGGTGCTCTATATAGAAACACCACAACTCCCGATGGCTATGCTGTGGATTCGGAAGGAAGATGGGTGGTGAATGGAGCAGTGCAACATATGAAATAGGGTTGTAATTAATTCAAAGGCTTGTAAAGAAGCTATTTTAGGGAAAAGATAAAATAGTATTAGGCAGAAGAAAGATTGAAAGCAGGAAAGAGCACAAGCCTCTTTCCTGCTTTAAGAGAGGGAGTTTACGGATGAAAGGCTTAATCGTGGAAAAGCGAGCAAAACAACTGATTGCCTTGTGCCTTGTCATTTTGCAAGTTTGCTTTCAGTTTCCAATACAATGGAAAGTAGAGGGAGTGACACAGAAAAATAACGAGAAAGAGCTTCACTTTTTGTTTAAGGATGAAAATGGTCAAGCGTCAAAAGGAACAAATGTACTGGTAAAGCTTTCTATCTATAAGGAAGAGTTGAATGAAGAAGACATAGTACCCGGTAGTGATCCTGAGGTAATAGAAAAAAACAAGAGTTCTTCCTCTAACTTGAATATAAGTTCTCCATCTATTTTGGAAAAAGAGAAGACAAGTTCTAGCAATTCAAAGAAGGAAGTGAGGACATATCCTGCGGAAGAGGATATAAGTAATAAATTCACTGATGATGCTGTGTCTCCCGGAGATCATAATCCTCAATACAATGCAAAATTAGAAACTGTACTTTATTTTACAGGAACAACAGGTTTAGAGGGAGAAATTGCTCAAACTATTCCGAGTCAGTATTTGAAGAAGGATTATATTATAGAGATAAGAGTACGAGCATATAACGATACCTATGAAAGCAAAGAAGAGAAGTATTTAATTCGTAATGGAATACCTGAAGTAGGTAATTTTGGAGATCTTATCGATATTTCAATAGACCAAAAGAAAAAGCAAACTTGGAAAGGAGAATTAAAATTTGAATATATTTCGAATCCGCTATTTGGAACTGAGAAAACATGCAATCTGGAGGTGAAAGCCACTTATAAAGCGACAGAAGATGAAGAAAGGCGGGGCGAAATTCCGGCTATAGAATACGAGTTACATACTCCAAATAACCAAAAAGTGGATATGGGAATACTAGGCACAGCAACCCTTTACAGTACGGGAAAATATATCGTTGTAGCGCGTGTTCCAAAGGATGAGAATCATGATGCTTTGGAGATAAGTAGGGAGATTCTTGCAAGTAAAAAGTTCTTACAAGGATTTCTTGAGAACGATGAGACAAAAGCTTATGTGCCTTTTGTGGCAAATCAACCTATCGTATTACCTAAGAATCCAAGTATCCAGGGGGATGTGAGGTTTGAATATGCAGATCCCAATTATCCCAACAATTATGCTATTACTATATCTTCAGATAAAAAAACACTTTTTATGAAGGCTGCAAAAACTGTAAGTATAAAGGTCACAGTTTCTCCGTGGGTTAGTGTGGTTGGTTCAGAAAAAGTGTATTATGATGGATTTTCTAGGGATATTTTGGTAAATATAGGCCGCGGCCCACAAACTGGCTTCCGATTTTCTCCGAGTAAATTTCAGAAGAGAATTGTACAGGAGGGGGACGATACGGTATATGAGTATGAAATTCCCTATGGATTAAAAAATATAAATGAAAGTGGAGATCATAAATTTTTGCTTGCTACTGAAGGACAATTGGGCAATGCAAAAGTAGTCTACAAACTAGAGGATGGTGAGGAGATTGCTGACTTGGATCCGAGGAGAGGAGTTCTGAACTTTAAGGATGGGAAAATCGGAACAGTAAAAGTTTCTGCCACGGCACAGGCGTCAGATGATGGGAATTATGAATCCCGGAAGATTGTAGCAAAGATAAATATATCTTATACAGATAATTCCGCAATGTTAGAAAAAAGGGGAATCAAAAGTGCTAAAGGATGGTACCAAAAGGTAATATATACTGCCGGTAGGTATAAGCTTTCTTTAAGTGATTCATGGAAATCTTCTAATAATTGGGTGGATAGGCTGGAATTTACTGAAGATAGCCCTTCAACAGAAGGAAAAGAAATTTTTTTAATGGATCCGAAAACCGGAGAAATTTCCAGCGGTCTGAAACCGGGGGTGAAACTGGAGAAGTATAATATTGACGGCACTCCTCCTCAACTTTCCTCTATTGTAGATTCCAAGAACAAGGAAACAAAAATAAAAAGCATTAGAGAGTATGACTTTTATAAAGATCCACTGGAGATACAACTTAAAGCGGAGGATGCAAAATCTCAGGTTTCCTCCATTCATTACCGCCTTGAGGAGGAAGGAGATACTCCAGGGCAATGGATAGTAATGAAAGAAGGAACAAAGGGATTTGAAAAAATAAAAGATAGTAATAGGGTAATTGTAAAGTTTCCCTTGAATCCACAGTTTCGAGGAAGAATTCGATACTATGCAGTAGATAATGCAGACAATAAAAGTAGTGAACAAGTTACAGATAGAGTTTTGGTTTTGGATACAATAAAACCAAAGGGAAGCTTTGATTTTCAGTCTGAGGGTAAGAAAGTTAATGACCACTTTTATTTTCAAGATAAGGCATTTTTAACTCT
>CAUUJL010000156.1:0-2729 GCA_963545375.1 uncultured Oribacterium sp.
GACGTAAAGTATGATGCCGGAAATGCTAAGGCGGAAATGAACACGGACGACTGGGGCAATAAGATGCTCTATGTGGAATGGGATGAAAATGCCGAGCCTGCCGACAGAGTGGTAAAGCTGGATTTACAGGTAAAGAGAGAAGAAATCGTCAGTCCTGAATTAAAGGAGGATGATAAGGCGGAGATTCCTGCAGATGTGAAGAAGTATCTGGAGCCTTCCAAGAACCTTCCCTTAAATGATCAGGTGAAGAATAAGGCTGCAGAAGTAACCGAAGGAAAGACCACAGATTTAGAGAAGGCTAGAGCAATCTATGACTGGGTTATTGCTAACATGAATCGTGATGAAAGTGTAAAGGGTTGTGGTGAAGGAGATGTTTGTGCTCTTTTAGATACCACTATGACCGGAAAATGTACCGACATTAACTCTATGTTTGTAGCTCTTTGCCGTGCATCCGGAATTCCTGCCAGAGAGCATTTCGGAATCCGTATCAATGCAGAGGATATCACCAAGAATCAGCACTGCTGGGCAGAGTTCTACTTAAAGGGAACCGGTTGGGTTTCCGCAGATCCTGCCGATGTGTTAAAGGCTGTTTTAAAGAATAATTGGACAAAGGATCAGACAGAAACCAAGGAGAAGCAGGAATACTACTTTGGTAACTGTGATGCAGAGCGTATGATTTTATCTGATGGAAGAGACCTTACCTTGAATCCTGCACAGGATGGAGAGGCTTTAAATGATTTCGGCTATCCTTATGCAGAGGTTGACGGAGTAAAGCTTGATAACTACACTCCGGATCAATTCGTTTATACCTACAGCTTTGCAAAGAAGGCATGATTTAGTAGAGAAGAGCGTACAAATCAGAATGCTTCTATTAAAGAGCTTCTACTGAAAAGCTTCTATCGAAACACGCTACTGAAAAGTACTAAAAATATGTAAAAAAAGCATTTCCATTTTCTCTCCGTACAGAGATTTTGGAAGTGCTTTTTTCTTTTTTTAAAAGCTATGAAAGAGATGCCATTCATTTACAAAGTGAATAGCAATAGAGTAAATATTTTGTCAGTTGATAAAGAAATAAAAAATGAGTAATCAATAATCCTTCGTGGATATTTCTAGGTCTTTTTTCCTCTACGATAGAGTGTTATACTAATGTCAATATTCCAAAGGGGGACGACAAAATGAATACAGCGCTTTCTGCAAAAGTGAAGGATATTATCATGGTAAATGTGGGCATAGTGATTGTGGCTGCTGCCGTTTTTTTCTTTCAGGTGCCCAGTCATGTGGCAGTATCTTCGATTTCCGGTCTGGCCATTGTGCTGCATCATTTTCTGCCCTTTTCCGTGGCTACTTTAGTAATGGCTTTAAATATCATCCTGCTAATCATGTCTTACTTTTTTGTGAGTCACGCATTTGCCTATAAAACAGCCTATGGCACCATCATGCTACCTGCGGTTTTGCTTTTATTTGAGAAGCTTTTTCCCAATAATCAATCCTTAACCGGGGACGCCTTTTTAGACGTGGTAGCGTACATTTTCTTCGTCAGTATCGGCCTTTCTATTTTGTTTAATCGAAATACCTGCTCCGGCGGATTGGATGTTGTGGCTAAAATGATGCAGAAGTATCTCCACATGGAGCTGGGGCAAGCCATGGCTCTTTCCGGACTTTGCATTTCCGCCCTGTCAATTTTTGCCTTTGATGCCAAAACCGTGATTTTATCAGTGCTGGGAACCTATTTTAATGGTATTATTTTGGACCACTTTATTTTCGGACAAACCATTAAAAAGAGAGTTTGTGTGATTACCACCGAGGAAAAGGCAGCTATTCTTACGGAGTTTATTTTGAACCGCATCCATAGCGGTATGAGCATCTATGACATTATGGGGGCTTACAGCCATGAGATGAAGAAGGAAATCGTGGCGGTGGTGGATCGGCAGGAATATCAGAAGCTGATGGCATTTTTGGAGAAGGAAGATCCGAAGGCGTTTATTACGGTTTATAACGTGGCGGAGATACATTACACGCCGAAGAAGTGGTAGTTGGTAGGAAAGATAGTAGAGTTGACGATCTGCAGGTAGGTTCAATACGAATTTCTTAGATATTTCACTGATGCATTTCAAAGCTTATTGACACAAAAATATAAAAAGACTAATATCAATTTAAACAAAATGCGGCATAATATAGATTATGCCGCATTTTGTTTAAAAAAAGAGATTTATATGAATAGTAGATGTAGAGGTGGGCGAGGATGAAAGAAGACTCAAAAGTTTCCAATGAGCAATTGATTTTTTCTATTCAAGAACTAAAAGACAAAGGCTTGTCATATTACAAAATTAACCAATTGGTTAAACAAGGGATTCTCATAAAACTAAATAAGAAATATTATGAAAATACGAATTTTGATGGAGAAGAGTCTGACTTCTATTATGCTTATGCCTATGTACCCAATGGCGTTATTTGTCTCCTGAGTGCCGCTGTTTATTATAACCTGTCTACTTATCGCACGGATGCCATAGATATAGCAATTCCAAGAAAAACAAGAGTGTCGACCCTTCCGGAATGGCCGGAATTAAATATATACTATTTTACAGAGGAACGTTTTTCTGTAGGTGCAGAAATCATAGAAGTTGGTAATAATAAGTTTCGTATTTATGATATAGAGAAAACGGTTGTGGATCTGGTGTTTTATAGAGAAAAAATGGGTGTTGAGGAAACAAAGGAAGTTCTTAGCAATT